>NZ_JBEXPK010000095.1:0-28095 GCF_040612015.1 Streptomyces sp. NPDC006476 | reverse complement strand
ACCAGCGTCAGGTGGACTGGCAGTTCACCAACCACGACGCACGCATCAAACTGCGCCACCTCTACCCCAGAAATTAGCTGCGACAATCTACTAGTTACCGGGGCAGCCGACGCTCAGGTGCCGAAGACGGGCAGGCGATCAGGGGCAAGATCGTCACGAGTCCGCAGGAACTGCACGGGGTGCCGGTAACGGCCCTCGTTGATTGCGGTGTCCGCGAGCACTTCCACCACGACGTCGGGCTGCGCGGGGTAGTACTCGAGTGCGCCGCGGGCTCCCCAGCCGGCGCTGAAGCTGCGTCCGTGCCACGGATGCTCAGGATCGGCGCGACGCAGCTGGGTGCCGCGGTAGCGCCGCACGGCGGTGGCAAGGGGCGTGGTGCGAGCGACCAGCCGTAGGCGTCCGGATGCGTCATACCGGGCCAGGAGCAGGGTGCTCGGTGATGTCAAGGCCCCGGTCACCCCGCCGATGACCGCTTCGGCCGTGGCGCGGGCGCACTGGTGGAGTGTCGGTATTCGAGAGCTGCAGTATTCGCCCGCGGTGGACCAAGCGCAGGGACGATCGGGAATTCAGCCATCGCTCGCAGGAGCGACGAGCCCGAGTCCTTGGGCAGGGGCCGGTACTGGTACCACCACCAGCGGCAGCAACCGCACCGCGCCGTCTACGACGGGACGTCGGGACCGCCTTCTGCAGACGCCGGCCGGGCGACAGGCACCGAGCTCTCACGCAGTACGGGCAGGACGGCGTCGGCCGCGACCCTGGCACCCAGGACATTGACGGCCAGAGCATGGGCCCAGTCCTGGTCGTCACCGCCGAGTGGTGAGTCCTGGCGCAACACACCGGTGTTGTACACCAGCACATCGGGAGCGCCGAGCTCCGTGAACGCGGTGTCCAGTGCGGAGCGCAGGTTGTCAGGGTCCGCCGCGTCCGTGGCATACCCGCGCACTTCCTGGCCGGAGGAGGCGAGTTCGGTCGCGTAGGTCTCCAGCTTCACCTTGTCACGGGCGAACATCGCGACCGGGTGCCCGGCGTGGGCGAAAGTGCGGGCGAGCGCGAGGCCGAGGCCCGGACCGACACCGACGATTGCTGCGGTTCCAAGGGTCATGGTGTCCCGTTCTTCACATAGGTGCTGCATCGGTGCCCCACATCGAGCCGACGGGGTGCTCCCAAATGGGTACGTTAAGAGGTACGTTCGCGCCCTAGCGATTACCGCAAGGATGGTCGACCTCCCCTTATTCCCTCTGCACGGGTTCGATGGCGTGGGGTCGGCTGACAGAGCGCCCAGCAATGGCAGCCGCCTGACGGAGCCGCGCGAGGCTTTAGCCCTGCGGGGCGGATCGTCGCGCTGCCAAGTAGTCGGACCAGTTCCCGCCGGGGGGTGGCCTGGCGTTCGGCTGTCTTGGGGTGGATGCCGAGCAGGTCGACGATGACCATGGGCGGCAGGGCGGCCATCATGACCGGGCGTTCCGCACTGCGCGGGTGGGCAGACCGTGATGTCTCTGCCGACGCGAGTGTCCAGGGCTGTGATCGGGCGGTATCCACACCCGGCCGTGTGGCTGTGCCGGGGGTTGATTGTGTGCGGCACGCATGTGAGGCGCCCCCCGCTCTCTCCGGGTTCACGGACGCGCCGCAGCTCGCGGACGTGTCGGACTGATGGTGCGGCGCATCGACCGCAACGACGACAACGGCGCGTTCCAGGACGCGACCCGCGGGCGGGTCGATCGCGACCGGTGCGTATGGGCTCCGTCAGGGCTTGGGCAGTTGCAGGCCCGGCACCTGCGGTGCCGCAAGTACTGGCCGCCGCCATAGACGCGCAGGGTGAAGGTCTCCGAGCCCGGGGTGCCGGCCAACAGGCGTCCATCATGTGCGCGATCCGTGCCCGCAGTTTCACCGCTGATCAACCTCCGCGACGAACGCACGATCTCCTTCACCGTCGGTGCCGTGCTGTGCCTGCACGACTGGGTTCCCCTGGCCAAAATCCACCGGGCGCGCTGACAGCAGGACCTCAGGCCGTCCGGGCCGCCGCAGCGGCCCCGGCGACGAGAACGAGGTGAGGAGAGGTGTCACCTGGTGACCACCAGGTGACCGCTGTCCGCACGGCACTTTGTCAAAGTCCAGGGAATGCTTGGAGAGCGTCACGGCGAGCGATCAGCCGCCGACACGACGCGCGCACTACGTCGACCGCACCGGAAGGAATCTCACGCCATGACCGCGACCGCGCCCAAGGCTCCGACTGCACCAGGGGTGCGGTCCTGGTGGGGAATCCCGTACGCCACCGCCGAGCGATACCGCCGCCCCGTGGTCGCGGACTTCGCTCCGGACCGTCCCTATGACCGCAAGGGCGTCGTCTCCGTCCAGCCCGATGCCGGCGACTGGCTCGAAGCGGACAGCGGGATGGGCGAGGACTGCCTGAACCTGAACGTGTGGGCTCCCGAGCAGCCGGCCGGGAAGGCGCTTCCGGTGGCCGTGTACATCCATGGCGGCGGATTCGAGTACGGCGCGAATACGCAGACCACCTCGAACGCCGCCGGTCTCGCCGCGACGGGGCGCGTGGTGAGCGTCTCGGTCAACTACCGGCTCGGCGCCCTGGGCGCGCTCTCGCTCTCCCAGTACGGTGGGCGGCTCGCCGAGGCCAGCAACCTGGGTCTGCAGGACGTCATCGCCGCGCTCACCTGGGTCAAGCAGAACATCGCCTCCTTCGGTGGCGACCCCGACGAGGTCACCGTCTTCGGCCACAGCGCCGGCGCCTACACCACCCTCGGGCTGCTCGGGGCGTCCTCCGCGGACGGCCTGTACCGGCGACTGGCCGGGTTCTCCGGCGCGCCCTCGCGCCTCGTCCCGGCATGGTGGGCCGAGGAGCTCGCGGAGCGGTTCGTCACCGAACTCGGTGTCGCGGGCAACCCCGACAAGCTGATCGATCTCGACGCCGCCTCCCTGGTGGCCGCCCTGCACACGGTCTGTCCGACGGACCTCGGAGTCCGCGGCGGGATGGACAACCAGAGTCTCGGTGTCGTCCTGGACGCCGGACAGTCCGGCGGGGTGGTGCACGCCCACCCCCTGAACGTCCTGGCCTCGGGCTCGCACCGGGGCATCGACGTGCTCCTGAGCACGGCCAGTGACGAGATGGGCTGGTGGGTGGCGAACGACCTCGACCGGTTCGACCCGCACACCGTCGAGCGCGTCACTGACGAATTCGCGGGGTGGCGCATTCCCCGCTCCCGCGCCAAGAAAATCGTCGACATCTACGACCAGGGCGGCCGCAGCCCTGTCGAGGTCCGCGCCGCGTCCCTGACGGACTACATCTTCACGCTCCCCGCCGCCCGCGGCGCTCTGGCCCACGCCGCCGCGGGCGGGAACGCCCATCTCCTCGCGATCGGGCCCGCCGAGGGCGCG
The DNA here is from genome assembly GCF_040612015.1 of Streptomyces sp. NPDC006476. Taxonomy (NCBI): domain Bacteria; kingdom Bacillati; phylum Actinomycetota; class Actinomycetes; order Kitasatosporales; family Streptomycetaceae; genus Streptomyces; species Streptomyces sp. NPDC006476. The sequence goes on along the minus strand of NZ_JBEXPK010000095.1, from coordinate 24,705 downwards.
CCTGCCGTGCACGGCACCGAGATGTACGCCCTGGTCGGCCAGGAAAAGCCGGGCCGCAGCCCCGAACAAGCCGACCGTGACACGCGTATCCGCGACATCGTCCTCGACTTCGTCACCGGCGAGCAGAGGCGCCTGTGGCCCGCCGTCACGGACCGGCCCTCCTCGGGAAGTATCGGCAGCCTTCCCTACGAGCCCAGCGCCCACTATCAGGAGGTCCTCGACCTGTTCGAGAACATCGCCCGTCCCTGACGGCCGTCGGACGATACGCAACAGCGCACCAGGGAGTAGGGAACTCGACATGAGCCAACGGTCAGCAGATGGTGACGCCACGCCGGGGACGATGCGGGCCGTCGTCGTCACCCGGCCCGGCGGCCTCGACGCACTGGAGATCAAGGATGTGCCGGTGCCCGTGCGCAAGCCCGGCTGGGTGCGGATCAGGGTGAAGGCGTTCGGCGTCAACGAGTCCGAGGTCACCACCCGCAAGGGCGAGTCGGACGCCGAGGTCACCTACCCGCGTGTACCCGGCATCGAGGGCGTCGGCGTGGTCGATGAGGCCGACGAGGACAGCGATCTGAGGCCGGGACAGCAGGTGGTCACGATGATGGGCGGCATGGGCCGCTCGTACGACGGCGCGTACGCCCAGTACGTGACCGTCCCGGCGGCGCAGGTCATCCCGTTTGAGTCCGGCCTGCCGTGGGAGGTCGTTGGCGCGCTGCCGGAGATGTTCCAGACCGCCTACGGATCGCTGACCACCGGCCTGGACCTCAAGGCCGGGCAGACGCTGCTGATCCGCGGCGGCACCTCCACGGTCGGGCTGAGCGCGGCCACGATCGCGAAGGACCTTGGAGCCACCGTGCTGTCCACCACCCGCACCCCGGAAAGGGCTGGGGACCTGCGGGCTGCGGGCGTGGACCATCCCCTCGTCGACAGCGGCACGATCGCCGACCAGGTGCGCGAGCTGATGCCGGAGGGCGTCGACGCCGTACTGGAGCTGGTGGGCTGCTCGGTTCTCGCCGACACCCTCAACGCCGTCCGCCGGCACGGCACGGTCTGCTTCACCGGAGCCCTGGCGGGCCAGTGGACGATTCCCGACTTCAGCCCGTTCATGATCCCGGGCGGGGTGCGGCTGACGTCCTACGGCGGTCAGGCCGCCGACCTCCCGGCCGACGTCTTCGCCAGCCAGCTCCAGGCCATCGCCGCAGGGCGCCTCAAAGTCCCGGTCGCGAAGGTCTACCAGGGCCTGGAACAGGTCCGTGACGCCCAGGCCGACGTCGAGTCCGGCACCACGCCGGGCAAGCACGTCGTCGTCCTGGACGACTGAGACCTGGGCAACTCTGAAACGACACACAACCGCGCACGATGCCTGCCGGTCGACGACGGCCGGCCACGACATCCCTAAGAGAAACTGGCACAGGAGTTGGAGAAGTCCTTGATGGACGGCCCAGCCCGGGCATCCCACCCGGCGCCTGCCAGCAGGCGCCGGGCTTCCACCAGGCGCCGCTCGTCGATGAGTTCCCGTACCCGCTGCCAGCAACGCCCCAGAGAGCAGGATCCATATGAGAGTCCGACTGACCGCCCGAGAGACCGTCCTCACCGCAACCCTCGACGACAACGCGACGGCACGCGACTTCGCCTCGCTGCTTCCGCTGACACTAGAGATGGACGACCTGCTCACGCGCGAGAAGTACGGTCACCTGCCCCGGTCTCTGACCGCAGGGGGCAAGCCGCAGTTCGGCTACGAGATCGGCAACATCGCCTACTGGTCACCCGGTCCCGACATCGCCCTCTTCTATGCCCACGACGGCCAGTCCATCCCCGACCCCGGCATCGTCATCCTCGGCCAAATCGACTCGGGGGTCGATGCCTTCAAGAAGTACGACGGCACGGTCGACGTCACCATCGAGGCCATCGACTGAGCCCCGTCCGGAAACCACCGAGAACCGTCAGCCGGCCTCGCCGGCCGCGAAGGCGGCCGGGGTGAGGCCGGTGCGGTCGTGGAAGAAGCGACCGAAGTTCGCGGGATCACTGAAGCCGAGGTGGACGGCCACAGACCGGGCATCCCACCGGGCAACTCCCAGCAGGCGCCGGGCTTCCAGCAGGCGCCGCTCGTCGATGAGCTCGCGTACACCCTTGCCGGTGGCGTCCCGGGCGGCACGGCTTAGGGTGCGGACCGAGCAGCCGAGCAACTCGGCGTAGTCCGCGGCGTGGTGGAGCTCGCGAAAGTGCAGCTCCAAGGCGTCCAGGAAGCGTCCGTACCGGTCGGCGCGGCCCGCGTGGGCCGTGGCAGTGCCGATGGGGGCGATGCCCGGGGAGTTGGCCAGGCGCAGCAGCAGCGATTCGAGCAGGCTGCGCCGCAGGGCGTGGTGGATGTCGAGGGGGCGGCGCCCCAGTGCGCGGTGTTCGTCCAGGAGCTGGAGTGCGGTCTGCCGGAGCCAGGCGGTGTCGTCGGGGTGCGGGGTCAGCACGGCAGGGGCCTCGTGCGCGGTGAGTGGGGCCAGGAGACGGGCGAGGTCGGGCCGCAGCACGTCCGGTTCGAACAGGATGAACGGGCCGCGGGCCGCGCCGGGCGGATGCCAGCACTGGGCATGCCCGGGACGCACCCACAGCCACTGACCGGGCGCGACGGTCCGCGTGACGTGGTCGACGTCATGCAGCAGCTCACCCTCGGTGACCGCGATGAGGTAGTGGAAGGTGGCACGGCCCGGACGGGGCGGGTTCCACGGCCAGTCGTCGTGGTGGGCGAAGAAGTCCTCGACGGTGCTCACCTCAAGGCCGTACGGGGTACCGACCGGAGGCTGGAAAGCGAACAGCGGAACCGCGGCCGGACTGGCCGCGCTTCCGCTCGGGCCGGGGTGTCGCTTGTCGACCATCACGTGTCCGCAGCCTACCGCCCTTCTGCTCGGCTGCGGCGGAAGGATGGACGTGCCACCGCGCCCGCGCGGCGCACCCTTCGCGTCCTTCGATGCCACAGTCCGTCACCACCTGAGGAAGGCAACGCCCCATGAACGGATCGGCCCTGCACAAGACCGCCGCCGAATGCGCGGAGGAACTCCCGGGATCCCAGCTGGAGCACCCCTTCGGCCCCGACTGGGAGGTCTACAAGGTGCGCGGCAAGGTGTTCATGCTGATGACCGAAGTCCCGGGGCGGCCCGTCGTGATCCTCAAAGCGGACCCCGGCGAGGCCCACGCCCTGCGGGAGCAATACAGCCACATCACCCCCGGCTACCACATGAACAAGAAGCACTGGATCACCCTGGAGAGCGGAGAAGGCGTCGACAAGGAGCTCGTCAGGGAGCTCGTCGCCGACTCCTACCGGCTCGTCGTCGCCCACCTGCCCAAGGCCCAGCAGCCTGTCGACCCGCACACCTACGGCACCGGCACGCGGGCGGCCCGGTGAGCGCGGCCGGTGACCGGCTCCAGGACATCGCCCGCCATGCGGCCCTGTCCCTCCCCAACGTCAGCCACGGCTACCCCTTCACTCCGGGACTCGACGTATACAAGGTCGTCGGCAAGGTGTTCCTGATCGTCACCGACGACCCGGACGACCAAACCCCACCGGCGCTGCGATCGTGGACGAAGCCGTCGCCCTCATGCTCAGCCGCTACATCACCGGATCCTGACCCTCGGACCAGCCGGGTCGCTGATCGACTATGCACAAGGGTGCTTCACTTCAGCGACGACAAGTATTCGGACCAGTTTGCGCCGGCGAGGGTGGCCCAGCGTTCGGCTGTCTTGGGGTGGATGCCGAGCAGGTCAGCGATGACCATGGGCGGCAGGTCGGCCAGGGCGTCCATCATGGCTGTGTTCCGAGCTGCGCGGGCGGGCAGACCATGGTGTCTCAGGGTGTCGGCGAGGCCGAGGGGGTTACGCGAGCGTCCAGGGCTTTGGCCGGGCAAGAGGTATCTACGTCCGGCCGTGGTGCTGTGCCGGGGCGTGCTGTGCCGGAGCTGATCGTCAATGACACGGGCGAGTTTCGGCGGGAGCACGAAGGGGTGCTGGTTGACCGCCAGGTAGGTGTGCTCCTGGTCGCGGCTGATGTGGTCCTCGGTGAGCTCGACGATCCGGGTCAAGGGAAGGGCGTAGAGAGGGACGAGAGCAGCTGCCACGCGGACGTCCAAGGGCAACGCGGAGTCGTTCAGGCAGCGCACCAGCTCGTCTCGGGCCTCGTCCTCGGCTTGGAAGTGACCGGGGAGTTGAGAGGCTGCACGCTCGATGCGCAGATCGGCCGGGCAGAGGCGTCGGGCGGTGCTCCAGCGGAGGAAGGGGATGGAACGGGTGCGCAGGGTTGGCCTCTCGGACGCCCAGGTATCCAGATGCGGTTGCTGAATTCGACGAAGGCTCAGATGCTGCGAGTCGAGCCAGTTCAGGAAGTCGATGGCTGCAGCCGCGTTGCCGCAGTCCCCTTTGTACGCGGCGTAGGTGTAACGGCCGCGGGCTGAGCGTCGGCGGGCGTTGCGGATGATGTGCCATTCGGCGAACGGACGGATGAGATTGGCATGCCGCGCTGGGAGTCCGGCTACGGTCCGGGCGACCCAGTTGGTGAGCAGAGCGAGGTTCTCATCGCGTGACGGCAAGATGCCAGCGGTGACGAGTAGCCCGCGCACGTAGGCGGTGGCAGCCCGTTGGGGCAGTGTGTCGAGGGATTCATGGTTCAGCGCTCCAGGATCGAGGACCAGGCGCCCCAAGAGACGGGCGGCAGGGCTTCGGCGCAGCCAGTGCAAGACGGGGTAGGGGTTTTCCGCGCTGGTCAGGACGACGGCGAGGGGTTGGAGTGGCTGGACCACGCTTGCGCCGTCTACGGAAAGCAGATCGGTCACGCGGGCGGCCAGGGTGCAGCGGGGACAGCGGTGGCCGGAGTAGAGGTCCGCCGGCTCACCGCAGGCCGAACACCGCTCGACCGGTTCATCAGGGAAGGAGCACGCCTTGCACAGGAGGGTTCCCTCGGTCGTCTGACCGATCAGAATGCGAGGTCGGCTGCACGAAGCGCACGGTTCGGGGGTCGACAGAGCTGTTCTGTAGCAGGAGTTGCACACCGGCCCTCGCGGCCAGAAGACCTTGACCTTCGCCACCTGGCCGCACAGGGCACATGCGCACGCTTCGCGAGGGCGGCATGTGTCGGAGTGGAACGGACCCAGGCCACCGTTGATGTGGTGGCCGGGGCGGACCCTTTCACAGATGACGCAAATCTTCTCGTGTCGCTTGTAGCAACGGTCGCAGGTGTCCGGCCTGGTGCCATCGGCCCGGGCGACGATGGGAACGATCTGTCCGCAGACACCGCACAGGCGGGGAGGGCTGGAGTAGCAGTTGCCGCAGACCGGCCCGTCGGAGCTCAGCGCGTTGACCCGGCGGAGTCGTCCGCAACGGCAGCACGTCTGCGTGTTCTTGGGAGCACAGGTCTGGCAGAGGCTGGTGCCGTCGGGCAGGCGCCGGTACGAGATCATCATCCGGCGGCAGTCGGCGCATTCCTCCTTGGCATCCGGCTCCTTGTTCCTGCACGGATTGCAGATGCCGCCCTCCGGTCGGCGGGCGTAGATACTGGCCACTTTGCCGCAGCGGGCGCAGGGCTTCTTGGCACGTCGGCCGGCGCAGCGTGAACACAGCCGCCCCTCAGGTCCGTTGTTGGTGGGAAGAGAATCGGTCCGTCCGCAGTCGCCGCAGGGCACCAGCGCGACCTGGTCACCGTGCCCGGCGGCGGTGAGCGCGGCCAGCGAACGCACCACGCAGGTCGGGCAGTCGCTACTGGGCATGCTCAAAGCGTCGGGCCTGTCGGACAGATAGCCCACCAGGCGGAAGGCGTTCGCACCACGCCATGCCCGAGCCTCCTCCGCCACGGCCTGCGCCTGTTCGGGAGCAAGGGACTCGCCCACCGCTGACCGCAGCGGTGCGATGATCTGTTCCCGGGCGGCGGAGAGTTCGGCGCGTAAGCGGATCTGGTCCGGTGTCAGTGGCCTCACGGCTGACCCGGGCGCCGGATCGTGGTACGCCGCTCCTTGAGCGGCAGTGGCTCGGCTTGTCCGTCCGCGGTCTTCTTGACCTGGGCGTTGACCACCTTCGGCTTGATGAGATCGTTCGGCGTGCACTCGAAGATGTCGCACAGCGCGACCAGGGTGTCCATACTCATCCGCTGGGGCGGCTGCGTCACCAGGCCGTAGACCTGCTCACGCGACAAGGTCACACCGCGTTCCGCCAGGAGCGGCACCAGGTCCGAGGTCTGAAACATCTGATGCTCGGCCATCGTGGCCCGCAGACACCACTCGTAGCCCATCTTCTTGATCATTTAAGATCCCAGTCGTCACCCAGCCGACGCTTCAGCGAAGCCTCCAGTAGCTGGTTCCGGTACTCGTCGGAGACACCCATGTAGATGGCCGTCGTAGCAGCGTGGGTATGGCCCACCTGCTCTTGAACAAAGCGGGCAGGACGCACCGGAACCCCCGCCCTGCGCCGTACTCTTCGCCCCCGCACTCTGCCCGGTGCCGCCCGCCCCGCACGCGGCGAGCGCCAGGGCCAGGGCGCTCGTGACGATCCTGCTCCTTACTCAAGGGGAATGCGCGCTGGGAGCGCTCAGATCCCGGATGGGTGGTGTTTCGAACTGGCTGGGAATGGTCGGGAACTCGTCGGACTGGGCGTTGGGCCTCGTGGGGTGCCGGAAGCATCCACTCATCGCGTCGACCGGACTCGAGGTTCGCGACCTTCACGTACGACAAAGCAGGGGTGTTCAAAAGGCGGTGTATCCGCCGTCGACGGGGAGGACTGCTCCGGTGATGTACGACGACTCTGATGATGCGAAGAAGAGGACAGCGTCGGCGACTTCTTCGGGGGTGGCGAGGCGTTGCAGCGGGATCTGGGTCTCGCGCTCGCGGCGGTAGGCCTCTGGGTCGGGGCTGCGCTGGATCGCTGCTTCGATGATCGGGGTGGCGGTCAGACCTGGAGCGACGACGTTGACGCGGATGTTGCGCGGGGCCCATTCGATCGCCGCGCCCTTGGCGAGCATGATGAGGCCTCCCTTGGCGGCGGAGTACAGGACTTCCCCGGGCTTGCCCACCATGCCGAGCCGTGAACTGACGCAGACGACTGAGCCTCCTTCGGGGGGCATCAGCGGCGCGAAGTGCTTCATCACCAGGAACGCGCTGAGCAGGTTGCTGTCGAGCACCTTCTTCGCGTCGTCGTAGGGCATCTCGGTCAGCGGACTGCTGGCCTGCAGGCCGTGGTTGAGGACGACCACGTCGACGGTGCCGAGGGACTGGGCGGCCTGGTTGGCCAGGCTCTCGACGAACGCCTCGTCATTGAGGTCTCCCGGGACGTACAGGTCGTCGGGCTGGGCGGTGTCGAGTTGCTCCTTGCGGCCGGTGAGCAGTAGTCGCGCGCCCTCGCGGCGGAAGTGGGAACTGACCGCCTGCCCGATGCCACTGCTGGCACCGGTCACCAGGGCCGCGACGTTCTTGAGTCTCATGTCAGACATTCCTTCACGGGGGAGTGGTCGGTCGGGTGGCGCTCAGTCAGGATCTCGTCCCGGGGTCCGTCAGCTGAGGAATCCGCGGGCGTCGACCGGCCACCGCTGCAGCGACGTGCCGGCGCTGTCGGTGACGATCAACTCCTCGAAATTGACGACAACCGGACAGACGTGGTTCGGCACCACCGGCACCACGGTGCCGACCCTGGGGCGGAACTCGCCCGCGGGCAGCGCGAGGAATCCGTGGTACTCGTTGAGCTTGGACAGAACGGCCGTCGTGCCGGCGACTCGGCCGTAGCCGCGCTCGATGCTGCCTTCGCGGCTGAGGGCCTTGGTGCCCGCGTCGAGGATGACCTGCTCGGGCACCCAGTCGCTGACCACGGTGGCGGCGACGAACAGCGCGATCTGATCGTCCGTGCAGGCGCCGAGCCGGGCGTTGTTCAGGTCGCCGAAGACGTATTCGCCGGGACGGATCTCGGTGATCACACTGCTGGTGGAGAACTCGACGGTGGGTGTGGAGCCGGCGCTGACCACTTCGGCGGTGATCCCGACGCTGTCGAGGCTGCGTACCGCGGTGGTGAGCGCGGCATCCTGGTCCCGCGCGGCGCGCTCGCGAGCGTCCGGGCCGGAGCTGCCGTGACCTGGATAGGTGAAGACGCCCACCGGCACCAGGCCGCGCTTGCGGGCGGCGAGCGCGAGGTCGCCCGCGGCCTCGGGCGGCGCTCCGGAACGACGGGCACCACAGTCGACCTCGACCACGACCTGCAGCCGGTCCGGTTCGTCGCTCATCGCGTCGGCGAGGGCCTCGATCGCCGCGACGTTGTCCACGCCGACCCGCAGCCGGACGGACTCGGCGAGCCGGCGGATCCGGGCGCCCTTCGTTCCCGAGGGCCAGACCGGGTAGGCGAGGAAGATGTCGTCGAATCCGGCCCCGGCGAAGACCTCGGCCTCACCGACGTTGCCCGCGGTGATTCCGACCGCCCCGGCCTCGATCTGCCGCCGGCCGATTTCCACGCACTTGTGCGTCTTGACGTGCGGCCTGACATCGAGGTTGTGCCGGGCGGCGAAGTTCTGCAGGCGGTCGATGTTGTCCTGCATGACATCGACCAGCACGATCGGCGCGGGGGTGTCGACCCGCTCGACCAGAGTGTCGAGTGCTCGCTGGAGCTGGTTCACGCTGCACTCCTCTTGCTCGTGTTGGGGAATGAACGAGTGAGCGGATGCCGACTCCCTCGAATGCCGAATGTGCGTGGCGCGCACCATCACCCGCGCTCGCGCTGCGCCGCCGTCGTGCCCGCCCTACACCGCGGTGCAGACCATCTGGATCTCGACCGGACTGTTGAGGGGGAGCCCGGCGACGCCGATCGCGGTGCGAGCGTGCCGTCCGTTCTCGCCCAGCACCTCGATGAGGAGTGCACTGGCCGCGTTGGCGACCCGCGACTGCAGACCGAAGTCCGGCGTACTGGCCACGAACACCAGCATCTGCACGATCCGGACCCGATCCAGATCTCCCACCGCCTGCACAGCGGCGGCGAGCGCGTTGAGTACGGCATGGCGTGCGAGCTCCTGCGCCGTCTGCAGCTCGACGTCCCGGCCGACAATGCCCTGACCCAGCAGCTCACCGTCGCGGTAAGGCAGTTGGCCGGAGATGTGGATGGTGGAGCTCACCGTCCGGTGGTGCACGTAGTACGGGTTGTCACGAAGCTCGGGAAGGGCCAGGCCCAAGGCCTCGAGCCGATCGGATGCCGAGTCGGTGTGCGCTGCCGAAGCCACGGACTGGCTCATCGCGTCACCGCTGCGGAAGGGGCAGGGCACAAACCCTCGCAGTTGGCCACGAGAACCTGCTTCGCATGAATGTTGATCATCTGTACTCGGTTCTCCTCTCAAGGAGTGGTGGCGACAAAGCGCCGCATGGTGGCTTAAAACAGCCACCGCATTGTCGTTTGTCGACCATATGGGTGCCGTCGAGCACTGTCAATGCACACTTCAGCCTCGAGTGCGACCTCGGAACGCCACGCGCGGCCCGCCCCACCGCAGACGGTCGACGCCGCGCCCAGGATTCGTCTGGGAGGCGGAACCGGCAGGAAGGCGACCGTGAGACGGAGGCAACTCGCCGACGAACAGCGGAAGTTGACCGCGACGTTCCTGCCGACAGGCGAGTACGGCCCCTACCCTGAGCGGCTGCGGAATCAGTTCGAGGGTGCGATGTGGCGGTTCAGGACAGGCGCGCAATGGCGTGAGATCAGGCGAGTTCGGGACCGACCGCCTACGGGCGCTTGCAGGTAGGGAGGAGCGCCGGTCTCTTCACCGACCTGCCGGAGGGCCTGAACGCCCGAGTCACCCGCCAGGGCGCGACGGACTTGTCCCTGGTCAGCATCGACTCCACGACCGTCCCCGCTCACCACGACGCGCCGGGATGATCGTCGCCACGGACGTCGTGGCGGCCCTTGAGGAAGCTGCCGACGAGCAGGGACAAGCCCGCCAATAGGAGTGACGAGGCGGGACGGAACAGGCAGGACAGAGGAAACGGACCTGAGCGTGCCGAACGACGACGCGTCCGCCGCCGACGCAGTCCTGACCGCCCTGCCTGAAGGCCCGCGGCGGACCGATTACGACATCACAGGCGCTGGGATTCGGCAGCCCAGGTTGCAGCATGCGGCGGCTCGGACCGGCTGGCGGTCAGGGGGTGGGCCCGGCAGGCCGGGCACAGATCCCTGCAGGTGGTCGTGGCCTCGTCGATCACGCAGACCTGGAAGTCTCCAGGTCCAGGCAGGGCGCTCCACTCGCGCCGCAGTCGATGCCGTGGATACCCGGCGACTGATCCGTCATCGCCCGGCCCATACGACATCTTGTCGTGCGCGGCGCGCCTCCAGCATGGCGCACCGAGTCCTGGCGACGGCTGAGGCCCGGACGCCGTCCTTGCCTTGCGGCATTGGTCTACAACGTCACGGTGGCGAGCGGGCGTGGACACTTCACGCGGGCGGCATGGCCTCATGCATGCCGGGGCGAGCGCTCCCCTGGATCTCCCGTCTGGGCTCCCAGCCCCTTGGGGAAATGGGCAGCCAGTTCCTGGCGGAACGCGTCGGCATCGCCTTCCAGGGCAACCGCGGCCAACCTCTCGTGCTCGACGACCAATTGACGCGGGTCGTCGCTGTAAGTGCGGTGATCGACGCTGAGGTGGAGGCGCAGCTTGGTCTCCCAGCCGTTCCAGAGACTCTGCAGGACGCCGTGCCCCGAGAGATCGTAGAAGAGCCGGTGAAATCGAAGGTGCGCATCGATGCTGGCGGGGATGTCGTCCTTCTCCATTGCCCGGCGGAGATCCTCGATGGTTTGCAGCAACTGGGGCCGCTCAGGACCGCGCAGTGCTTCGGCCGAGAGCTCGGCGGCGTACGGCTCGACACGTAGCCGGACCGAGTCGATCTCGGCGACCTCACGAGCGCTCACCTCTACGACGAACGCCCCACGGTAGGGGATCTTGACGACAAGCCCTTCCTCCTCGAGCTTGGTCAGCGCCTCGCGCAGCGGGGACCGGCTGATCCCGAGATCAGCGGCGATGTGCGCCTCGCGCAGCTGGCCACCAGGAGGTACGGTCCCATCGAGGATGGCGGCACGCAGTGTGCGGTAGACGCCGTCCGGCGTCGTCATCCGCTGCTCCTGCCACTCGAACTTGTGGTCCACCCCGTTGCCCTCCTCGACGCTTGTCGACCATTTGGTCGTTTGTCGACTATACCCCTGCCGGTTTTGCATCCATACCTCAAGTCGGTTGGCTGGCACGGGCTGCACTGAGTTCACAGCGGTGCCCCGTGCGGCTCATGGGTCGCGGTGACAGGTCGGTGTCTGGGTGGTGCCGTTCGGTTGTGAGGCCGGTGCCGGTCCGGCGACGCGGGTGCTTGTGGACCTGCAGCGGGGGACAGGGGCAACGAGGGGCAGGTGGATGCCGCGGCCGAGCGTGCGGTCCACGATGGCTCCGCACTTCGCCGAGGCGATCATTCAGGCCACCATGGTCGGGACCGATCGAGTCGTCGGTTGTCTTCCAGGGGCAGAGGGCGCGTATGGACATTCGGCAGCTGGAGTACTTCCTTGCGATTGTCGATCGCGGGGGGTTCAACCGTGCGGCCTCAGCTCTGTATGTGTCGCAGCCGTCGCTGTCGCAGGCCGTGCGGGCGCTGGAGCGTGATCTGGGCTCCGAGCTGTTCCATCGCATCGGGCGCAGGGCGGTGCTGACGGAGGCCGGAAGGGCCCTGATCGAGCCTGCCCGGGAGGCCGTGCGGAGTCTGGAGACGGCGCGGGCGAGTGTCGCGGCGGTGCACGAGCTGCGTGAGGGGCGCCTGGATGTGGCGTCGATGCCGTCGCAGGCGGTGGAGCCGCTGACGACCTTGGTGAGTGCCTTCAGCCACCGGTATCCCGGCGTCTCCGTGGCCATCAAAGCCGCGTTCACCTCGCGTGATGTGATCGACATGGTGCGCACGGGTGCCGTGGAGCTGGGGCTTTTGGCGTCCGCCGGTCCCCTCTCCGACAAGGAGGTCGTCTCCCATGCGCTGGGACGGCAGCGTTTTGTGCTGATGGTGCCGGCCGACGGCCCGTTCGCCGGCCGGACGGCGGTGGAGTGCCGGGAGCTTGCGGGGCAGCGGCTGATCGTCGGGCAGCCGGGTACCGGGATGCGCGCCTACGTCGACGCGCTGCGGGAACAGGGCATCGAGTTCACCGTCGCCGCCGAGACCGAGCACCGCGTCTCGCTCATGCCCCTCGTACTGGCCGGGGTCGGGCTCGCGGTGGTCACGGATTCCTGGCGGGACGTCGCCCGGCGGCTGGGCGCCCGCGTCCTGGACATCGAGCCGGAGACCACCTTGGACATCGCCCTCGTCGGCCGCCGCGGCAGCCTGTCGCCCGCAGCCGCCGCGTTCGTCACGGCCGCCACCTCGGACGCCGACAGCTGATAGGCACCGCTTATAAGGGACATCCGCATTGCGTCTTGGACGCCCCACGGACCGTCTTGCTGCAATCGACGGCATGACGACCAACCACCGCATTGCCCTGATCCCCGGCGACGGCATCGGCGCCGAGGTACTGCCCCCAGCACAGCTGGTGCTCGATGTTCTCGGCCGCCGCCACGGCTTCAGCCTGTCCTACACGTCTTACGACTGGTCGTGCGAGCGGTACCTGCGGGAGGGCGCCATGATGCCCGCCGACGGGCTCGACCAGCTGCGCGACAAGGACGCGATCCTGCTGGGCGCGGTGGGGTATCCGGGGGTGCCCGACCATGTCTCGCTGTGGGGGCTGCTGATCCCGATCCGGCGCAGGTTCCGCCAGTACGTCAACCTCCGGCCCATCCGTGTTTTCGAAGGCATCGACAGTCCGGTGCGCGGCGCACGGGCGGGCGAGGTCGACATCGTCGTCGTGCGGGAGAACGCCGAGGGCGAGTACAGCGAGATCGGCGGACGGCTGAACCAGGGCACGTCCGAGGAACTGGCCGTCCAGGAGGCGGTGTTCACTAGGGCCGGGGTCACCCGTATCGCCGACTACGCGTTCTCGCTCGCCGCCCGCCGCCGGGGGAAGGTCACCTCCGCCACCAAGTCCAACGGCATCATCCACACCATGCCGTTCTGGGACGAGCTGATCGCCGAGCGGGCCGCCGAGCACCCCGGCGTCGCCTGGGACCAGGAGCACATCGACGCGCTGACGGCCAAGTTCGTCCTCGACCCCGCCCGCTTCGACGTCGTCGTCGCCTCCAACCTCTTCGGCGACATCCTCAGCGACCTCGCGGCCGCGGTCGCCGGATCCATCGGCATCGCCCCGGCGGCCAACCTCAACCCCGAGCGGGACTTCCCCTCGATGTTCGAGCCGGTGCACGGCTCCGCCCCCGACATCGCGGGCCAGGGCATCGCCAACCCGCTGGGTGCGATCTGGTCCGCGGCCATGATGCTCGACCACCTCGGCCATCCCGCCGCGGCCAAGGACATCACGGACGCGATCGCCTCGGTCCTGGCCAAGACCGATACCCGTACCCGTGACCTGGGCGGAACCGCGACCACCGCCGAGTTCACCGACAAGCTGATCGAGCTGCTCTGAGCCGTCTCCCCCTCGGTGGGCGGCAGGGACGGCGCCGCCCACCGCTCACCCAACCTGGCGAACCCTCGCCGGCTGCGTGCACTCCTCGGCGACGGAAGAAGTCCTCGCGCAGCCGCGGCACACCGATCTGCACGCATCTCAGGAAGCCGCCCCGGCGCCGCCCAGTCCTGCTCGAGCGCCCCCGGCCATGACGTGAAATCAGGTCGGACACGAGGCGCGTACACGGGCTTCTTCCTCGGGCATCGGTCGCCGCACGGCGACGCGTGTGGCGGCCGACGTGCCCTGTCATGCGCCGGGAACAGCTGCTTCTCCCGCGTCCAGGACCAGCACCGCGACGTGCAGGGACGTGCGCTGCAGACCTGATTCCAGGTCGCAGCCGAGGAGCCGTTCGATGGTGTGCAGACGCTGGTAGTACGCCTGCCGGGACATGCCTGCGTGCTTCGCCGCGACCGACTTGTTCCCGGCCGCCGCCAGATAGGCGCGCAGCGCCGGGAGCAGATCGCCGCCGTTGCGCCCGTCGTGCTCGATGAGCCGGATGAGTTGCCGTTCCGCGTACCGCTGAAGACGGGTGTCCTCCCGCAGGACGCCCAGCAGATCCGGCAGCCGGACGTCGGCGGGCACGTAGAACCACCGCTCCGGGGAGGCCGGTGTGATGGCCTCGGCCGTCTGCTCCGCCTCCTGCCACGACCGGGCGATCCCGCCGAGGTCGGTGACCCCGGGGCCGACGGCGACAACTGCCCGCGGTCCGAGCTCCTCCCGGGCCAGGCGGCCGATCCGCTCGGCGACCGGCTGCCAGGCGCTCGCCTGTGCCAGTGCCATGAGTACGCCGATCCGGCCCGGGGCCGTCTCGCCGACCAGGGCGCGCACGCCCGTGTGCGCCAGCGCCTTCGCGATCCGTTCGTCGAGGTGCTCATCCTCGGTGCCGGTGTACGGGTGGCGGATGACCACGGCGAAGAGCCGGTGCCCGAAGGCCGGGAGCCCCAGTGCCTCGGCGCGGGCGCGGGCGTCGGCGGGGGAGCGGAAACGCCGTTCGTACAAGTCTCGCAGTACGGAGCGGTGGGCCCGGCGCTCCCACCATGCCTGCCCCGCCAGGCGCGCCATGGTCAGCGCGACCGCCGCACGCTCCAGCACCAGGACGTGTTCGGGATCGGGCTCGGCGTTCAGCCGGTCCTCCAGCAAGACCAGCCGCCCCCACGGGCCGTGGTGGTCCTGCACCGGAGCGATCAGCCACCCCTCCGGGCCGCTCGGCGTGATCCTCTCCGGCGTCGGGGCGGCGCGCGAACGCCGCGACCAGGCCGACACCACCGGCTCGTACGGTCGGCCGAGCAGCTCGCAGATCAGGACCCGGTGGGTGAGATCCTCCAGCACCACGGGGGCTCCGGTGAGCTCCGCGGTGGTGTGCACCAGTTCCTCGGGGTCCGCGCCCCGCAGCGTCAGGGCGGTGAAGATGTCCTGGATGTCCCTCCCGCGGCGCAGCAGGGCCCCTTGGGCGTCGAGGATGAGGGCGTGCACCGTCTGCGTGACGTCGATGAACCGGACGCCACGGGCCAGCTCGACCAGCGGCACGTCACGGGCGCGGCACGCCGCCACCAGCTCGTGGGGCACCTTCTGGTACCGGTAACCGAGCTCCACGATCAGGCCGGCCGCGCCGACGTCCGCGAGTTGGTCGACGTAGCCGCGCAGCTCGGAGACGTCCTCGGGGTGCGGCATGCCGGTCGTCAGCACCAGCTCGCCGCCCTCCAGGAAATCGGCGGGGTTGAGCAGCTCGGTGACATGCACCCAGCGCACCTGGCTGTCCAGCTGTGACTCGCCGGCCAGCACACGAGGCATCCCTTCGGCGAGCACGGGCAGGCGCAGTACCTCCCTGACCGTGGGGAAGTGCCCGGTTGCGTGATGTCTGGGCGGCATAGGAGGTGCTTTCATCCGAGGGAATGGCTCACCCTCGCATCGGCCACCCATCGTGACAAGAGTGGGTCCAGCATTTGTACAGCCCGGCCGTTCGCAGTGACAGACCGTCTCGAGAAGGCACCAAGGCGGAACACAGTGTGGGTTGCCCTGCAGGTTCCCCCGGGCGGAAAGTGAACGCCATCCCCAGCGGGACGCGAACCGGAACGGTCCGCACGATGTCTGAGCAGTGCTGGGGCCCGACTGCCACCCACCACACCATCGAGAGGAGCGACCTCATGCGCGTCCCGAAGCGCGTCGCCGTGATCGGTGCCGGCAGCATGGGCAGCCAGGCCATGTGGCGACTGGCCGCCCGCGGAGCCGAGGTGATCGGCTACGACCGGTACGCACCGGGCCACGACCGCGGCGCGGCCGGGGGCGAGAGCCGTATCTACCGGGCTGCCCACCTCGGCGAGCCGGGGTACATTCCGCTGCTGCGGCTGGCGGACCGCATGTGGGAGCAGCTCCAGACGGAGACGGGCCGGTCGCTGCGACGCCGCGGCGGCAGCCTCGTGATGGGAGAGACCGCCTCACCGTCCATGCGCCTCCTCCTGTCCACCAGCGCCGCCCAGGGGCTGGATCACGAGGTCCTGGACCGGGAGGAACTCGCCCGCCGCTACCCGCAGCACCGGCTCGCGGAGGGACACACCGCCGTTCTCGACCGGTTGGGCGCCGTCATCAGGCCGGAGGCGTCGATCCAGGCCGCCGCCGCCCGTGCCGAGCAGCTGGGCGCCCGGCTGCACCGCTACACCACGGTGCGCGAGGTCGTCCCCGCGGCGGGCGGCGGGGTGCGGGTCGTCACCGACCAGGGCACGGACCACGTGGACGCCGCCGTGGTGACCGTGGGCCCCTGGATCAACACCCTGCTCCCGGACCTCCCCCGGACCATCGACATCCGCCGGGTGGTCTGCTCCTGGCACCTGCCCACCCGCCACGACTGGTTCGCGGGCGGTGCCCCTTCCTTCGTGCGCGCCACACCCCACGACTGCTTCGGGATCCCGTCGCCCGACGGTATATCCGTCAAGCTCGGTCTCTCCCTCAAATACCATGCGCCGGTGCCCGAGCCCGAACGGCTCGACCGTACCGTCCGCCCCGAGGAACTCGGCGTCTTCCGCGAGCTCATCGGTGAACTCATGCCCGACCTGAACCCCGACCCCATCAGGACGTCGGCCTACATGGAGGGCTACACGGAGTCCGGAAACCCGCTCGTCGGTCATCTCCCCGGCGAGGACGACATCATCGTCATGGCCGGGTTCTCCGGCAGTGGCTTCAAGTTCTCGCCCGCGATGGGAGAGATCGCCGCCGACCTGGCGCTCGACGGCACCACGCAGCACCCCGTCGACTTCCTCGCTCCGGCAGGAGTCGGCGCCGCCTGATCCCCGCGATCGCCGATGGCATCTCCCATCCTCCATCCCCCAGCCCATCATTCCCCCCCCCCCCACGCCCGACGTCTCTGTCATGAGCATGTCGAAGGGGTCCGCGCCGGCCCTGACCGGTTGCCCGAACAAGAAATCGGAGCACGTCCATGCCCATTCCCTCCTTCCAGTTCCGCCCGAAGTACGTCTCGTTCGACTGCTACGGCACGTTGATCGAGTGGCCGATGACCCCCATCACGCGTGAACTCGTCGGCGACCAGATCCCCGCCGAGCACTGGGACCAGTTCATCAAGGAATTCCGCGGCTACCGCTACGACCGGGTCTGCGGCGATTACTACCCCTACGAGCAGGTGCTGCAGGACTCCTTCGAGCGGGTCTGCCGCAAGTGGGGCATCAACGCGGCCCCGGACGCGGGCAAGCGGTTCGCCGACGGCGTGCGCAGCTGGGGCCCCCACGCCGATGTGCCGGAGCCGCTGAAGAAGATGGGCGAGCACTACAAGCTGGTGATCCTCTCCAACGCCGACGACTCCTTCCTTCAGGAGAGCGTGCCCAGGCTCGGGGCGGACTTCCACGCCGTCTTCACCGCGGAGCAGGCCGGCTTCTACAAGCCCCGGTACGGCGCGTTCGAGTACATGCTCGACCAGCTCGACGCGTCTCCCGAGGACTTCGTGCACGTCGCCTCGCACACCCGCTACGACCACATGCCGATGCACGACATGGGCTTCCGCAACCTGGTCCTCCTGGACCGCGGCTACGACCCGGTCACCCACGGCTACGACTACGTGACCGTCAGGTCCCTGAACGAGCTCAACCAGATGCTGGGCATCTGACGCGCGACGCACACCCGCTCACTCAGCACCTTCTTCCCGACAGCCGCCCGGTCTCGCGTGGCCGCCCATGAGCCCTGCGCGTTTCCGGGCGCCGACTGACGACATCCCACCCCCCCGTTCGATCCGCACGTCGTCCCCGCATCACGGATCCCCGTATCGCCCGTATCACCCGTATCCCCCGTATCCCCCGCGTTCTCCAGGAGGCACCGCCATGAAAACCAACCGGACAGGCCGCAGAACCGTACTCCGCACCGCAGGCGCTGTGGCCGCCGCCATGCAGGTCAACAGGCACTTGGGCATCCCGATCGTCACGACCGCCCTGGCCCTCGCGCTCGCCGCGTGCGGGGCGAGCGGCACTGCGCAGGACGCAGGGTCGAAGAGCACGACGCAGGGCGGGGGTTCCGGTGCGTCGGCCGAGCACACCGATGACATCTCGGTGGGTGTGAAGCCGGATGCGAAGGCGGTGAAGCTGCTGCCCGCGGCGGTGAAGGCCAGGGGCACGTTGTCGGTGGCCATGGATCTGACCAGCCCGCCCACCACGTTCATGGCGTCGGACAACAAGACCCCGATCGGGTTCAACCCGGACATGGCCCGGCTGATCGCCGCCAAGCTGGGGTTGAAGCTGCAGTTCAACAACATCAAGTTCGACACCATCATCACCGGCCTGCAGGCCGGCCGGTACGACTTCACGGCGTCCACGATGGGTGCCACCACGGACCGGCTGAAGGTCCTCGACATGGTCGACTACTTCAAGGCCGGGACCGGAGTGTCCGTCCCTTACGGAAATCCGCAGAAGCTGACCACCCACACGCTGTGCGGGCACCGCGTCGCTGTCACCTCCGGCAGCACTGCGGAGCTGCAGTGGCTGCCGCAGCTGTCCAAGCAGGACTGTACGGACAAGGGCAAGCCGGCCATCAAGGCGGTGAGCCTGCCCAGCGTGAACGACGCTTTGACCCAGCTGGTCTCCAAGCGGATCGACGCGGTGATGTACGACTTCACCGGTCTTCAGTGGGCGGCCACGCAGCAGCCCAAGACGTTCGAGGTCCTCAAGCCCCTGGTGGCCACCAAGACCGTGGCCGTGGCGCTGAAGAAGGACTCTGCGCTGACTCCCGCGGTGAAGGCCGCCATCCAGTCGATCATCGACAGCCCCAAGTACGCCCAGGCGCTGGGCCGCTGGGGTTTCGATGACCTGGGGATCAAGACCGCGGCCATGGCCGTCCCGCAGGACTGACAGGCCGATGGACGTGATCGAGACGACGACCAGGAGCCGACCGGTGCCCCAACTACTGGCCGAAGAAAAGAAGCGGGTCACGCCGAAACGTCCGCGCGACTACGTCGCCTGGGCCGTCGCGATCGCGATCGTCACCGGTCTGGTGTGGACCGCGGTGACGAACGAGAACTATCGCTGGCCGGTGGTGTTCAGCTACTTCACCACCCAAACCATCCTCAACGGCCTGCTGATCACGCTCGTTCTGACCGTGGCGAGCATGGCGCTGGGCACGCTGCTCGGGTTGCTGCTGGCGGTGATGCGTATGTCGCGCCAGCGGCCCATCTCCGGGCTGGCCCAGCTCTACATCGCCTTCTTCCGCGGCACCCCGGTGCTCGTGCAGCTGATCTTCTGGTTCAACATCGCCGCGCTGTACCCGAACATCTCCATCGGCATCCCGTTCACCTCTATCTCCATGCCGGTGAACGTGAACGCGATCATGACACCGATGACCGCGGCCGTGGTGGGGCTGACGCTGAACCAGGCCGCGTACATGTCGGAGATCATCCGTGGCGGGTTCGCGTCGGTCAGTCGCGGACAACACGAGGCGGCGGAGTCGCTGGGCATGTCGGGGTTCACCAAGCTCCGGCATGTGATCATCCCGCAGACCATGCCGGCGGTCATCCCGGCCACCGGCAACCAGGTGATCGGCATGCTCAAGGAGACCTCGCTGGTGAGCGTGCTCGGCGTCGCCGACCTGCTGAACAGCGCACAGTCCATCTACGCCCGCACCTACCAGACGATACCGCTGCTGATCGTGGCCAGCCTCTGGTACCTGATCATGACGCTGGTGCTGAGCGTGCCGCAGTCCATGATCGAGCGCCGTTTCTCCCGCTCCACCCGGACGCGGCTGACCCCGGCCGCCACGTCGGCCGAGCCGGGGGCCGGCCAGCCAGTTCCCATCACGAGGGAGTCCCTGCTGTGAACGCCGACGGAACGATCGTCGCACGCAAGCTGTGCAAGAGCTTCGGACGTCACCAGGTCCTGCGTGACATCGACCTGACCGTCGCGGCCGGGGAGATCTCCTGCATCATCGGGCCCAGCGGATCCGGCAAATCGACCCTGCTGCGGTGCATCAACGGCCTGGAGACCGTCGACCGCGGAGTCCTGAAGGTCAACGGGGAGGACTTCGGCTACGTCGAGAAGGACGACGCCTACCACGCCGTGCGCCCCAAGCGACTGGCCGAGCAGCGCGCCCGCATCGGCATGGTGTTCCAGCAGTTCAACCTGTTCCCCAACATGACCGCCGAGAGCAATGTCATGTCCGGACCGGTGCTGGTGAAGAAGAAGGACCGCGCCACCAGCCGGGAGCAGGCGCGAGAACTGCTGGCCAAGGTCGGCCTCGAGGGGTGCGGCCACAAGTACCCCGCCCAGCTCTCCGGCGGCCAGCAGCAACGCGTGGCCATCGCCCGCGCGCTTGCGATGGAACCCACCATCATGCTGTTCGACGAACCCACCAGCGCACTGGACCCCGAACGCGTGGGCGAAGTACTCACCGTCATGCGCGACCTCGCCGGCAACGGCATGACCATGCTGCTCGTCACCCACGAGATGGGCTTCGCCCGCGAGGTCGCCGACGAGGTCCTCTTCATGGACGGCGGCATCGCGGTCGAACGCGGCGACGCCCGCGAAGTCCTGGCCAACCCACGCGAGAAACGAACCCAGGCCTTCCTCGAAAAAGTGCTGTAGAAGCGGCTGGGACACGCGACAGCGGCGCCGGCAGCGAATCCGGAGAAGACGCCGGCCGACTGCGGCCGACGTGACTTCCGCAGCCTGCCGGTCCCGGTCTTCAACGCCCTCAGTTCGACGTCAATCCGACCGTCACAGCGCTGACAGCGCCGTCGGCCGGGCCCCTGGTGGTGCCGGCCGCCTCCACATCGAAACTCCCCGCTAAGGACCCGACATGAAGACGATTCCCTACTGGATAGAAACCGCTGGGGCGTTTCCCGACCGGTCCGGCAAGCCGCTGACCGAGGACACGGACCTGGTGGTCGTCGGCGCCGGCCTGACGGGTCTGTCCACCGCCCTGCACTCCGCCCGCAAGGGCGCCCGCGTCACCCTCGTCGAGAAGGGCCAGATCGGCTCCGGTGCCTCCGCCCGCAACGGCGGCATGGCCAACCTGGGCTTCACCATCGGCGTACACCAGGCCATCCGCCGGTACGGACTCGAACGGGCCCGCGAGATCTACAACTCCTACGGCGAGGCCGTGGACACCGTCGAGCGGCTCGTGAACGAGGAGTCCATCGACTGCCAGTTCCGCCGCGTCGGACGCCTGGGCCTCGCGTCCCGCCCCGCCCACTTCGAGAGCAAGAAGGCCCAACAGCGCGACCTGGCCAAGTACTTCGGACACGAGACCACTTTGATCGGCAAGTCCGAGCTGCGTTCCGAGATCGGCTCCGACGCCTACCACGGCGGCCTGCTCGACCCGTTCAGCGCGGCCCTGCACGTCGGCCGCTTCGTGCGCGGTATGGCCGAGGCGTGCGAGCGCACCGGTGTGGAGATCCACGAGCGTAACGCGGCCATCGGCGTGCGGCGTACCGCCGCCGGCCGTTTCGAGGTCAGCACCGAGCGCGGTGTCATCCGTGCCGGGCAGGTCCTGATGGCCACCGACGCCTACACCGACAAGAACTTCCCGTGGCTGCGCCGCCAGCAGGTCTGCGTGGGCAGCTTCATCATCGTGACCGAACCGCTCGGCGAGGCGCTCGCCCGGGACATCATCCCGAAGGCCCGCCTCATCGTGGACTCCAACAAGGTCTGCCACTACTTCCGGCTCACCCCGGACAACCGGCTGCTGTTCGGCGGCCGCGCCCGCTTCGCACCGTCCGACCCCACCTCGGACAAGAAGAGCGGGGCCGTCCTGTTCCGTGAGATGTGCGAGATCTTCCCCCAGCTCTCCCGCACCAGGATCGAGTACCTGTGGGGCGGCTCCGTCGGCTTCGCCATGGACCGCATCGTGCACGCCGGGCAGACCGAGGACGGCGTCTACTACTCCATGGGATACGCCGGCCACGGCGTGCAGATGGCCACCCACATGGGGCAGGTCATGGCCGAGGTGATGGACGGCCACCCCGAGGTCAGCCCCGTCCGCGACATCGCCCCGCCCCGCATCCCCCTCTACAACGGCACCGCCTGGTTCCTGCCCTTCGCGGGCGCCTACTACAAAACACTCGACCGCATCCGCTGACCGGTCGGCAGCCCCTCTACACCTACAAGGAGATACCCACGATGACTGTCGTCCGTGATGTTCCCAAGCAGCTGTTCATCGGCGGCGATTGGCAGGACGCGGAGTCCGGCCGGACCCTGTCCGTCGACAACCCGGCCACCGGCGAGGAACTGTGCCAGGTCGCCGACGCCTCACCAGCCGACGGCCGGCGTGCCGTCAAGGCGGCGGTCGCCGCGCAGGCCACCTGGGCCGCCACCCCGCCGCGCGTGCGCAGCGAGATCCTGCGCCGCGCCTACGACATCATCATCGCGCGCACCGAGGACCTCGCACTGCTGATGACCCTGGAGATGGGCAAGCCCCTGGCCGAGGCGCGTGCCGAAGTCGCCTACGCGGCGGAGTTCTTCCGCTGGTTCTCCGAGGAGGCCGTCCGCATCGACGGCGGCATGATGACCGCCCCCGACGGCAGGAACCGCCTGCTGGTCACCCGTCAGCCCGTCGGCCCCTGTCTGCTCATCACTCCCTGGAACTTCCCCCTGGCGATGGGCACCCGCAAGATCGGCCCCGCCATCGCCGCCGGCTGCACCATCGTCCTCAAACCCGCCCCTCAGACCCCCCTGTCCAGCCTCGCGCTGGCAGAGATCCTCACCGAAGCGGGTCTGCCGGCCGGTGTGCTGAACATCGTCACCACCTCCGACGCCGCCGGTGTCGTCGAACCCCTTCTGCGTGGCGGGCAGATCCGCAAGCTCTCCTTCACCGGCTCCACCCAGGTCGGCCGGATCCTGCTGGCCCAGTGCGCCGACACCGTCATCCGCACCTCCATGGAACTGGGCGGCAACGCCCCCCTCATCGTCTTCGACGACGCCGACCTCGACGTGGCCGTCGAGGGCACCATGGTCGCCAAGATGCGCAACATGGGCGAGTCCTGCTGCGCGGCCAACCGCATCTTCGTCCACTCCTCCGTCGCCGAGGAGTTCGCCTCCCGTCTCGCCGCACGCATGGCTGCCCTCACCGTCGGGCCCGGCACCGAACCCGGCACCGACGTCGGCCCCCTTATCGACGTCGCCGGCCGCAGCAAGGCGCACGACCTGGTGCGGGACGCCGTCAAGCGGGGCGCCACCGTCCTGACCGGGGGTGAACTCCCCGAAGGGCCTGGCTGCTTCTACCCGCCCACCGTCCTCACCGGTATCGCCCCCGACTCCGCGATCATCGACACCGAGATCTTCGGCCCCGTCGCCGCGATCCGCACCTTCGAGACCGAGGACGAGGCCGTCGCCGCCGCCAACGACACCGAATTCGGTCTGGCCGCCTACCTGTTCACCCAGAACCTCGACCGTGCCCTGCGCGTCGCCGAACGCCTCGAAAGCGGCATGATCGGCATCAACACCGGACTGGTCTCCAACCCCGCCGCGCCCTTCGGCGGGGTCAAGCAGTCCGGCCTGGGCCGCGAAGGCGGACGCGTCGGCATCGACGAGTTCCTGGAGTACAAGTACATGGCCGTCCCCGTCGGAGCCTGACATGCGCGACCGACTCGTCGTCCTCTACCGCGGCAACCGGCCCCCCGCCACCGCACGCATCGAAAGCCTCGCGGACACCGTATACGCCACCGAGGAGGAACTGCCCTACCTCCTGCCCGGCGCCGACGTCCTGCTGGCCTGGGTGAACATCACCCCGGCCATCCGCGAGGCGTGGCCCGACGATCCGCAGAAGGCGCCCCGCTGGGTCCACGCGTCCTCCGCGGGCGTGGACTCCTTCCTGTTCCCCGCCCTGGTGGACGATCCGGGCGTAGTCCTGACCAATGCCCGCGGGGTCTACGAGCAGCCGACCGCCGAGTACGTCCTCGGCCTGATCCTCGCCCTCGCCAAGGACTTCCCCGGCACCTGGGAGCACCAGCGGCGCCGCGAGTGGCGTCCGCGCCCCAGTGACGGCATCACCGGACGCACCGTGCTGGTCTGGGGGACGGGGCCGATCGGCCGGGCCATCGCCCGGCTGCTGCGCGCCGTCGGGATGCGGGTGAGCGGGGCGGGCCGCACCTCCCGCACGGACGACCCCGACTTCGGCACGGTCCACAGTGCGACGACCCTGCGGTCCGCCCTGACGGAAGCGGACTACGTCGTCCTGGCCGCCCCCCTCACGCAGGACACCCGGGGCATGGTCGACGCCCCCGTGCTCGCCGCCATGAAGCCGGGGGCGCGGCTGATCAACGTAGGCCGGGGCGGACTCGTCGACGAGGAGGCGCTGGTCGACCACCTCGCCGCCGGACGGCTCGCCGGTGCAGCCCTGGACGTGTTCGCCCAGGAACCGCTGCCGGCCGAATCTCCCCTGTGGAACATGCCCGGCGTGATGATCTCCCCGCACACGGCGGGCGAGACCACCAGCGAGCGGGAGGCACTCATCGAGGTGTTCTTCGACAACTTCACCCGGCACATCGAGGGCCGGCCGCTGCGCAACGTGGTGGACAAGCGGCGCGGATACGTGGTCGACGACACGCACCCCGCCTGAAGGCGAGTAGCACGCGCCCCGGCCGGGCGGAGTTACCGGCCCAAGAAGGTCCTGGAGCTGTCGCTCCGCGAGGCCCTTCAGCTGGGCCACAACTACATCGGCACGGA
>NZ_JBEXPK010000094.1:0-28860 GCF_040612015.1 Streptomyces sp. NPDC006476 | reverse complement strand
GCTCGCCGACCGCGTCGGCCTGACCGACGCACTGGCGGGAGTGCTGCCATCGGGCACGACCTCGTCGTGGCGGGACCGGGCCACCGCGCTCGTCGGCCTCGTCGTCGCGATCGCGCTCGGCGCCAGGAATCTGTTGGAGGCCGAGCAACTCCAGCTCCACCACGGCTTCCTTTTCGGAGGGGCCGTGTCGGACTCCACGCTGCACCGGCTGCTGTCCACGACCAACGAGACGAGGCGCGCACAGCGCGAAGGTAGGACAGCGGGTGCGTCGCCATGTCTGGACGCTGCTGCACCTGCGGCCCGGCGGCTTCCCGTATCTGACCGTCGCGGGGCGGTATTCTGAAGGGCTGGATCGTGCTCGACATGGACGCCACGATCATCACCGCGGCCTCCAGGAAACAGGGCGCCGCCGGCACGTTCAAGGGCACCTTCGGTGTTGATCCGCGGCCTCACGAAGGCACCGGGCACCCGGTGGCCGTGCGCAGGCGGCGGAACAGTGCGTAGCCGAGGAGGGCCACGGTCGCCACGCCCAGCACCGGCTGGACCGGAGCCCAGTAGGACAGCGCCCCGCTCACACCGATGGCCAGCACCACCAGCTTGTTGCAGATCGGACAGCCGACGGCGAACGCCGAGGCCACGCCTGCGATCACGGCCCGAGCGGTCCGCGGCCGTTCGGTGGCCTCCTGTGGTGGCGTAGGTCCTTGGAATAGGGCGCTCGGGTTCGTCCCGTCGTGGGCGGGTGCCTCGTTCGCCGATGCCGAACAGCCGACCGGGGCCGGCGGGCCACCGATCTGCGTGTCGATTGCCATGGAGCGCATGCGTACGTACGTGGCGATGAGCAGGCCCTCCAGTATGGAACTGATGGCCCACACCGGGTAGTTCCACCAGAGCACCGGAGTCATCCGGGTGTAGAAGGGCGTCGGGATCACGCCGGTGGGCACCCCGATGGCGAGCGCCGCGGGGACGGTGACCGCGGCGGCCGCAAGCCATCGGCGAAGAGGCCACGTGTGCATGGTGCTGCATCCTCCAGAGGTGAAGCGACCTTCATCGTATACTGCGAAACTCCCTAGTAGAAGATGGGGAATTGTTCCTGTCTCCGGCCTTCATGTCCATGCTGGCGCACGTCACGCGGCATCGAAGCCTCGTTCAGCTTCCTCGGAGTCATCTGGGACGCCTAAATAATTTAGTAGAATCTTCGTGCGACGGCTTGGATGGGGAACCAGCGGTTGGCGTCGCACGTCTGTTAATTCACTTAGTGGCGCTTCGAAGGAGGACGGCCGTGCAGTTCAGCCGACGCGGACCCTCGATATCCGCAGGTCCACAGGCGCGGCGCAGGCGGCTCGGACATGCCGCTCTCGCCGTGGCGGGCTTCGTCACGCTGGCGGCATGCAGCCAGGGCGCTGCGGCGTCGGACGACGCGAAGCCGGGCAGCGGCAAGGCGCCGGCGGCGAAGGAGTCCACGGCGCGTTCGGCAACCGTCGCGGTCTCGCCCGTGGTGAAGGGCGGGAAGGCGATAGCCGACGAGCAGCTCGTGGTCACGGCCAAGGAGGGGAAGCTGACCTCGGTCACCGTCACCGGACCCGGCGGCCAGGCCCTGGACGGCAAGGTGTCCGCCGACGGTGCCACCTGGACCTCGGCCCATGACACGGAGTACGGCTCCACCTACGCGCTCAAGACGCAGCTCACCGCGTCCGACGGCAGCAAGGTCTCGCGCAGCAGCACCGTCACGACAGTGAGCAAGAGCGAGATCTTCGTCGGCACCTACAACGTCAACACGGGCTCGACCGTGGGCGTCGCCCTCCCGGTCTCGGTCGTCTTCAACAAGCCGGTGCACGACAAGGCGGCCGTGGAGCGCAAACTCGGCGTCACTTCCACACCGGCCGTAGAGGGCTCCTGGAGCTGGATGAAGAACCGCGACGGCAAGGACCGCGTGGACTACCGGCCCACGGAGTACTGGCAGCCGGGTACCAAGGTGAAGTTCACGATGGACCTCGTCGGGGTGAAGAACGGCGACCTGGTCGGCACGCAGAAGCGCGAGATCGACTTCACCGTCGGCAAGGCGGTCACCACCACGGTCGACGTGGTCAAGAAGACCCTGACCCTCAGTGAGAACGGCAAGACCGTCCGGACCATCCCGGTCTCCACCGGCAAGAAGGGCTTCGAGACCTGGAACGGCACCATGGTGGTGCTGAGCAAGGTCCCCACGATCCGGATGGACTCGTCCACGGTCGGCATCTTCGGCCCCGAGGCGTACGACCTCGGCTCGGTGAAGTGGGACGTCCAGTTGACCCCGTCGGGCACCTACACACATGCGGCGCCCTGGAACGAGGGAAAGTTCGGCCGGGTCAACGGCAGTCACGGCTGCATCGGGATGAGCACCGCGGACGCCAACTGGTACTTCGAGCGTGTGAATTACGGCGACCCGGTCACTGTCGTGAAGTCCAAGGACACGGTCGCGACCAACAACGGGTACGGGGACTGGAACGTCGACTGGGCCGCCTGGAAGAAGGGCAGCGCCCTGGCCTGAAGTCCCTGGCGCGCCGCGCGCCATGAGGCCTTTGCCCAAGCCGCTTTGCGGTTCGGGCAAAGGCTTCGTCATGTGTGGCCCCTGTGGCTGAACAGATGGAGGCGGGCAAACGTACTAAGAGCATCAGTAGACATAGAAGACGTAAGGGAGAACTCCGTGTCCCGCCATCGCATCGCCCTCGGTCTGTCAGCCGGCGTCGCGTCGGCGTTGCTGCTCGCCGCGTGTGGCTCTCCCACCGACAACTCCGCCAACACCGGTGCTGCTGTGGCCCCGGGTGCCACCGCCCCGGCCGGGGCCACGACGCCGGCCGGGGCGGGACCGCCGCCGCGGGGAACGCGGGCAGCGGCGGCATGGTCAGCACCAACATGCTGATGGCCAAGCAGATGTCCGGCATGGGGACGGTGGTCACCGACGCCCAGGGCTGGACGCTCTACCGCTACGCCAAGGACCAGGTGAACATGTCGATGTGCACCGGCAATTGCGCGCAGACCTGGATGCCGGTCATGGCGGACGGCACGCCGAAGGGGATGGGCGTGCACGCGAAGATCGGCACCGTCACCCGGGACGACGGCATGAAGCAGATCACCCTGGCCGGCTGGCCGCTGTACCGCTACATGGGCGACACCAAGGCCGGCGACATGAACGGCCAGGGCAAGAACGGCACGTGGTCCCTCGTCACGCCGGCCGGCAAGATGATGGCGATGGCGAGCGGTACGTCCAACAACACGTCTGCTTGAGTTCCCGGTAGTCGTGCTCGATGCGCCAGCGGATCTTGGCCAGGCGGACCAGTTCGGCGATCGTCGTGGCGGCGGGCAGGTTGGACAGCCAGTAGTCGGTGGGTGCTTCGGCGTCTTCGGGCCATTCGGCCAGCAGCGTGACCTCGGGCAGGACACCGTCCCAGCCGGCTCCCTGCGCGGTGGCGGCGGCCTGGGCCAGGCGGCGGGCCCGGACGCCGGCCGGCCGCACCCGCATCGCCAGGAAGTGCGAGTGCATCGGCCCGCGGGAGCCTTCCCGCCAGGTCACCTCGGTGAACGCCTGCCGCCCCTGGCCGGCCGCCAACGCGGCCACCGAGAGCGGTTTCTCGCGGTAGCGGGGCTGCGGCTTGCGGCCGTTGCCCGACCACGGCGGCGCGAAGGGCTCGGCCTCGTGCGGATGGACGGTCACACCCGAGCGGATGGCCACCACATAATCGATGCCCCGGCCGTCCAGGCCGTCGCGGAAGTCGGCGTTCTGCCCGTAGCCGGCATCGGCCACCACCACCGGCGGCACCAGACCCCACCCGGCCAGCTCGTCGATGCTGTCCAGGGCCAGGCGCCACTTCTCCCGATGCCCGACCTCTGGCGGTATCCCGGTCTTGTGCCGTCGCGCGGGATCGTCCGCCCACTCCTGCGGCACGAACAGCCGCCACTGCAGCGGACAGGACGCGGTGTCGGAGACCACATGCACACTCACTGCGACCTGGGCGCCACCTCGGAGCACGAACGCCGGTGCGCCGAGCAGGGCATCCCGCCCGAACGCGCGAGCGCGGCGGCCACCAAGCCGGAGCCGGCCCGGCGGAATGCTGGAGCGCGCGCTGGCGGCCCCGGTTCCGTTCACCTATTTCCTGGCCGACGAGGCCTACGGGCAGTGCCGTGCGCTGCGCGCCTGGCTGGAGGAGCACCAGGTCCGCTACGTGCTTGCCATCCCGAAGGACGAGGTGCTGGCGCTGCCCGACGGGCGCACCCAGCAGGCCCGCGAGCTGTGGGCGCTGGTGCCGGAGGATGCCTTCGAGCGCCGGTCATGTACTGACGGCGCCAAGGAGCCGCGCGAGTACGACTGGACTGCCATCCAACTCGCCTCCGTTTCGACGGGGTTGGAGCGTCACCTGCTGATCCGCCGCTCGACCGTGCCCAGCAAGAAGGACAAGAAGGCCGGCCAACTCGTCCGGGAGATCGCCTACTTTCTGTGTCACACCCCACCCGGACACGACCTTGGCCGAGATGGTCGTCGCCGCCGGGCAGCGCTGGATGCTGGACGAGTCGTTCCAGGTCGCGAAGGGGAGTGGGGGCTGGACGAGCATGAGGTACGCAAGTCGTGCTCATGGTACCGGCACACCACCGTGCGCATGCTCGCCATGGGCTTCCTGGTCCGTCCGGAGCCGGCTAATACCCCGACGATCGCCGACACCCGACCGTGAACGAGATCCGCCTGTACGACCGGATCGTCCTCGCCCCCGCACGCACCTGGCGCACCCGCCACCAGACCCGAGCCCGAACCAGCCACTACCGCACCCGCGCGGCCCGTGCTCACTCACCGTCAGACCATTGCCTGTAGTACTAGTGTAATGCCGCATACCATCGTCTAAGGGAAATCGATTTCCGTGACCTCGCCTCATTCTGATTCGTTCAAGCCCGATCCTGACAGCGTGCGCCACGCTCGGGTGACGGGAGAGCACACCGGAAGTTTGTGGGATTCGAGTATATGTGGGCTTACGGATGAGCGCTCCATCAGACGATTGGCGGCACTCCAGATGGGAATCGGTGATGCACCGGACGAGAAGGACGGTAGTCCGGAAGGCCTCGACTCATGTCGGACGTCGCTCGGTAACCTCACCACGTACCTGACACGCCAATCGTCGTACGTCCCCTACAAATCAAGCGGAGTAACACGATATCGGGCAGGCGACGACATGTGCCGCTTGGCTATTGACACGGTCTTCTGTCAAGAGGTCAGCTCAAGTGCTGAGATGAGTCCATTGGCTGCGGCAGCGCTGATAACGGCGGCCTCTATGCGGGCAAGTCTATGGCCTGAGCGTATGAACGGCACTGAGCGGGGACTGGCAGTCGTTGCGGCGACAGCTCCCAAGAAGGGAGGAGAAGCGTATGAACTGATCAAAGAATATCTACGGTATCACGCGGAGCAAAAGGATTCTGTCGTTCCCATGATACTGCGCGACTTCTATGCCAGCATCTATGCCTGGCAGTTCATCCGGAGCACCGATGGGCACATTCTCGACCTTTGTGGCTCCGCACTGTGCCTGACCACCGCCATCGACTATGTGGGAGCAGTGGACGCCCCCGACGACGGGGGCTACGACGCGTACATAGCGGCGGCAAGTGAGGGTATTGCATGCCTCACCGGGGAAGCTGCAACTCAGGCCCTGCGGGACATGGTGACGGCGGATGCCTTCATGGTGGCGAAGGATGCCATGGCCGCAAAATGCGGAGAAATCATCGATACAGAGAAATTCATTCGAGTCGGCGGCGGACGAGTGACTCCGAACGAATTCCTTCTGGCTCGCTGGTGGGACGCCGCCATGGTGCCATACCACCGTCTGATCATGAGCACCATTCACTATAACCATTTGACCGACGACCTCGGCACCTTCAAGTCCGCCGACAAGTGCGGAAAGATCAAGCGGGCAGTCGACAGCATCATTCGCTACGATGAAATAGTAGACGCAATATCGGATTACATCAACAAGGAATGCTTCAACGAGTTTCTTGTGGCTTTGTCAGTAGGTGGGAGCAAGGCTATCCATGGCTACGCCAACGCAGTGGGTAGAGTCACCGACGATGCTCTGGAGTGCGACTGCGATGCAAGCGGTCATGAAGAGGCCGCAGAACTGGCCATGGGCGCATGTCTGTGGTATCTGCTGGCACCGCGGTACATGGCGCGGCGCCAACTGCACAGCTATACAGGCGCAGAGGATATGGTACGGAATGCCTATGCGTGGCCTGCCCCCGGCGCACGATTAAGGACCATTGCGGACACTTGCCTGCAGCCAGGAAATACTCTGCATGCAACGGATTGGCAGCCCCTATGGGGCGTAACCGGCTCTTCAGCTGGTAACACCGGTCAACCCCCGTCCGTCCACAGACTGGCGCGCCGGATCATCAGAAGGAGTTTTATCAAAGACGTGGGGCAGGAAGCGCTACACCGCTCGGACACCGCTGCGAGATCCGTCCTGGAAGACTGTGAAACGCTCGACGCGCATAGCGATCTCAGCCTCTTGTCTGAAAAATGGTGCCACTTGTTCGAAACCGTCGTAGCGGGCTCTCCGGCAGGCGGCGATGTCCCCTACCCGACAACTCGTGAGTTGCGCACCCTCGTGGGCCGTATTTGGCGACACACCGTCGTTGGGCCTGACCATGGTTCGACGGAGGCCGCGGAGGTGACCGACGAGCGATTGTTCATCGATGTCGATCGAGCGGTCAGGCAGACGTATCTTCTCAGGCCCGCCCAAGGCATAGCCGTGCGACGGGCGTTTTTCGGGGTGACGACCAGTGCAGTGGAGCTGAGCGGGCTCGGTCCATATGCCCGCTTGGGTGATGGCGCCGCTCATATGCACAGCCTCGCAGACGTAACCCTTCAGTCGTAGATCGGCGTGCTCGCGGTAGTTCGTGGCTCGCTCGTGGGCGGTGGCCGGGCGGAGTCCTGGCGTCGTCTGCGGTGGCAGGCCCGGGCGATGGCCTGGTGGAGGCGGCGCCATCGCGACCAGTGCAGACCGTGGCGAATCCGTCCCGCACGACTTGGCTGACGGCCCATCAGGACGAGGAGGCGGGCGATCTCGAAGGCGGTGAGGGTGATCGGGGCGAGTCCACCGAGGAGGGTGGGGTCACTGCGGGCCCCCTGTGTGGGATGCCGGGCTGCTCGCCGCGGCGTTCGGCGGCGGCCTGGACGGCCAGGAACGCCGCGGCCAGCTGGGACAGGGTGATGTGCCGATACCAGCCGTGGAAGTGACGTACCTCGTAGTCGGCCATCCCGGCGGCCGACTTCGCCAGCTTGATCGCCTCCTCCACCCGCCAGCGGGCACCGGGGACCAGCACGAGGTCTTCCACCGAGGTGTCCTCCGGGCCCCAGCGCAGGTAGTAGTCCCGCTCATCCGGCGTCTCGGGGCGGCGCCGGGCAAGCAGCCAGCGGGCCCGTCCACTGCCGACGGCCGCGTCCGGGGCGGGTATCCGGCGCACCCACCACTGCCAGGTGCGGGAGTCCAGTTGGGATGGGCCGGCCGGCAGCTCGACCCACTCGTCCTCGGCCGCGCAGCGTTCGACGAGGCGGGCGATATGCCGCCAGCCCGGGCGGGGCAGCACACTCTGGTTGGCCTGCACCGTCACCACGTAGGGCAGGTCATGGTCCTCCAGGTGGCGGCGGAAGGCGCCGTCGCGGCCGTAGACCTCGTCCGTGGCCACCCACACCTGCCCCTGGGGCAGGTCCGGCACCGCCCGGTCGATCATCTGCTCGGCCAGGCGCGGCTTGACGGCGAAACCGACCCGGTCCGGGACACGAGCGCGGCGGCACCGCTCGCGATCCTGGGTCCACTCGCGGGGCAAGTACAGCTCCCGGTCGATCAAAGCCTGCCCGATGCCAGTGGCCCAGGCGGCCATCACGCCCACCTGACAAGGGAAAACTCCGCCCAGGGCCCGTATTTCAATAACTGTCCCACACGCCGCGGGACAGGAAGTGCTGCAGCCGGGACGACGACGTGTGCCCCAACGCTGTCCCTGGCCAGCAGCCGCGACTCCCGTCGCGGGAAACAGCCGGCCACCGCCGCCATCGCCGCCCCGAAACACTCGCTCCACACTCCACCGGCTATCGTGGCGCCTACGGCAACCGCGTCCTGATCTGTTGTCACAGACGATCATCATCGCGGTGGCCGTACTCGTTCCCCCGGCCGCCCCGTCAGGCCGCTCACCAGCACCAATCGGTAAACGATCAAGAACTACAGCTGCCGGGGCTGAGGGCCTTCCTCCAGCGCGTCAACGCCTACCTGTTGCGCTGGATCCGCAGAAAGTACAAACGGCTCGCCGGCTACAGGAAGGCCAGGGCCTGTCTCCAGGGGATCATGCACCGGTACCCGGGAATGTTCGCGCACTGGCGCTTGTGCCGCACCATCTGGCTATCAGGGTGACAAGAGCCGTGTAACGGGAGACTGCTACGCACGGTGTGCGCCGTGAGGCGCTTCGTTGTATCCCCGACGCAGTCGGGAGGAACTCGGAGGGAGGTTCTTGGGTCGCCTGACTTACCTGGACGCGAAAGCGCGAGGGGACAAGAGCATGTCAGGGAAGTGGTGGCCGTCCGGAGGTGTCCGGGGGCGGGGTGCCGCGAGACCCGCGCGATATGGCCAAGGCTGGATTGCTTGAAGCCCAATCTCCAGTGGTGAGAGTGCGCACCCGTCGGAACGACACCTGTAACCGATGCCGCGTCATGCCGGGCCTTGAACCTGTGGGGCCGGGCAACCTCCGTGACGCGGAGCGTCGCCCAGTGAGGGCGGTCAAGGAGATGAGTGGGCGGCCTACGTCGTGCTCGATACGTACAGCGAAGACGTACCACGGGATCGCCTACGGGGCGCGAGCTCTATGGCGACGGAGTGCCCATAGTAGTCGCAGGAGTCGCGACCTGCCGAGAGGTCCGGGAGAGCCGGAACAAGGACGAAGGGGCACAGGTGATCGAGAAGTTCAGCGAAGGGAGGCATGCGTAATGCAGACCGCCGAAACGGTGCTGGACGTCATTCGCAAACGCGGAGAGAGAGGACTGCCGATCGAGAGGCTGTATCGGCAACTGTTCAACCCACAGCTGTACTTGATGGCCTACGGGCGGATCTACGCCAACAGGGGCGCAATGACGCCGGGGGTCACCAACGAAACCGCGGACGGCATGTCGCTGGAGAAGATCGGCAGCATCATCGATGCCTTGCGCGCCGAACGCTACTGGTGGTCTCCGGTCCGGCGGGTCTGCATCGAGAAGAAGGGATCAGCGAAGAAGCGCCCGTTGGGTCTGCCTCCCTGGTCGGACAAGCTGTTCGCCGAGGTGGTCCGCCTGCTGCTTGAGGCGTACTACGACGTTCAGTTCTCCGACCGATCCCATGGTTTCCGTCCCCACCGGGGCTGCCATACCGCGCTCAGCGAGGTCGTGGAGGTCTGGAAGGGGACGCACTGGTTCATCGAGGGGGACATCTCCGACTGCTTCGGCAGCCTCGATCACGAGGTGATGCTGTCGATCCTGGCGGTGAAGATCCATGATGGCCGGTTCCTGCGGCTGATCAGCCACATGCTCAAGGCGGGATACCTGGAGGACTGGCGATGGAATGCCACGCTCAGCGGTGCGCCGCAGGGCGGGGTGGCCTCGCCGATCCTCTCGAACATCTACCTTGACCGGCTTGACCAGTTCATCGAACAGTCTCTGCTGCCCGAGTACAACCACGGCCGGCGCCGGCGCCCCAACCGGGAGTATCAGGTCGTCGAGTATGCGATCCAACGGGCCAAGCGGCACGGTGACCGGGATGCGGTCCGGGAGCTTCGGCTCCGTCGCCGCACCCTGCCGAGTCAGGACCCCAACGATCCGGACTACCGGCGATTACGTTACGTCCGCTATGCGGACCTATGCCGAGTTCGGCATAGGTCCGCTTATGCCGTGCGCCGGGTTATGCCGACTGCGGCGGCGACAGCATGACGGACCTGGGGTCTGGTTTCGAAAGCTTCAGCATAACCAGCTGCCTTCGTACGAGGTGGCTCATATCCCTGTTCGTAGGCGAGTTGCCTGCAGACAGGAGAAGATCATGGATGTGATCGGAGGGCGGCGCCGTGGGCCGGTGCCGCTGGTGGTGACGGGGCAGCGTGTTCGACCATGATCTCAGCATCAGTTGCTGCAAGGACCGGACCAGGGCCCAGTCCTCTTCCCGCGTCGCCTTGAAGATCCTCTGCCTCAGCCTCACTACGTTGTCCTCGTGGTGACGCCATGCGACGTCGTCCCATTCGGCAGCGTCCTTGGGTCCGTTCACCGCGGTGTCCAACTTGCCCCTCGGTTCGGGAGGCCCCGGGCCTCGGTCGTCAAAGGCTCACCAGCCCACGTCAGCTCCCCTTTCGGGACCCGGCCGCCAGGACCGGCATCCGGCCGGTTCCCGAGACAGCCACCTGGAGAGGCAACCACATGTCCCGGGTCCCGCTGCCTTTCGGCCGCCGGCATCTGCTTCTTGGGCTTCCTGTCCCGCCGAGGAGTTCCGCCCCTCTTGCGATCGGCCTACCGAGCCAAAAGAAAACTCGGACCCCGACGGGGTTTCCACGTTCCGCGCACACGAGACACGGCCGGGGTGGGCGCCCCCTACACCCCGGGGCCAGCGGTGTTCCCACGACCGGTTGATCGTCCCCGGCCGCCGCTTGCCGCCTCTTCCAGCGGCCAGGCCCTTGCACCCTGGTCCTCGTCCCGTCACCCAAGGCTTGGGCTGACGAGGCATCATCGGGGGTTCACTTGCGGTCGGGTAGGCCGCCGGCGAGGTGCCTGCTGGGCAGGTCCTTTTCCAACGGCCCCCCGCCGAACGGTACGTGCGACTTTGATCGCATACCGCTCTCCAGTGACTACTTGAGCGGAACGACTGCGAGCCGCCCGGCATGCGTACTCTCATGGCAGGGACGGCAGACCACAAGGGTCTTCCGTCGCCGCTTTGCCATGGTCTTGACCCATGCGGGCCTCTCTCTGCGCCCTGGCTTGTTCAGGTCTGCGAGCTTGCGGATGTGATGGACCTCCAATCTCCTGGCAGATCCGCATAGTTCACAGCTCCCGGCAAGGAGCCTGTGGATTAGCTCATTCCCTTGCGTTGTCGCCAAGACGGGCGCCCGGTCAACGGGCTTCGCCTCTACTTTCCGCTTCAGCGGGATTCCTCCGAACCACGCGACCAGCGGCTCCTTCCCTTCGCCACGTTCAACCACTGTGCGGAAGCACACTCTCGGCCCTTCGTCGGTCTGCATAACGGCCTTGTATTTACGGGCCGTCGCGGAAACCGTGGCGCGGTGCTTGGAAGCCAGGGTCTTCAATAGCGAGGTTTCCATGACCCACCGCAGCCTGCCAAGGCGGTAGACATTGGAAGCCAGAAGGTAATACTGGACCACACCTCGATACTCGGCCTGGTATTTGCTGATGATCGTGAAGTCCTGATCATTCAGCATCTGAGGCCGATGTGCGGGTTCACCCCGCCGCATGTACAAGGCACTTCTTCGCGTGATCGCTTCCTCGGGGACACGCAGCCCGACGACACCATTGACCGATCTCCGACCACGGGTGATTCGGTCATTGCTGTGCTGAACCACGATGTCATATCCGAGGAACCGAGCCTTCTCTGTTCGAGCATGGGTGATCAGAGTCTTCTCCTCGGAGAGCTCCAGCTTCAGTTCCGACCGCAGGAACTCGCCAAGCGACTCCTTGATCTCCACGGCCTCGGACTTGGGGCCGCTGAAACCGAGCAGGATATCGTCTGCGTACCGGACGTAACGCAACCTGCGGTAGTCAGGGTCATTCGGGTCCTGACTGGGCAATGCGCGGCGTACCTGTGAAAGCGCACGTACCGACTTCTTGTCCCCGCGTTTCCGCGCTCGCAGGAGTGCGTTCTCGGCCCTCTTGTACTCAGGGTTGGTCCTCCGTAGACGACCTCGGTTGTATTGCGGCAGTAGCTGAGATTCGACGAACTGATCGAGTCGGTCAAGGTAGATGTTGGAAAGCGTGGGGCTTGCCACCCCTCCTTGCGGCGCACCGCTCAGAGTGGCGTGCCACCTCCAGTCCTCCAGATACCCCGCCGTGAGCATGTTGCTCACCAGCCGAAGGAACCGGCCGTCGTGGACCTTCTCACCCAAAATCTCGATCATGACCTGATGGTCAAGTCGGTCGAAGCATTGGGCAATGTCGCCCTCGATAAACCAGGTCACGCCTTGCCACGTATCTGCTATCTCACGCAGCGCGGTATGGCACCCTCGGCCACTCCTGAACCCGTGTGAACGGTCGGAGAACTGAACGTCGTAGTACGCGTCGAGCAGCATGCGCACCACCTCGGCCAGCAATTTATCCGACCATCCAGGCAGTCCTAATGGCCTCCGTTTCCCGTTCTGCTTGGGAATATACGTCCGCCGGACGGGAGCCCACCGGTACCGCTCGGACCGAACGATATTGATGATGCTCTCGACCTTTTCTAAGGACATGCCGTCCACGGTCTCTCCCGTGACGCCCGGAGTCATCGAACCCGCATTTGAGTACAACTTCCGGTAGGACAGTAGGTAGAGATCAGGATTGAACAGTTGTCTATACAGCCGTTCCAGCGGCAGACCCTTCCTGTCGCGCTCACGAATGACCTCTAAGACGGTTTCGGCGTTCTGCATTACGCATCCCTCACGCGCGCGGAAGGTCCTGTCACCTGCGCCACTTTGCCCTGTGTCCGGCTTTCCCGGACTCCCCGGCAGGTCGTTACTCCTGCGACTACTATTGGCGCTCCGTCACCATGGGGCTCGCGCCCTTTAGGTGATCCCGCGGTACGTCTCTGCTGTACGTCCGAGCGCGACTTAGGCAACCCACTCATCTCCTTGACTGCCCTCACTGGGCATCACCCGCCCCACGGAAGTTGCATCAGCAGGCGAACGATACTGACGCATGGAGCGGCACCGGTTACAGACGTCTTTCCGGTGGGCGCGGACATTCACCGATCGGAGATTGGGTTTCAAGCAGTCTAGTTTTTGCCTTATCGCACGGGCCCCGCAGCGCCCCGCTTCGACGTCTTCGCGCGGTCGCTGCTTTCCTGACATGCTACTGTCCCCTTCGTCTTTCGATTCCAGGTTAGCCATTGGACCCAGGAACATTCTTCCAAGTTCTTCCCGATTGAATCGGGGATACAACAGAGCGCCTCACGGCGCACTTCGCCCGTCCGGCCTTCCCCTCGCCCGGTTGCTCCCCCGGACGGAGCGGGGGCCCTTGGGCTTCTTCCCTGGGCTTCGCACCCTCACAAGCGGGACCTGTGAACGCACACCAGGGCGGGGACTGATCTCGAACACTGATCAGGAACTACGCATCCGGTCTATAACCGGCCTCCGATCTGCGAGTTCACTCATAATGCGCGACTTCGTGTCGCACCGATCAACGCCCACTGCTCGTCCGATAAGTCGCTGAGGTACGGCTCTCTCTTCACACCCCGCATCTCAACATGGACATGCCCACCCGACGGCTCATACGGCGGTCAGTACCACGATCGAGCGATCACGAACCGAGGAAGATCGGACTTAACGCCCACTCGGGGCCCGTCGGCGTCAGCAATACGTCAGCATGGCTGATTTCCCGTAATACCCGCACACCACACCAAGACCT
Source organism: Streptomyces sp. NPDC006476 (assembly GCF_040612015.1). Taxonomy (NCBI): domain Bacteria; kingdom Bacillati; phylum Actinomycetota; class Actinomycetes; order Kitasatosporales; family Streptomycetaceae; genus Streptomyces; species Streptomyces sp. NPDC006476. The sequence continues at coordinate 15,236 of NZ_JBEXPK010000094.1, read as the reverse complement.
TACGATGCGCCCCGTAGCCGCACGATGCCTCAACCCACGTGTTTTGTCATCCGGTTGGAAGGAGCACACCGCACATGTGCAGCGGTAGGTTCATGAGCTTTCGCATAGAACCGGTGCATGGAGAGGAGGAACGGATGGCCTCGTCCAGGATGATCGGTCGTGGACTTGAAATGGCGCGGCTGCGGTCCATGATCGACAGGGCCTGTGCGGGTCGGCAAACCACCGTGCTGGTTCGGGGCGAGCCAGGCAGCGGGAAGTCGGAACTGCTGTCGGCGCTCGGTGCGCTCGCCGCCGATACCGGGTTCCAGGTGGCAGCCGTCGATGCGCAAGGTATCCCGCGTGCGTCGTTCGCAGCTGCCAATCATGCGCTCGGTCACTTGCTGACGACGAGTGCCGTATCCGCGCCGACTGCGGTCCGGGCACCCTCGACGGAACGGGTAAGCGAACTTGTTGAATCGGTGCGAGTGCAGGCCCAGCGCGCCCCGGTCGCGATCTGTGTGGACGACGTGGACCACGTCGACCCGTGGTCGTTACGCTGGCTGCTGGCGCTCACGGAGTCCACGTCACCCACCCGCTTGCTGATCGCCGCGTCAGCCAGCGGCTTCGGCGCCGGTCACCCGATGCCGTGGGGGGCAGAACTGGCCGCACGTGCCGAGCGCATCGACCTTCTGGGCCTGCCAGCGGCAGCGCTCGCTGAGTTCGCGGCCACCCGTTGCGGTGTCACGCTCGACGAAGAGTCGGCAACGGAGTGCCGTAAGTTGACCGGAGGCAACCCCAGCCTGCTGCTGTTCCTGTTGTGCGGCACCAATGCGGCGCCCACCGCCGAGGAGGTGGGCGCCGACGCCTGCTCGATGGTGTTTCCGGGCGCCGAACGCTGGTTGGGGGGCCTCAGCGAACCGGCGCTCGCGCTGGCGAGAGCGGTGGCCGTCCTCGGTGTCGACGCGGAAATCGCCCAAGCGGCGGAACTCGCGCAGCTGGCCGTCCCGGACGCGTTGTCCATGGCCGACGAGCTGGTCGGCCGGTGCCTGCTGGCCAACCGCACGCCGCTGGCATTCCGGCACCCCCTGCTGGCGACGATGGTCGTCAGCGGAATCCCGGTCGGCACACGAGCCGCCCTGCACCTCAAGGCGGCCGAGATCCTCCGTGACGGGCACTTCGGCATGACCCCCGTTGCCCGGCAGCTGGTCGCAGCGGGGCCGCTCGGCCAGGCCTGGGCCGTCCAGCCACTGAGGGGCGCGGCGCGCCAATTGGCGCGGGAGGGCAGGGCCGAGGACGCCGTCCGGCATCTGCACGCCCTGCTGCGGGAGCGGTTGCCGTCGCGGGTTCGGTCGGACGTGCTGTGCGAGCTCGCCGCGTTGGACCCGTTCGTCGATCCGGACCACACGGTGCACCAACTGAACTCGGTCCGGCAGGAGGTTGACGAGCCCGAGATCGCGACCGGCTACGCGGTGGCCCTGGCCGGGCTGCTGACCGAGTGCGGGCGCCCCGCGGAGGCCGTGGCGGCCCTCGGCGATACGGCCGACCGGCTCGGTCCGGGCGCAGCGGAGCAGAGCTGGCGGGTGCGGTTGCACAAGGCGTATGTATGCCTCCACGGTCCCGGGTGGCTGGCCCGGACCGCCGATCCCCTGGATGATCTGGTCACGCAGGCCCCCCCGGATGACGGCGCCCGGCGAGAGCTGGCCGGGCTGCGAGCCGTGCACTCGGTAGCCTCCTGCGAGGACCGGGCGACGGCCGTGCACTACGCACGACAGGCACTCGCCGGTGCCCCGGACAGCTGGACGTGGAGCGCGTGGTACGGCAGTGTCGCACTGATCCACGCCGACGAGCTGGACGAGGCGTGGACGCATCTCAGCAGAACCCGCCTGGCGGGCGGGGCATGTCTGGGGCGGTGGGACCCGGTCTCCGCTGAGCTGCTGCGCGCCAGGATCTGCCGGGTCCGCGGTGACCTGGCTGGCGTGGCAGAAGCGCTGACGCCCATGGCGGAGTGGCTGTGCACGGCGGCGGCAAATTCCCGCATGCTGGCCGCGCTCGGCGTGTCGCTCCTGGTCGAGGCGCGGTCCTTGATGGGCGACACGGATACCGCCCTGGCCCTGCTCACCGACAGCGGGCTGGATCACGATCTGCTGTCCCGGCGAGACACCCCGACCGTGCTCTGCGCGCGGGCCGCGCTGTGGGAGCACCGCGGCGACCCGTCGAGCGCGGTCGCGGACTATCTCGCCGCGGGCCGACTGCTGGCCGAATACCAGGCGGACAATCCCGCTGTGGTCCCGTGGAGGTCGCGTGCCGCACGGCTGCTCGCCGCGGCGGGTGAGGTCACCGAGGCCGCCCAGCATGCCGGCGCCGAGCTGGAGCACGCACGTCGGTGGGGCATATCGCGCACGATCGGGATCGCCGAACACGGGGTCGCCATGGCAGCAACCGGCGCGCGGCGCCTTCGCCTCCTCGCCGGCGCCGTGCGGACGCTGGCGTGCTCACCGGCCAGGCTGGAGCTCGCGGCCGCCCGGTTCGACCTGGCCGCGGCGCTAGGCGAGGCCGGCCGGGCGAACGAGGCAGGTACCGAGTTCGCCGCGGCACTGTCCACGGCTCGGGCCTGCGGCGCCCAGCCGCTGATGGAACGCATCAGGGCGGCACGGCAGGCGCTCTGTCCCCCGGGGCTGGCTGAACCGGCGCATCCGACCCTGATGAACCTGACCCCGCAGGAGCTGAAGATCTTGTGTCTTGCCCGGGAAGGCCACACCAACCGGGCGATCGCCGGGAAGCTGTGCGTCACCGTGCGGACCGTGGAGTTCCATCTGTCCGGCGCCTACCGCAAACTCGGCATCTCAGGGCGCCGGCAGCTTGGCGAGATCATCCCCTCGTCGGTAGCCGCCCGGCTGGCAGCCAGCAAGGCCATCGAGGACGGCTCACGCCAGGTCGTCCGCCCACTGGGTGCCGATTCGGGCCCACTCGGGTGTGCCCGCTGCGGATGAGGAAACCACGTACCGCTGGAAGGCGTCGATCGCGGAGACGCCGTGCACCGCTTCGACGGTTCTCGCCGCAAGGTGGCACAACAGCCCCCGGTCCACGGGCCGCAGGCCGAGGCGGTTGAGGTGAATGTAGAGATAGTTCACCACCAGCCGGAACGAGGCGAACCAGTGGTCGTCCTGCAGGAAGTCGGCGTGACCGTGGTCGCTCTGGAGCAGCTGGTGGAACTCGCTGACCTGCCGGGTCGGCATCCGCGGTGCCCGGCCGGCTCCGCTCAGCGACACCTCGCCGGAGACCAGCAGCGGGTATGCGGTCCGCTGGCAGCGCCGTACGGCCTCGGCCCACTCCAGGACGAACGGCAGGCCGCTCCCGTTGCCGGCCAGCTGGGACTCCACTGCGCGCAGCCGCTCGGACAACGAGCTGGCCTGGCGCCGGTAGCGTTCGTCGAACTGAGCTCGGTACCTGTCCGGATCCTGTGTACGGGACAAGAACGCGTCGGCGTGCGACCGCAGTGACATGAAGCCGCGCTCGATCGGTGCGCCGCCGCGGTCGAACGGAATGGCCGCCACCGACACGGTGGTCCACATCATGTCCAGCGCCAGTGGCGCCAGGGCGCCACCGGACCGGAGGTGGTCGTATATCTGGAACGCCAGATCGTTGGTGTCGCTGAGGAAGCCGGCCAGCAGTTCGCTGGCCTGCATCGATCCCAGCACCGGCAGGCGGTGGTCGTAGGGCCGTTCGACGACGGTGTTGTCCGCCACCCAAGGCTGCCGGGGCCCGGTCTCCATCTCCAGTTCCGCCAGTCGCTCGTGCACGGGTGCCAGCGAGGTCTCGTTCAGTGGGACCCTGGAGGGATGGGTGCGCAGGTACTCGCGGACCGTGGCGACGACCGTCGGCCGCACCTCGGCAGCCCAGAGCTCTGCGGAGGTAAGGAAGTTGAGCCGCAGGTGTGGGCCGCGCAGCCAGTGCCGGCCGAACCAGGACGCGTCGGCCGACGCGCGGACGGAGGCGAATGCCGGGCGGACGGCACCCAGTACGAGTGCCGGCTCGGCCTTTTCGTCGTGGTGGTGGACGTGGACGCTGTGCCACAGGGCGGCTGGTCCGCTCATGAGGTGGTCAACGCCTCGGGCAGTTCGGCGAGGACCCGGCCGACCAGGAAGCGCAGTTGGTTCTCCTGCCACAGGGTCAGCCCGAGCCGGTTGTTGATCAGGTGCGCGCAGCGCAGCAGCACCAGGCTCGTGGCCGGGTGAGCGGTGGCGGCCAGGTCGAGAGGTTCGGCCAGCGGGGAGGCGGCCCACTCGGAGGCGAAGCCGCCCGTCTCCTCCAGGACGTGCAGTTCCTCCCGCATCCGTCGCAGTGACGCCAGCCAGTACGCGCGGTGGTCCGCACCGACTGGCCGGTCCGCCATGCGCCAGGTCCGCAGAGCGCGGCCACGGAGCTTTTCACGCTGAGCCCGGTATCGGGGCTCGACGTCAGCGGCCTCGGGGCCGCTGCCGAACGGCAGCGGAGGGCCACCGTGCCGGACCCATCCCTCGCGCACCTCGTCGCACAGCGCGAATACGCCGATAACCAGGTCGAATGCGAGCAGCGAGCGCTGCTCCAACGTCGTGCCGGCCGCCACCACGGACAGCGCCAGCTCGCTGGAGTCGAAGAAGTGTCCCTCCACGGCGGCGATGGCCGCACCGTATCCGTAGTCCTCGTGCTCGCGCTCGTAGGGCAGGAACTCCACCGTGTTGTTCGGCCGCACCGCCTGGTCGTGTCCCGACCTGCCCTCCAGACCGGCCAGATCCTCGGCGACCTGGGCGAAGCTCGCCCGGTCCACGACGTCCGGGGACGGGGTGGCCGCCAGGAAAGCGCGGATCCGTGTCGCGGCCAGCCGTTCGACCTCGGCCCGGTCGGCAGCGCGGGCGAGGAGCAGCCGCAGCCGGACGTGCGGGCCGCCTTCCCAGTACCGCAGGAAGAAGTACCGCTGCACCAGACCGTTGGCGGTCAGCGCCTGGACCAGCGGCCGTACACAGCCGGTCAGCAGCGCATCCTGATCGGTGTCGTAGAAGATGTGGGCGCACACCCAGTCCGGGCCTGCGGCCACGTCGGGGTCGAGCCGGTCGCTTCCTGTCAGCATTCCTGTCCTCCGTTGATCTCGACGAGATACTCGGTAACCCGCGACCGGTTGTCCCCGTAGGCCGGCGCGTCGGCCGGGTCGGGCAGCGCTTCCTGTAGGAAGAGCACATGCCCCTGGCCGACCAGCATCCGTTCGAACACGCCGACCAGCAGCAGGTTCGCGAAGTCGACGTACATCGGCTTGCGGGACTTAATCCGCCACACTGTGCCGCCGACCACCGAGTCCGGATCGAGGCCCCGTACGAAGCAGCGGACCGGCATGTCGTGACCGCGCAGCCACGCGACAAGCCGCAACAGGTAGCGCCGGTCGCTCTCGCCCTTTCCCCGGACGGGCACCACACTCGCCGGGAACACCCACTGGCGGCGGCTGACCGTCGTCCGGCCGATGTCCACCCTGGGCTGGGCCAGCATCCCGTCCACCTCCGCCAGCGAGGGGTCCCCGAACATCCGGCGGCCGGGAATGAGGAGATTCGGGGTGGCACCGAACGCCTGCATCAGCAGCCGCATGGCGGGCGGCAGCCACAGCTCCGCGATGAGATTGGGGTGCACCGGGCGGACCAAGGCAGCGCGGCTGCGCGACCACAGGGTGAGCAGGCCCAGGGCCTGTTCGTGCCGTACCAGAAGGTCGCCGACCGGGATGCGGTGGGCGGTGTCGCGCCGGCTGAGCCCCCCGGGATAATCGATCTCCTCGGCCACCACCGAGGTGCGCAGCCCCACATTGGCGCCGTAGTGGCGGCAGCTGTCCGCCATGACCACGCCATCGGGCGGCGGTGCGGTGTCCACCTCCACGGCGATCCCGGCCTGGGTGAGCAGCCGTTGGATGCGGTCGCGCCCTCGACCGTGTCCGGAGTTGACAGCGTTGATCACGAACCGGGGGCCGTCGCCGTCGCCGAAGGGCTGCCCGTAGTACGCCACCGAGTCCGGCGGGCGCATCCATACCGGCCACTGATCGGCCAGCGCGGACAGCCGTTCGGAATCCAACCGCAGCACGTCCCGCTCGTCCGCACACCCGGCCGACGCCTCGGCGCACAACCGGTCCCGCAGCCGGGCCAGCTCGCGGATCCTGGGCAGCCGGTGGTCCGCCAGGGCACGATAGCCATGCGTGGCGATGGACAGCAGGCCAGCCAGGTCGGGGTCCTCACGCAGCCACTCTTGCACCGCGCGGTGGAACGCGAGGAACGGCACGGTGGCGCCCGACCCCATCCGTGCCGCGAACGCCTCGGCGAGCGCCACCCGACCGGGCAGCGCCGGATCGAGTACGGCGTAGAGGCGGCGCACGAGGTTCAGGTCGCGCAAGACCGGCGCCCAGTCGTCTGGGTCGGGCCCGGGGAGCGGATCGGGCAGCAGAGCGTTCTCGATAAGGATGTTCTTGGCTGGGAGCTCGATGAGCTCCGGTCCGACCAGCGACCTGATCCGTTGCAGGGCGGACTCGATGTCCTGGGTGTGCCGGAGCCGGTCCGCCGGGGAAGCCAGGCCGGGATAGGCGGCGAAGAGGGCTTGCAATTGGGCGAGTTGATCGGCGATTTCGGCCAGTTCGGGGCCCGCGCTAGCCACCCAGGAACGTAGTTCGGCGAGCGGATCCAGCTCCTGGTCGGCGAAGGGGCGCTCGGCTTCCAGGAGCCCCAGCTCCACCAGCCCGCCCAAGTAGGCGTCGGCCACAGCCGGATCGCTTCCCGTCCGGCCCGCCAGCAGCTCAGCAGCGTCCTCCCGGGTGCGCCTGGCCTCCGTCACCACATCCAGGCACGCCTGGACCGGCGCAGTCGCCGGCAGGCTACGCAGGGGTTCCTCGGATCCCGGCCCAAGGAACTGCCAGCGACCACCGACGAGCACAGTGCTCGGGTTGAGCCGCAGCCGCAGGCGCGCGGCGAGAGCAGGGTGCCGGCTCAGTTCCCGGACCAGCTGCTGCACAACCCACAGATTGATCTCCGCGACACTCCGTACGGTGAAACCGGACGCGGGCGCCGTGGTGGCCGGGTCGCGCCAGCGGCCAAGGCCGCTGATCGTGAAGGTGCTGAACGGAGTGGTCTTCATGGTGATCCGGGCGAGGTATTTGGTGAGCCGGAGCGCCAGTTGGCGATCCGGCTCGGCGTCGTCCGGCCGGGCCAGCCACTTGCCCAGGCGGTCGTGGAGTACCGGGCTGCTCAGGATCAGCCCGTGCTGGAAGCCGGGATCGCCCACCGCCTTACGCAACAGCGCGCGTTGGGCGTCGGTGTGGTGGTCGACCAGTTCGTCCAGGCGTGCCACGTCGCGCTGATGCGCGTCCACCCTCTCCAGCCAGGACCGCACCCCGTGGGTCACTCCGGCCGGCAGGAGCGCGCGGAGGTCGTCGTTCCAGTACCGGGCCGATGGTCGCCTCCGATTGTGGATCGAGCGCCGGAGCGCGACCAGCATCGGCTTGCCGGTCGGCATGCGGCCGATCAGGTCGTACAGCGTGTCGGACAGCTCCTCCGCACGGGCGGTCAGCACGCGTTCGCCAGCCAGTACCACCTCGACCTGGTGCCACAGCTCCGGCGAGCGCATGTCGTCCAGCATGGACACCGGCAGCCCGCCGAGCCGCACGCCGAATGTGTCTGGGGTGGAGAACTCCGAGTACTCCTGGGTCATCGGGCCTTCCGTAAGTTGTTAGGTGGCCCGGGAGGGCCGGATGTGGCTGATCGGGTCTTGCGCTTGTGGCTCCGAAGGAGTGGCCGTCCAGCCCTCCGGGGCGCCCTGGCTTGCGGCCAGCGCAGCGGCCTGGATTACTGGTCCGAAAATCCCCCGTCAGTGCAGCTCTGGAGCGTTCATGTGGCCTCCAGGGGCTGGAGGTTGAGTACTCCTGGCGGGCAGTCGGCGATGAAGCAGAAGACCCCACGGCGCGAGCCGTAGGACTCCCCCTCCTTCAGGAGGGAGAGGAAGTCAAGATCACAATCCAGTCACGGGAACGGGTGGGGATGCGGGTTGACCTCGACCGGATCCAACGGCCAGCTCCGGTAGCCGAGTCGGGTGGGCAGCTCGCGCAGCCGGGGGAGGCCGTGGGTGCGGCGCATCCGGTGTCCGAACGTCATCGGCAGCAGTCCGGGGATGATCACCTTCGCGCAGGCCAGGCCGCCTGCCCGGTGCTCGTCCGTTGTCTGGTCCACCACGACGACGTCCTGGCCCCGGCTGGTGAACCGGTCGACCACCTCGGCCAGGTCGGCGCGAATGTCGTCGCCGCGCGGCCGGCAGGTGGCCCGCTCGAACGCCTCGTCCACTGGCAGACCGACGTCGTCGCCGAGCAGGAAGTCGAACCGCTCGAAAGCGGCGGGGTGGCAGTACAGCAGGGCGTGGTCGCGCATCTCCCGCACCAGCTCCGGGTCGGCGACCATCGCCTCGATCCTGGCCAGCTCCTCCCGGTACACGGCCCGGTTCCAGCCCAGGTTCGCCGTGAGCTCCAACAGCCCGTTGAGCAGCGCCTTCTCCGGGTCGAAGTGTGCGCCGGCCGCGCAGATCGCCGCGGGCTCCACTCCTGGGGCGGAGTGCACGGCCATCACCCACGCCGTCGGGATGCCGTGCTCCGGGGTGGTGGCGAAGGCCATGACGCGGTGACCACTGTCCTGTCGGATTCGTTCGGCCAGCATCCCGATGCGCAGGTCCGCCACCGTGGCCAGGTCCACCCTGGGCACGGGCAGCCGGGCGTACCAGGTGAGCAGAAACGCGTCCCGTTCCGCCAGCTCCACCACGCCGTGCAGCGCCGCCTCCTCCAGGCAGCCGCCCAGGGCGCACCCGTTGGACACCTCGTACGCCAGCGGCCGGGCGAGCGGGTTGCCGTGCCGGGTGCGGTAGTAGGCATAGTCCTCGGGTACGAGCACCGGCGCGTCGCGGGCAAAGGAGTGCCCCCACACCCAGTTCAGCTCCATGTCCGGAGTGAAGGGGCAGTAGGGGAAATCGGTCTCCGCGTACCGCTCCGGCGGGTAGAGGCCCAGCTCGGTCGGGCAGATCGCCTGGCTGGCCACGTTCTGGTATCCGGCCCGCACCGTGGTGGCCCGACCGCCGGGCCGGGCGCCGCCAAGCCGTTCCAGTGCCTCCGCCAGCGCGGTGCGCTCGCAGGCGGAGTAATCCAGGTCCCGACCGAACCCGGCCTCCTGTTCGCCGCCGGGCAGGTGCAGCGGCGCGGACACCATCGGGTACCGGTAGTCGGTCCGTACGTCGAGCTGGCGGATCACCCCGGTGTGCCCGTTCACATACGTCTTGTGCAACTGGTCCCAGTCGGCGGCCAGATCGCGGACGCGATAGGTGTCCCTGCCGAGCTTCGGGCGGGGCGTCTGCATGAGAGTGGGCGGCTGGTCCGGCGGCAGGCCGCCGCACTGAGGGCAACAGGGATCGGCGAGGAACGGGTGCACGTCGACCGCCAAGGTCGTCAGCGACAGAATCATGATCGCGCTCGCTGTCAGCCTGCCCGGGCCACCAGCGAGTTCCGCCGACACCAGGTCGGCGACCGGGTCGCATGCCCAGGCCGACAGCAGCGGGGCGGTCCGGTCGGCGAGCCGGTCGCCGAACCGGCGCACCAGCTCGCTCCTGGGGCTCTCCGGCCCCAGCGCGCGGTCCCGCCGGCTCTGGGCACACCGCGCACAGCCGGCCCGGCCGGGGACGACATAAGGCCCGACGACGACGTTGCCCAACTCAACCCGGACCGGCAGCCATTCGAGGTCGCAACGCTCGGGTGTGGTGCCGGTGCGCCAGCCGTCGTCCGCGGAGACGACCACGGTGCAGTCGCGATCCGTGTCGGCGACCAGCCGGTGCGACCGGGAGGCGAAGGTCCGGATCGCGGTGGCCAGCCGGCCTTTGCCCAGCACGGCGACACCGGCCACCACTGCTGTGGTTGCGTCGGTCAACGTCTTTTCCTCCGCTGATGGTTTACGTTTCCTCCCCCGTTGGTGAGGGCGGGGCGCCGTGTCCGGCGCACTGGCTGTACGCCGGACAGGGTCATGCGGCCAGATCAGCAGCAGCAGCAGGAACAGCAGCTGGCGGGCGTGCCCTGCGAGGTGCAGTTGGACGCGCCGATCTCGACCATGGCGTGGCCGACGTTGATCGACTCCAGGCTCGCACCCGGCGCGGTCGGCAGGATGTCGAGCTCGTCCACGCTGAGGTCGTCGAGGTCCAGCGCGAGGTTGGTGGCCATGTCTTCCCCTTCCATCTCCAAGTAGTTGTCGGTTCTGTCGCGGACCGGATCGGTCGATCATGTCGACCAGGCCCACAACGAATCCTCGGACGGGGGCCTGGCCGTGGTCTTCACGGTGCGACCGCAGACCGGACCGTAGGCTTCTGCACCCGCTACCTTCGGTGCCGTGTCACCAGGTCAGCGGTGGTTCGTACTGTGCAGTGGCCCGTCGGCGGCCGAGGACGAGGGTGAAGACGGGCACATGCGCCTCGTCGGCGCCGATCAGGTCGCGGACCATACCGTCGTGATAGCCGTTGGTGATCCGTGCGGACAGGCCGGTGGCGGCCGCGAGCACGCTAATCCGCTGGGCGACGACCCCGGCCTCGTGGTGCAGGATCCGGTAGCCGCGATTGCCGAACCAGCGGTCGCCCTCGATCCGGTTCACCGTCAGGAACACGATCACGTTGGCCTTCGCGGCATTCACCGAAGGGGTGCGGTCGCAGAGCATCGACACCACGCTGCGCCAGTCCCGTCCCGGCAGGCCCACCAGTTCCGGTGCGGCGTCCAGTCGGTAGAGCCCCGTGGGCAAGCCCTCGACATTGAGCGCCAGCATATGGCAGTCCACCAGCGGCCGGCAGTCCACCGCGCCGTGGTCGGACGCCACCGGTTCCAGCGCATACCGGAGCAGGCCACCTAGCCCGTGAACGGACAACCGCACACCATCGGGCAGGAACATCCGCCCGCCCGAGTCGCGCGCTCGCAGCGCCTGGGCCAGTTCGAGGCAGTCACGCGACGGTTCGTTGCCCGCGATCGGCACCCGGAGCGACGCCGACTCGGGTTCGCCGACCGGGAGGTGGAAGGCGTCCTGATCCACGGGCGTGCCCCCGCCCTCGCCGGTCAGCCGGCTGGCGCGGTCCAGTTCGGTCAGCCCCGTCCACGCCGTCGGATCAGCCGCGTTGGTACGGACGTGATGCGGCCGGATGAGCGGCAGCGGTGCTCCCAACTCCCTGGGAAGCGGCGCCGGACCGGCCACAGCCGGCCGTCGGCGCCGAGGGGACAGGTCGACCACTGCGAAGGCGGTCTCCTCCTCCCCGTCCAGACCCAATGCCTGATTGACGACGGTGTCGTCGAACCGGTGGTGCACCCCCGCGCGCAGCCCCAGGGCACCCCCCACCAGCAGTACGTTCCCGACCGTCATGCCGACTTCCTGGGCACACAACCGGTAGGCGTAGTCGCGGTAGCGGAACGCGGTCTTGCGGAAGCACACTGCCGCCACCATCAACGCGAGGGTCTCCTCGTGCCCCGCTCCGGTGGCAAGGCGCAGCCCGCCCGGGATGCCACCGGTCCGCAGCCTGGTCAAGGCGTGGTGTGCCGGATCGTAGTGGTAGCACCCGGCGGGCAGCTTCCCCACCGCCGCGGCCGTCCACAGGTACAGCTCCGCCGGGTAGAAGCACCGCGCGGACGCCACCATCCGGTGGTACGGCCAGACCGCGTGCGGACCCAACTCCATCCGCCCCAACCCGTAGCTGTGGTGCAGCAACGACGACAGCGTGGGCTCGTCCAGAGCATCGAGTCTGGGGCCGTCGTCGCTGCCATCGCCCTCGTCGGAGTGCGCCCGGCGGAACCCTGGGAAGGACCACCGCACGTCGCCGATCCGCCGTGCAGGTTCACTCAGCACGTGCCGTGGCAGGCCCCGGTAGGTCTTCGTCGGCAGCGGCTCATCCGGCCCGCCCTCCTCACCCTGCCCCTCCGCAAACAGTTCCTGAACCCCTTCGAAAGTGCGCCACCAGAACCGGAGGCCGGCGGAGGCAGGCGCCCTGCGCACCGACTCACTCATCGACCAGCAGGACCCGGAGAATGGTGGGCAGGACCTCGTACACCTCAGGATCGTGGTCGAGTGGGACCACCACGGGGCGCAGCCGACGGGCCCGCATCGCGCCGAGCATGTCCTCCCGATCCGGTACAGGAAGCCGGTCCGCGCTGGTCGCCGCCTTTGGCGGCCGGTCAATGCCATCCAGACCGTCAAGGCCGGACAGGTGAGCGGGGGCGTATGCGAACTCCCCTGACACAGTCGCCTGCCGGTCCAGTACAACCTGCTCCAGACCAGCGGCCACCGCGCCCGGCCCACAGGTCACCGCGACCGGCCGGCCCCCCTGCCACCACGCCAATACCGGTATGCCCAGGGCGCCCCCGACATCGGCGACCCTGGCGGAACCCCCCGCCGAGCACAGCAGGGCGAGGTGACACCGCGTCCGCGGGTCCGCGGCCACGTGCGTCGGATCCAGGGCGGCCGGCCGCGCACGGCCCGCCAGCACATCGGCCACGGCCAACCGGGCACAGTGCTGCGCGATGCCGTCAGTCACGGCGTCGTCCCAGCTCAGCCGCGCCGACAGCCCTGTCCCGATGCTGAACGCCTCGGTCGCCGGCACCGCCCTGGCCCGACGACCGGCGATGTCCCAGCCCCACACGGTGGCACCTGCGCCGAGCCTGCGCGGATCGAGCGAGGTCGCCGCGTATTCCGCCAGGCCCCGCAGCGCAGCACGCCGGCGCGCCTCGGCGAAGCTCCTGCCCACGCCGAATACGCGGGCCTCGCCCTCGGCGTGCAATACGGCTTCGGTCACGTTCAACGGCAGCTGAGTGAAGTCCCGTTCATCGAGCCGCCGCATGATGCCGACGTGCGAGTCGAAGCAGCGGGCCGCCCGAGCGGAGAAGTCCTCCTCAGTGACCGGATCGGCATTACTCAGCAGACCGATCCGGTCGGCGAACTCCGCCTCGGTCTCCGGCCGGGCCGGCCGCATGGCCGGATGCGGCAAGAACGCGTGGGTCGAGGTACGTAAGGATTCCAGGTCGATCCTGGTCAGCTTGGCATCGTCCGCGGTCGTGACGCCCGTGACCGCCCGGAACGCGGCAAGCCCAAGGTGGCCGGCCACCACCGCGGCGGCCGGACCGGTCAGGAACTCGCCCGGGCGAAACGGGCCGTGCGCGCCCCACCGCAGCCAGGCAGACTCCCACGCCGGGCCGACCGGCCCCAGCCATGCGACGTCGTCGAGTACGAGGCCCTGCACCAGAAGGGTGCCTGAGGCCCGGCACAGCCGGCCCAGGCGCAACGCACGGTCCACCGCGGATGCCGAGGCCACGTGCAATACCACGTCCGCCTGGGCAAACTCAGCCTCTTCCGCGTCGGACAGCGCGACGTGGACCAGCGTCTGCTGCGGATCACGGCGCGCCGCCTCAGCGGCCAGCTCCGCCAGCCGAACCGTGTTCGTATCGGTCTCCGGCGTCTGGACGGCGCGCAGCCTGCGGACCCCGGAGTGCAGCGCCGAGCAGACCAGCGCGACGAACGTCGGCCCCGCCCCCAGTACCACCACCCTGCTGTTGCGGTACGTCTCGAACCGTCGCGCGGCCGATTCCCGGTGGTACTCGATGAAGGCGATCTCAGCCGCATAGGCTTCCAACTCCCGCGCGGTCAGCCCGTGTGGCAGGTCATCGGCGGCATCGAAGACACACCCGGCAGAATGCAGCCGCTGCACCAGGGCCTCCACCACACCACGCTTGTCCTCCGGCAGATTGCGCACGAGAACCTCGAACTCGGTCGAACCATCTAGGTACGCGGCGATCCGGTCCAGCCACTGATAGGCGGACCGGCCGTGCAGCGCGAGATCGGCCCCCGCGCCGAAGACATGCACCCCGTCGCCGGTAGGCACGTACAACACGTCGGATTTCAGTTTCGGTCGCATCGCCAACCCTCGGATCGAATAGAACGCCAGTGTCACGGCCGCGTACACACCCGTCTTGACGGCATCACCACAGGCCGACCACAGAATCACCGCCGCGGCCTTTCGGCCTCACCGAAGTCCCACGGCCGCAGAGATCCACCGGCACCTCCATTGCCGACATGGACAGAACGCCGTCACCTGCTGCGCTGGCGGCATGCGCCGTCCAGGTCGGCGATCGGGAGGGTCCTCGAGCGTCTCGACACCAACGCACTCGATGCGGCCGTGGGCGCCTGGCTGGCTCACCGCCACACCGCCGTGACCGCAGCCCCAGGCAGGCGACCGGCGATCGCCGTGGACGGCAAGGCACTGCGTGGCTCCGCCCTCCCAGGCCAGCCTCAGGCTCTCGATCGCGTTCGTGGTGTAAACCACTCCCCGTGTGGGGTCTATCAGGAATCAGGTGTGGTTGGTCCGATTGGCCTACAGATTCTTGGTTGGGCTGATCGGCCTTCGACGGCCGCCTCTCGGCCGGACGAGTGTCGGGGGCGTAGACGGCTTCCAGCAGGAAGAGCCCGTCCCGCCCGACCTGCTGGGACCACTGCTCACGAACCTCTTCGCCCTTGGGGGAGCGGTAGTCGTCCACGCGTGGCCCATAGCGTTCGGCCCACTCGGCATCGATCAGGGCGGACAGCCAGGTCGGGGCCGCGACCGCCAGCGCTTCCAGCGCGGCCCGCAGCGTCTCGCCGACGAACTCCATCCGGTGCAACGTCCGCCGCCGCCAGCACGTGCGTGGAATCGGTTCGCTGCCGGCCACCGGCCTTCAGCAGGCCCAGCGCGCGCAGGCGTTCCAGTACCAGCTCCAGCATCTTCTGCTCCAGCCCGTGCTCGATGAGACGAGCGCGGAACAGGCTCAGCACGGAGGCGTCGAACCCGGGATCGGTCAGCTGGAGCCCGTGAAGTCGGCCCGGAGCGCGGTCCCGGCCTTTCGGCCGGGCCGTTTCTCCGGACCGCTTCCCGCACCCGCCGTGCGCCTCTCAACGCAACGGGCGCTCCACAAGTCCCTTGAGATTCTTGAGGGTTGTCCTCTTCCTGTGGTCGGCCATGGAGAGGGGATGACTGATCCGCGATAGCGATAGCGCGTGGTGTGCACTCTCGCCGGGCTGAACAGTTCCCGTTCCTCGCTGGCCGGCCACCAGCCTCCGCCGCAGTAGCGGCGGCGCAGCTGCTTCCAGTTCATCGGGATTCCTCCGTGGATACTCCCGCCTTCAGGCGGGGGAGTGTACCTGCAGGCGCGGCGCAAGGACCGGCTGACCCTGGCCGCC
>NZ_JBEXPK010000093.1:0-29237 GCF_040612015.1 Streptomyces sp. NPDC006476 | reverse complement strand
GGCCGAACACCGATTCCCACCAGCCGCCACACCGCTGGCCAGCAGGTTCGACCTCATCCAAGGCCCAGAACCCCGATTAACTGCGGAACCCGGGCGGAAGGGCACAAGATCGAACGGCGCCACCTCCAGCACGGAACGCTTCAGGACAGGTCTGACGGCTTTCGGGGCGAGGGAAGCGCGGGCAGCAGCTCCCACAACGGCCAAGCGGCCCTCCTTCTGGCGGACCCTGTCGCGCAGCCGGTCGTGGAACTCGACGAGCAGGCCCCGGATCTGCCAGCGGCGAGCGAAGGCGTGCACGCGTTTGAACGGCGGGAAGTCTGCGGGCAGGTTGGCCCACTTGACGCCGTTGTCGACCACGTAGCGGACCGCGTCGATCATCTGCCGGTGGTAGTAGCCCTCCGGCCGGCCGCCCCGTCCTTCCAGCCAGGCAGGAACCGGCAGTACGGCCCGGATGACCTGCCACTCTGACTCAGTCATGTCGGAGCCATAGCACCGGGCGCGGTCCGGCCGGTATGCCGCGTTGCCGAACCTGTGCGCGAGGCAGTCACACGACGGTGGCAGCGAGTTGGACTCCACGCACGCGAGCGCGAAAGACTGCGGCAACAGGGCCTCCTGGTACTCGGTTGGGATCGCACCCCCGAACTACCAAGAGGCCCTGCTGTCATGCTCCGGTTCTCGCGCGATCACCCGATCAGGAACCCTGTTCGACCAGACCAGCCCCGTGATCGATAAGCGGATGGCGTCTCAGACTGTACAGCGAGGCACCGATTTTGATCAGGCATGAGGGTCCGGCAGTAAGCTGACGGACCCTCATGCAACTGAGGGTTTCGCTGCGGGTGACGGTCAAGGTGAGGCCGGTCTAGGCGAAAAGGCCGTCGAGGGAGCCGGCCCGGTACGGCATCTGCTTCAGGCGGGTACGGGTCAGCTCGGCGAGGACATCGACGGTACAGGCGGCAAGGTTGCCCAGGTCGTTCTTCAGCAGCGCCCATACCCCCTCGGCCGGGTTCTTGTGGTTCCGCTGCAGCGGCATGACACTGTAGTGAGCGTCCTCCACGGTGACGTGCCAGCTGTGAGGGGGGAGCATGGACTCAGTCGAGCGGCGTATTCACGAGCGGGAGGGTGAGATTGGGCCTCGGCTCATTCGTGAGTTTCTCGCGCGTAAGGAGGCCGAAGACTACGCGGGATGCAAGCCCATTGGTTACGAGAACCGTGTGGGCTGGAAGCTCTACAGCACGGACTACTTCCAAAACGAGAGGTGCGTGTGGCTCACGTCTCGTGGGGAGCTGCTGAAGCGCGACCTTGCGAGGCCCGAGGTGGGCAACTGGTACCACTACTGGGCGTTCGTGCAGTGGTCAGACATCCCGGAGCACCTCCGCAGCTCCTTGGTCAAGGCGCTGACCAAGGACATCACCGTGACCGACCTCACCGCGCCGTGGGTGTGAGAGACGAAGCGTAACGCCTCACCCCGCCCTCCCGGCAGGCCGCGTGCCAGGCGTAGGCGGACTTCTGCGACACCGGCAGGGTCCGCGCCGCCTGAGGCGGCCTCGATCTGTCCAGGGGCAGCCTTCAGCGGCGTCCGTGATACGGGTCGGGTGCGGCTCTTTCTCAGTGAGCTGGTGGTGCCGTGCGCCGTTGCCGTGCGTGCGCGGACGGCGGATCGTCGTGTCCCAGGACGTGGTCTTGGAGGCGGCGATGGTGTCGTGGCTGGAGGAGATCGAGCGGCGGGAGGCGGCTGCCCGGGCCGAGATCAGTGAACTTCGCTCGCGGATGGAGGAGTTGGCTGGTCGTCTTGCCGAGCGGGAGGCTGTGCTGTCCCGGCTGGAGATCACACGGGAGACGATGACGGAGATCCTGTCCGGCGAGGGGGCGGTGATGGTGTCCGTGGACGATGCTGCGAAGGAAGTCCCGCTGCCGGTGGACCGGAGCGGGGCGGGATCGCCGGTCGGGGTGCGGCTGGTGCCGCAGTGGGAGCCTGGGGTTGAGGCAGATGTGAGAGGTCCAGTCCCCGGTAAGGCGGCCTGTCGCCCGACGCACGAACTCCGTACCCCGCCCTTCTTCCTATGGCAGTCCTCGGCTGTGATCGGGAGGCCAAGGGGCATCCGTCGGCGCGGCGATACGCAGTCAAACGGGCAGGCTGGCCTGTAGATGGGCCACGCGGGTGAGGCGGTTCAGATCCCGGCAGCCTCGATGTCCCCAGCGTTGATCAGTTCCGTCCTCAACTGCCCGCAGGGCGTCGGGGTGCTCGTGAAGGCTCCAGTTGCCATTGGAACGTCCCCGGACCCAGCCCGGGGAAGTTCCGCGGGCTCACTGGATCGGGGAGTCGGGCGGGGGGAGTCGGATGGTGCGCTCGCGGTCGACGGAGTCGACGCCGTCGATTGCCTCCAGGGCCGGTATCCGGTCCTCCGCGACGGTGCCGGAGAGGGTGCCGAGGAGCGGTTGCTCGCCCGTGACCGTCAGCCCGGCCCGCCGCAGGGCCTCGATCACGTCCGCGAGCCGGTCGGGGTCGACCGCCAGGATGACCCCGACCGGCTCGGACTGGGATGACTCGCTCACGGGGCCTGGAGCAGGCCGGCGCCTACGTCCCTGACGGGCTGCGTCAGCGGGAACGCACCGGACTTCAGAAGGGCCATGAGATCGGCGGCGGAAGCGTTCGGGTTCGCCTGGGCGAGCAGCGCGATGACACCCGCCGCGTGCGGCGTGGCCATGCTGGTGCCGCTCAGGTTCTGGTACCCGCCACCAGGGGCGGCCGAGCGCACGTCCCTGCCGGGCGCGGCGATGTTGATCTCGCCGCCCTGGCCGTTGATGCCGCCGTTGGACCAGAACGACGTCGTGAGCGCTTTGTCGAGCGAGGCCACCGCGAGGATCGAGGGACAGTTGGCGGGCCGGCTGACCGGCTGGATACTCGGGGGCCGCTGGCTGTCGTTGCCCGCGGCGGCGACGATGACCGTCCCGCGCCTGAGCGCGCGGAGGGCCAGGTGCTCGTACGTCTGCGGGAACAGCTCACCCGGTCGGACCCCCGCGCCGAGCGACATGGAGATCACCCGCGCGCCGTGGGCGACGGCCCAGGCCATGCCCGCCAGGATCTGGCCGTCGGATCCGCTGCCCGCGTTGCTGAGTACCTTCGCCGCGAGGATCCGGGCCTCGCAGGCCACGCCGTAGCGGGGCCCCTGCTGGGGGTGGGCCGGACCGGCGGCGGTGCCGATGCAGTGCGTGCCGTGGCCGTTGCCGTCCTCGACGGTCTGGCCGGGCACGAAGGAGGCCGTCGCCTCGATACGCCCGGCCAGGTCCGGGTGGTCGGTGTCCACGCCGGTGTCGAGGACGGCGATCTTCACGTCACGTCCGGTCAAGGTGGACAGGCTGGCCCGGATCGCCTGCAGGCCCCAGGTCCACCTCTGCTCGTCCCAGGCCGGTCCATGGGCAGCGGCCATTTCGGCCGTGGTGTGGCGGGTGACCACCTCCTCGTCGCTGCGGTAGGCCGGGAAGAACTCGGTCGGCGCCTGCTGCGGAGTGATGACCGGCGAAGCGTAGACCATACGCTCAGGCTCCGCCGCGATGATCGAGGACTCCGCCTCGGCCGTGGTCACCAGCGCGTGCCGCTGGTCAGGCCGCACCTCGACGACGGCGGCACCGAGCTCCTCGAAGAGCACTGAGACGTCGGGACGCTCGAGGAGTTCGGCGACGTTCGCGCTCTCGGTTCCCCGGACACGTTCGACAGACGCTATGTCGGCGGAAGAACGCAGGGCGTTCAGTCCGGCCTCCTGGTTGCTCGGGTCGAGCAGGACCACGTACCGACCGGTGTACTCCGTGCCCAGGCCCGTGACGTGACCATTGGGCCGTTCGGGGTGCCCGCCGAAGGAGGGCCTGTCCATGGGTCCGTTCGCCATTGCATTTCCCGCTTTCTGTGCGCTTCCCCCAGTTTCTGGACGCGCGCCGCATCACGGTGCCAGGGATGGTGGGCCGCGGCTCTTTCCGCGTACGACGCGTACTGCCGTCACCTGCAAGGTTGTCCTTGCCAGGCCGTCGGCACGCCCCCTGGAACACGGTCGCATTGGGCCCAGAGGGCCGCAACACAGCCGCGCCGCTGGTGGAAGAGCCCCCAAGCATCCGAAGTGGGTCTTGATCCGGCCGACGCCGACACCCATACTCCAGCGTCACGTGACGTCATACCTCAGCCCGACATACCGGACAATAGCGATCACGCATTTTCCCTGGCCGAGTCACGACGCTGCTCCTGTCAGCAAGAGGGCCAACGCTCGCGAAAGTGGGCCTTCGCCCCAGACCAGGCCATTTCCTTCAGATCATCAGATCGTTGGTTGAGTGTGTGTCGTTGGCTGATGCCCAGTGGGTGCGGGGATAGAGCCTCTGCTGCCGGACCGGACGCCGAAGCGGGGTGGGCGGTAGCGGGATCACCGGCAGGTGATCGACGCGAGCGTTCAGACCGAGGCGGCCCGCGCGACGACCCGAACACCACCGTGCCCCAGGACACGTGCCTCCGCGGCCATCAGTAGCCGTCGCTGCCGCTCATGCAGATGCGGGAACAACACCGTGAACTTCACAGTGAGTTGGGTACGGATCTCGTCCAGCGGGCCGCACGAGGTGAGCACCCGTCCGTCGAGGCAGTCATCGAAGCGGCCCTCCCAGGCGACGCGTTCTCGCACACCCGCTTGCCGCGGGGGTCGTTCGGCCAGGACCCAAGGAGAACTTCGTGCTGGGCGGGCCCCAGTGCGTCGGCGGCCGCCCAGATACCGCGGACTGGTCGGCCTCTTGAGCGTCGGCGAACTCACGTTGCCCGGTCCCGGACGGGCGGCGCGTCCGGCCACTGACGACAACGCACCGGACGGCCGCCGTACTGGCCGACGGGCAGCGGCTTGCCCGCCTGTCCGGCAGGTCATACGAGTCAGTGCTTGCTCGGCAGCGAGAGCACCGCGGTGGCCGCGGTGACGCCCGGCAAACCGACCCGTCACCGCGAGGGCCGACGGTCGCTGTACTTCGATCCTGCACCACTCTGTGACACCGAGTCATCCAAAGGAGTGCCTTCCCGGGGGACTCCTCCCCAGAAGAGGCCTCGTCTCCCTACCCTCCTTGGGATGGAAGTCGAGTATCTGCGCCATGGCGTGCCCTTGGCAGACTACCAACTGACCAAGGCCGATCATCGCCGCCAACACGAGGCTGTGCAGGTCCATGAGTGGGTCCAGCGTCAGCTCGCCAGGGCTCCTGCCTGGTCAGAGGAGCAGCGGAAGAAGATGCGCCAGCTCCTGGGACCTCCAACTCCTCCATGGGAGCTGCAGAGGTGGCGGTTGCGCTTGTACTGCGGCCACGTCATCGAGGCGATCCGTATCAAGAGCAGTCCACGACCCGATGGTGGGGTCTGCGACAAAGAGCGCTGTTCAGAGTGCGGGCTGGACCCAGCCGTGATCGTCGCCTTCGAACCTCTTGGACCAGTCGCTGAACCTCCGCAAAAAGACCGCTCTCAAAGGCCCGGTCATTCCGCCCGGAGGTCGCCCGCAGACAGGCGCAGCAAGGCCGAACTGAGAGCGGAGAACGTGGCGCTGCGCGCGGAGTTGGAGGCCCTGCGAGATCAGACATAACAGTGGTAGGCAGGGGGCACCCGCCGGTCGGTGAGCATCGTCCCGTGCCGAGAATGATGCGGTGCATCCCGCGCATCATCGGGCTCGTCGGCCATCCGTCGGGCATCGACGCTCGGTTGGGGACGCCGCAGCAGAACCAGGGTCTCGGCACTGCAACTCCTCGCGGAGCCTAGCGAGCGCACGGTGCAGAGTGCTTTTGACCGTTCCGGGCGCCATGCCGAGGGCGGCAGCCGTCTCCTCCGTGGTCATCCTTTCCCAGTACCGCAGCACCACGACACTGCGCTGCTGCGGCGTCAGCACGCGCATGATGTCCATCAACAGCGCGCGATCGGCATGCTGCTCCGCGGAGTCCTCGCCTCTCCTCTCTGGCAGCTGTGCCAAAGGGAGCTCCTGAAGTTTACGGGCCCGCCACCACTCCGTGCGAGTGTTGATCATGACGCGGCGCATATACGCGTCCGCGAGCTGCTTGTCCGCTATGCACTCCCACCGGCCGTAGGTGCCTAACAACGCGGTCTGCAGGAGATCCTGGGCGTCGAGCGGGTCGCCGACCAGGCGGCGGGCGCTGCGCAGCAGGGCGTCGTGCCGCGTACGGACGTATTCCTCGAAGTCCAGCACTATGGTGCGGGGTTGGCGGGGGTTCATGCGTGCGGTTCCTTTCGTGTGTGGGCGGCGGCGCCGGGCGGGCTGGTGGGCCCGGCGCCGTCCGTTGCTCACCGCCAGGGGCGCTCACCGCTAGGGGAGCGACGCGGTGCACCTGATGCGGCCGGCGTGGTGGCCGCATGCCTCCGCTTCCAGATGGAAGCCGTTGCCGTAAACGGCCTTGACGGCTCGGGTGTTCTGCGCGCCTCCCGAGTGCCCGGTCGCCGAACAGGCGCCGCTGTCCCGCCAGGACCCGCCGTGGTCGATGTCCCAGTAGAGGGTGACCTTGTCGCTCCGGCTGGCGTGCGTGATCGTGGCCCACTAGGTCCTGTGTGATGTCGTGATCAATCGGCTGCTTGCAGGAGATCTCCGGGCCAGATCATCGAGGCGCGGAGTTCGAGGCCGGCGAGGTAGCTCTCGGGCGTCTTGTCGAAGCGTGTGGCGATGCCGCGCCAGTCCTTCAGCCGGTTGATCAGTCGCTCGACGGTGTTGCGGTCACGGTAAAGCCCCGCGTCGAAAGTGACGGGACGACCGCCCCGGCTGCCCTTCTTCTTACGGTTGGCAGCCTGGTCCTTCTTCTCCGGAATGACCGCCTTGATGCGGCGTCTTCGCAGGTGAGCGCGGTTGGCGCGGGACGAATACGCCTTGTCCGCAGCCACCGCGCCCGGCCGGGTGCGGGGCCGACCGACCGGCAGACGGACGCGGATCTTCTTCAGCACGGGGACGAACTGAGGGCTGTCCGCGGCCTGACCGGCGGTCAAAACGAATGACAGAGGCCGACGCCTGCGGTCGGCAGCGAGGTGAATCTTGCTGGTCAATCCGCCGCGGGACCTTCCGAGCAGGGCTTCCTTCAGCCGGAGCCTGCGTCGGCGGCGGACGCGTCGGCGTTCTTCCTGCTCAGGCCCGTTTCCTTCGCCCCGCCCGTTCTGTTCCGCCTCGTCGCCCCTTTTTGCCGGGCCTGTTCCTGCTCGGCGGCGGCTTCCTCCAGAGCCTCCATGACGTCCTTGCCGACGAGCATCCCGGCGGCGTCGTGGTGAGCGCGGACCGTCGTGGAGTCCACGCTGACCAGGGATAAGTCTGTCTTGCCCTGGCGGGCGGCTTCGGCGATCAGGCCCTCCAGCAGCGCGGTGAAGACGCCGGCGTTGCGCCAGACCCGGAAGCGTCCGTAGACGGTCGGCCAGGGCCCGAACTCGCCCGGCATCTCACGCCACTGCGCGCCTGTTCTGAACCGCCAGATCACCCCCTCGAACTGATCCCGCAGCCGCTCGGGGTACGGGCCGTACTCGCCTATCGGCAGGAACGGCTCGATCAACTTCCACTGTCCGTCGGTGAGTTGCCTGCGCGTCACGATCGTCTTCCTACCGGATCCGCCTTCCAGACGGACCCGGATGGGCAAGATTGATCACGACATCACACAGGCCCTAGTAGCGCGGTCCTCGGGGCCGGTCCCGACTGGCGTGGTGTCAGGGCCAGCGCGCTACGGGTGCCGGCGCGACCTTTGGAGACCTGCGTCCGGCAGGCAACGCCTTGTGAGACGGCCACCCCAAATCGCGGTCCGACAAAGCTGGGCGGTCCCCGGGTTGAATCCGCCGCCGGAAAGATGAGCGAATGCCCCATTTGGTTACGGCTGGAAATCAGCTGATGGGCCGTCAATAGCCGCTGCAGTGGCGCGATCTTTTGCCTGGAAGGCGCCGTTGACCTCTTTGATCACACCATGATTGCCTTGGTTTTCGACGTGAGCAATCCGGCCCACGCAATGCTTTTGGGGGAAAATTACACATGAGATGGGGAAGAGCTTTTAGCTGCTGCTGCACTGTCTCTTCTGGCACTGCAAACACCAGCCACAGCGGCCTCTGACGCCTCATTAGGCTCCACAACTGCGGCGAGCGGAAACACGACCATTTCCGCTCCTGTCGCCAAAAATCGACCGTCGGACTTTCAGACGCTCAAAGCACCTAGCGTCGCTGCTGGACAGTCAAACTGCGATGAGACCAGGAAGAGATTGACCGCACTGCGGAAGGCCGGCCAGAAGCGCGCAGTGTGCTTCGAATGGGGGAAGCCACAGGCGTCCACCGGGCGAAAAGCACTCGCTTCACCTAGTGCACCCACAGCCGTGTGGTGCGACATCATGCCGAACAACCAAGTCTACGTGACTCGCCAATCGGTATGTTCCCAACGGGACCTCGTCATCCTCATGGTTGAGACGACCACTGGCATGGTCCTCGGCAAGGCGTACGCCCTTGTCCAGCAGGAGATCGACCCAACCAACAGCACCACCGAGTTCACCGAGTACATGAACGTCCACCTCAAGTCCTCCGACATTACTTCGAATGTGATGACAGTTCAGGTGGACTCCGAGTGCTCGTTCGGTGCCAGCTGGTGCAAAGCGGATACACAGCCCTGGGGAACGCCTCGACCAATCACCGTCGGTCAGTCCATCGACGGAACGTGGACCCGCTCGTGGACTAACACCACAAAGAACGCAGAGTTCATGATGACCTACGACCTCACCGTCAATATCGGTGGCTCGTATGGCACTACCTCTTGGGGCGACGACAATGAGCCTGGAGACGGGCAATACGACGTCCGCTGCGACAACGAAATCGGCACGTACGCAGGCTGCGTCGTCAAGAACTACACCCCCACCTTCGTGATCGACACAAAGTACAACCTCGCTCGCCAGTTCATCGGCATGGCCCAGGCCAGCATGTCCAGCCACCCCGGCTGGGAGGGGCACGGGGAGCCGCTGAGGCGGGAAGCGGACGCCACGATCGAGCAGAAGAACCGCGGGATAATCTGCGACAAAACCTTCACAGCTGATCCGAGCACGCCGAAGCCGGCGCAATGCGACGAGTATCCCTTCGCCAAGTCCAAGAACAGCGGCGCACAGCAAGGCGTCACCTCGGGGTCGCAGTGCCAGCAGTACATGGTCGTCTCGCAGACGATCGAAGGCCAGCAGTACCTGTCCCTCACATGGCCCGGATATAACCAAGGCAAAATGCCTCCTCCTACTGCAAAGTGCGCCCGAGCCAGCATGACGAAGCTCGACAACGAAGGCGTTGGTGGCGACCTCGGCAGGGCAGCAGTAAAGTTCCGCCTGATCAACAATGACCCGTACTGGGTGGACGCCGGCAACAAGTAGCTCATAGACCCATGCCCGAGTCGGGCGGTCTCGCCATAGTGACCGGCGAGACCGCCTGGCACAGCAATCGAGGGAACTCGTGAACGGCAGGCTTTTCCCCAACTCCCAACTCTACGACGCTGGCTACTGCGTAATCTTCGCCAGGCACATCCTCCCTGCTGATCTCCTGTCAAGGGCAGCAGGCAGAGCAGTCACCCCCGTCTCCCTGAGCCGCCTGGAAGCGGAGATCATCCAAGCCCAGGGAGAGGAAACCGAGGAGGACGACGTACCCGAACTCGATCTTGAAGAGCTTCGAAACGGCGGTTTTCTCGACTCCAGCGGCCCCCTGGTTCGCTCTGGTACGCACAATGACTGGTCATTCATTGTCGAGCCTTACGGGTCTTACCTTGCACGGGATGAGGTGATCTCAGCGGTTTCCGCGGGGACCATCGCGCTTTCCCTGCGGGAAACCGGATCTACGTGGATCGCGTACGCGGACAACGGAACACTTCTGTCCTCCTTCGATCCCCTTTTCCCCGAGCAGGATTACGGCACGAGGCCCGAGGTGCTCGCAACCCTCACCGGTTTCCGGGCAGCCGTCGACACAGGCGAACGGTCAGACGCCTACGAGATCGCCAGGCGGAGGATTCAGGAAGGACTGGGATGCGCTATGCCCCAAGAAGTGGATGACGCCCGTCTCCTTGCCGCCCGCATCTCAGGCGTGTACTGACTGGCCTTTGGTATCTGACGTCGTGGAGTGGCGTTTGAGGCTCGGGGGCGAGCGGAACGAACGCCGCCGACCTCTCTCCTCCGTCCCACGGTGGGATGGCGCCGTCGTTGGCGATGAACTCGACCGCACAGTGGCGGGGTGAGGATCTGTCACCTTGAGCGCGGCCAGCAACTGGGCGTGCTCAAACGTCCTCTCCTATTGCGCCCGTCATTTTCAAGACGGAGCCTATAGACAGCTCAAGTCCATGCCATGTCGAGACCAGGCTGACATCAGACGGGTGGAACGGTAGGAGCCGCAGGTGGACAGCACCTCTTCACCATGCTAGTTGCCCAGCGCATCCACTCAGCCGCACACCGACTCCGCTGGTCTGTATGGCGTCGGCGCCACCAGGCCCGGTCCCGGGACAGCCACTACCGGTGCCGAACGGTTTTCACGTGAAGATCACGAGCGCGGCACGGATGGCCGTGGACGCCGTGGAGTTGGCTGTCATGGCTTCCGATCCTAGGCTCGGAAGCCATGACAGTTCTGATCACGGTGTGGGGAGCATCTCCCGGAATGGGCAAGTCGACGCTGTGCGACGGGCTGTCCCAATGGCTGGCCGCTGCGGGACTACGGGTGGACCACTTCCACGAGGAAGAGATCTTGAGCCGACCGCAGTTCGCCGCGGCGGCCGAGGAGTTCAAAGCGACAGGCAGGGTCCAGCTGCAGACACTGATCGCGGCGACGGCGAATTTCGTCGATGCGGTTGTGGCGAGCGGCGATGACGTGGTGATCGCGGATGCGCTGATGCCGTTCGTGCCGACGCTGCTGGCCATGGGGCACGGCGAAGAGACGATCGACGCCTTCATGACTGACCTCACCGAGGCTCTCGTTCGGGTCCGGCCGGTGATGGTATTTCTCGATGGGAATGCCGAGCCCGCTTTGTCCCGAGCTGCGACGAGGGAAGGCGAGCACTGGCTGGATTGGTATGTCGAGAAACTCGCCAGCTACAAGGTAAGTCCTCCAGTGGCCGACGTGGCTTCTGCGGTGAAGTACCTGCTGCGTGAGCGTGCAGTGACGCTTGGCGCAGTCCGCCGGAAGGGCTGGGGCCTCATTGTGATCGAACGAGCTGACGAGCGACCCCCGGACGAGGTACTGCGGGTCGCGCAACGAGGCCTGAGGCCACGGCTTCAGCAGCACGCCACCAGTAGCCGAACAGCCACACCCGCACACCGTCCACGGTTCGGACGGCGGCGGGTGCGGTCGCCGTGGTGGTGACGACGTCGACCTGGTGCCCGGCCGCGACCAGGCCGTGCAGGTATTCGCGGGTGGTGACGAGGGCGCCTGTAGGTGGGGCCTCCCCATACGCGGGAAGGAAGGCGAGGATGCGCAACGCGGTCCTACTCGGCGTCGGTCTGCTGTTCCGGTGCGGGGAGGACGATGATCCCGGCTGCCTCGTTGAACTCGGCTTCGGACACCTCGCGGTATCCGTCCGGCACGACAGCGAGAACGTCGGAGTCACCGCTGACGCTCATCCAGCCGCCGTTGTCGTTGATGAAGTAGTGCACGGTGCAGCTCCTATCGGGTGATCGCGATCAGGTCGGTGTCGGTGATCCACTGGTTGATCGTGACGGTGCCGGCCGTCACACGGATCGCCGGATACACGCGCACGGAGTAGCCGGTGTGCGGGGCCAGCACAGTGGCCTGCGAGACGCCGAAGGAGTACCGCTCGTGTCGAGCCGGCCCGTTGGCGAGGACGCTGTGGGTCTGCCGCACGGCCAGGTACTTGTCGTAGTCGTAGCCCCGGTCGGCGAAGAGCCGTCTGGGTCGGTTGCGGGGACGTCCGCGCACCCCTCGGATGCGGGGTATCGCGTCCAGCAGGGGGATCAACTGGGTGGTGCCGGTTCCCACCGGTCAGGGAGACGGCCAGGGGCGTGCCGTGGTGGTCGACGATCACATGGTGCTTGGAGCCGGGGCGACCGCGGTCGACGGGCGAAGGACCGACGTGAGCCCCCCTTTGAGGGCCCTGATGTGGGAGCCGTCGATGGCCGTATCGTCCATGTCCAGCAGGCCGGTTGCCCGCAGCTCGGTTAGGAGTGCCTCATGAAGGCGAGGCCAGACGCCAGCCTCGGTCCAGTCCCGCAGCCGACGCCAGGAGGTTACCCCCGAGCAGCCGACGACCTGGACTGGGACGTCGCGCCAGGCCACACCCTTGCGTAGCACGTACACGATGGCCGCCAGCGCAACCCGGTCCGGCACAGGCAGCCGTCCGGGATGACGGTGGCGTCGGGACGGCCGCTCTGGCAGGAGTGGAGCTATTCGCTCCCACAGGTCGTCGGAGACAAGATCGATAGACACCAGCCGGACCCTGCCCAGAAGGACCTTCACCCACCAGCCGACACGCCGATCTCACCTGAAGTGCTCATCGGCCCTCTTCCGGCGCTGACCGCCGGTCTGCGAGGCGATCCTGGTCGGCGGCGTTGCCGGCGCGAGCCTCGGTGCGGTGCCCCCGTGCCAGGTAGTCGCGGACGATCAACTCGACGGCGTCCTGCGGGCTCCTGGTACCGGCCAGCAGCATGACCTCGATGGCCAGATCGCTGTCCAGGCTGATGGTGACCTTCGCCATGACACCTCCTGAAGGGTTTCCCGCGGAGCCTATCCAAGCGGCTAACGGTCGGCGATGGGTAGGTTGCTGGACCTGGGAAAGAGGGACGGGGCCGGAAAACCGGCCGGTCACGAACGGCTCATTCTGTAACGAGCTCTTACGGCCCGGTACCCGCACGCTAGAGTCCCATCTGGCGCGCGTCCTGTACCAACTCCCACTGTCGCTTCCGCTTCCGCTAGGCGGCCGGAAAGTTTGACCCGTCAGGGGCTGTTCGGGGTGCTGCCATCACGGCCGCACCCCGAACAGCCCCACACCACCACAAGATCCAGACAATCAACGGGTGAAAATTGAGAACCAGGCAGTTCGGATTCATCCTCGCACTTGCTGTCACCCTTCTCGCCGCGTCCATCGGCTACCAGCGCAACGGCGGCCACCCAAGCATTCCCTGGGCGCTCTCAGGAGCAGTCGCGGGGACGGCGATAGCCGGCGCGATTCGACTGAGCTCTTTCAGAGTGGCCACTGATCGGGTGACGACGTCGCCGTCCGCAACGGACAAGGCTCCTGTGCCGTTGAGGGAGGTGTTCGACGTCTCAACTCATTGGCGCAGGAGCCTTGTTGGTTGTCTATCCTGCCGCACTCGACCTACCTCATGCCCTGGTCGAGTGGGTCACCATGCTCATCGTCACCCGCGAGGGTGACCGCCGCTGCAAGCTCCCGCCGCACCAACGTGCCCTGGTCGGCCTGGTGTACCTGTGGCGGCACGACACCCTCGCCCAACTCGCCGCCGACTTCGGCATTTCCGTCGGCACCGCCCACGCCTACACGGCAGCCGTCATCGCCCTGATCGCCAACCGCGCGCCCGGGCTGCTGCGGAGCCTGCGCGAAGCAGACCCCGACTACGTCCTGCTGGACGGCACCCTCGCGGAGTGCGACCGGGTCGGCGACAGCCGGGCCGACTTCTCCCAAAAACACCGACGTCACGGCGTGAACGTACAAGTGGTGACCGATCCGACCGGACGACTGCTGTGGATCTCACCACACTGCCCGGCCGCACGCACGACCTGACCGCAGCCCGCACCCACCGAATCATCCGGATCTGCGAACGCCAAGGCGTCCCGATCCTCGCCGACCGTGCCTACATGGGTGCCGGCCCATGGGTGACGACGCCACACAGACGCCCGCCAGGCCGCGACCTCACACCAACACAGCAAACCGTCAACCGCGCGCTGTCGGCGGCACGCGCACCGGTCGAGCGCGGCGTCGCACGGCTGAAGTCCTGGCGGATCTTCCGCAGGGCCCGGTGCAGCCCGAACCGAATGTCGTCAATCGCAGCCGCCATCCTCACCCTGGAGCGGCACTACTGAAAGAGCTCACTGATTCGAGGCAAATGAAAGGCGCCTCGGCCTGCCCATAGCCAGGATCTGATGCGCCCCGGGTGCTGCCAGTCGGGCCCGTGAGTAGCAGGGTGAGACGCGGCCGGGGCAGAAGCACTGTCGGCTTGTGGTGGTCGAGTCCTGCTCGTACGTCATGCCGCCGCCCCCCACGGGCTGACTCGGCCAGAGCGGCCAACTCCTCGGCCGCCGCCCGGCCTTGCATCGGGTTCTGTGGGGAACAACCCGAGGCAGTTGACCGTTCACCTGTACGTGGCTGGGGGAGGGGACAGTGTCCCCGGGCCTCACCTATAGCCCATGGGGACGATCGTCCGGCTGAAGCCCCATGGAGCACCTCGCCGAGAGGCGACCGCCCTCCGCACGTCCCACTCACGGCCCTGGTTGGTCTCCCCCGTCCAGCCAGGGCTTTCCCACACCCGAGCTCTTCCCGGCCGCCTTGTCCCGTGGCTTCAGCTGAGGTGAAGGGTGGTCAGGGCGGTGGTCCAGTCCGTGACGATCGCGCGCTGCGCGGCCGCGAGAGTGACCTGGCCGGCGCAGACCGCGGTGTGCAGTTTCGTCTCCACCGGGTCCTTCTTGTTGTTCACCCCGGCGCCCTTCTTGTGACCGGGGTCGGCGCCGTTTGCGAGGATCGTTAGGATCCCCACCCAGCTGCAGGCTGATCAAGTGGTCGTACTCGGCATCCGCCATGCGACCGGTGTACCCGTAGGAGGCGGCATTCAGCTTCTTCTCCTTGCCCGTCACGTACGCGGAGGGGCGTAACCTGGAGGTGTAGGCGCCTTGCGGCAGATCGTCGACTTCAGGTTCGCCTGGGTGATGGCCGGGGAGATCGCGCCCGGCGTGCAGTGGAGGTCCTCGAGGGGTTCGCCGTGCTCGTAGCGGTAGTGGCACGATCCGGCGGGTGGCTGCTGCTGGACCGTGTAGTAGTGCTTCTGCGGGCCCGCCCCCACTGCGATCGACTCCCCCGCCCCGGCCGGTACGGCCGTAGAGACCTGTGCATCGACGGCCGCGCCCGAGACTGCCGTCTCCCGCTGCGTTGCGTGCATCGGTGCGTGCACATCGTGTTGGCCGAGGAGGGCAGGCGCCTGGCTGTACATGGGCCGGGACACCTCGTCGCGCTCTGGCTTTAGCGGGCCAGGCACCGAACCCACAAGCCGGACAGGGTGAAGGCCCAGACATAATGGTCCGGGCACTCACGCCATCAGTTAAGCGCCGCAGAAGCCGCCGTCAACCCCGCCGTGCTCACACGGTTCTCTGCTTCGCCTCCGCCTGGCGCATGAGTTCGACTGCGTCGGCTGGCTCTTGCAGCAGCAGCGGCGTAAGCAGGCGCAGGTAGTGCTGAGAGCGGCCTCTGAAAATGAGAGTTGACAAAGCCTCTGACCTGCGCGCTATCAGTTTGACGGTTGGCGTAGTAGCGTGAGTTCGGGTCATTGAAAATGAGAGTGGCGCTGACCTGCGCTTTCTGTCCGACGTAGCGGAGGGTCACCTGGTCCCCCGCGGCAGGCCGAGATGGTGGGCCCTTATCCTGCTGCCACCGTGATCGGTGGCCGGAGCAGCTGCGATATATGTGCACGGTGAGGGCCGCGCTGCTGCTCTCCGAGGGCCGTCCTCTCCCTGAAGTCGTCAGCGGTCTGACGTCCGTCTCGCCTATGTCGCGGTCACCCGAGCGCGTCGCCATCTCGACCTTTGCGGGCGGTCCTGGATCGACAGCACACTGGAAATGGATTGACCATCACTTGGTCGTGCCGCCGCCGTAACAAGCCGGACTCACCCCGATACACCAGCAGTTTCCCCAACTCTCCTTAGTCCGCGGGCTGTTCACAGGCCGCATCAGCCTGCCAACATCGTTGTACGGGTGTGACGCCTTGGTGGGGGTGGTGCTGCATGACGTCCGTACAGAACAACGACCAGCGGCTGCTCGACCGCATCCTGGAGGACCAGCACCGGAAGCTGGCACCAGACAAAAGCAGGGACGACTTCTTCACGTTCTTCGCTGCCGACAAGGCCCTGCAGGACTGGGACCTCGACAACGACGAAATCATGGACGGCATCGTGGACGGTGCTCACGACTGCGGCATCGACGGCATCTGGACTTTTGTGGACGAGCGTTACGTCACCGCCGATGCCCATCAGTTCCTGCCGTCGCGCGCCGGCAAGATCGAATTGGTCATCCTGCAAGCCAAGACGTCGACGGGCTACCAGGAGACCGTCGTCGAGAAGCTGCACTTCCATCTGCCGACACTGCTGGACATGAGCCGGGACGAAGATGACCTGGTGGCGCACACGAACGCCAAGCTCCTCGACCGCACACGGCGCTTCCTGCACATTCTCGAAGAGCTGGCGTCATCGTTCCCGCAGGTCCGCATCAAGGTGATCTACGCCAACAAAGCCGCCGAGACGCCGCACCCCAATGTGAAGGCCAAGGGAGACCGGCTGCGGCGAGAGCTCGCGAAGATCACTTCGGACACCAAGGCAGACCTGGAGTACCTCAACGCCGCTGACCTCCGCGAACGTACTGCCCGAGGTGCCAAAGCTGTCGCGCAGTTGGTGTTCACCGAAACTCCGATGAGCACCTCACTCGGCGAGGGATACGTGTGCCTTGCCCGCTTGGACGAGTACTACCACTTCATCACCTCCGACAACGAAGCACTGCGACTGGAACTGTTCGAATCGAACGTACGCGACTACGCCGGATCCACTGCGGTGAACAACGCCATCGGCGAGACGCTCAAGTCCGGCACCGGCGAGGACTTCTGGTGGTTCAACAACGGTGTCACCGTAGTCGCAGACGCTGCCCAAATCGCAGGCAAAAGGATCGTCGTCAAGGAGCCGCAGATCGTCAACGGGCTGCAGACCAGCCATGAGATCTACAGCTACTTCCAGAACGGCGGCCAGCACCGCGACCGCTCCCTTCTGGTCAAGATCGTGGTCGCACCCGAGTCCGGCACCGCCCGCGACCGCATCATCCGAGCCACAAACAGCCAGACACAACTGCCAGCGGGCGCCCTGCGAGCCACCGAAGCCATCCAGAAGGACATCGAGGAAAGCCTGGGCCACGCCGGCGGTTACTACTACGAACGCCGCGCCAGCTACTACCGCAACCTCGGCTTCCCCCTCGACCGGGTCATCAGCATGACCCGCCTGGCCCGGGAGTTCACCGCCTTCGTCCAGCGCGAACCACACACCGCACTGCGACACTCGGACGCACTGCTACTGGACGACCAGCACTACGCCCAGATCTTTTCCCCCGCCACGACTTGGACATCTACCGCCTCTGCCTCGATGTCCACACCCGTCTACGAGCCTTCCTCGCTCAGTACACCGAAGACCGGCCCCTGCTGGGAGAAACCCTGGAGAACTGGCTCTACCCCCTGGCAGCAATGTCCGCCCACACACTCACTCGGCTGAGGCAGCCCACCCTGCGGGGCTTACTCAACATCGACCTCGTCCACCTCACTGACGACCTCATGACGCGCATGACGGGCACGCTGGAACAGAACTTCAAGAGCGCCCTGCGTCAGAGCAAAGCCGGCGGTGTCGACCGAATCGCCCGCACACCCGAATTCACCGCCAAACTCCGCCAAGCCGTTGTCTCCCAAAGCCGCTACCACATCGAACGTTAACTGGCGGAAAATGAATAACCCGCAGAACGCACTACCATGGTGCATTCGGCGCAGGCTCGCAACAAGCTTGGCCACCAACCATCGCGTCCACTCTTATGCGTGAGTGTCGGAGCGAGGCGCTCCCATGTTCATTTGAGACATTTCACTGAGTAGCTTGGAGCGTCCGGACCAGCGGGCTATGGGGATGTGTTTTCAGCGAGGCGGACCCGGTGGCCTTCTGCGGTGTCGCCGAAGTCGCGTTCGTCTCCTTCTCGGAAGCGTTTATAAAACCACTCTGGAACTCGGGTGGGGTCCAGGCGGGTGCGGAGTACGCCATCCTGTACGTCCCGTGCAACGTTCCGTAGGCGCCGCCATTCGTCGTTTGGGACGGGACCGGGACGCCCGTTCTGCAGCTCTGTGTTGACGACTTTAGTGAGCCGATCGGGTTCGTCGGCCACCTTGCGTTGGCCGGACCAGATTTCGTAAGCGATCTGGTAAACCGCCAGGGACGGTACGAAGAAGCTGAGAAGGGTGTCACCCAGAGTGGCGTCCGCGACCACCAGGCCGGCGAAGAATCCGACGGCGGCCCACAGCATCGCGGTAGCGGCGATGAGACAGCTGTAGCGACGGCGGAGGCGGGCATCCCAGGCGAGATTCTGTTCCTGGGCGATGAAGACGTCATAGGGATGGTGCACGTCGTTGGTGGGGTCGTACCAGCCGTTAGTGATGCGCTTGTCCTTCGCGCTACCTCTGGTGAGCTTGCGCGCCAGGCGGCGGACGTCGGGTTCGGCGATGGGGTCACCTGCAACCGTGGCACGCCACGGCAAGTGGAACAGGGCGACGTCGAACATCTCTTGGAGCAGAGCGCCCTGGCGGGCTGTGTTCCCGGCGAGGCCCTTGAGCAGGAACGCGGAGACGACGAACCAGAGGAACCCGAGGATCGAGACGACTGTCCGGCCGTGGCCAATCAGCGTGATAGATACGCCGACGGCGGCGAACGCGACGGCGGCGGTGACACGTATGGCTTCGAGGAGTTGACCGCGTTGGTGGCTTGCGGACGCAGCGCGTTGGAGAAGCAACAAGTCGTCATCGAGCTGCCGCTCGTGGATGGCCCGAGGCGGGATCCCACGGACACCGTCGGGGTTGGTTGAGAGATTCATGGCCTGGTCATCCGGTTTCCGAACAGCTTCTTCCACTCGTCGTAGGCGGCGCGTTCTTGCTCCTCGTCCTCCAGGTCGATCGCCCTTTCCGCGATGGCGCGGCCCTGATCGAGCGCGTCCGCCGCGGCGAGTTTTTGGGTCGCGTTCATGACGGCGTTGACGTCGCCGCCCAGGCCGGCGGGGTCGAGCCACTCGTCGCCGATGCGCTCGGCGGCGGTGGCCAGGAACAGCACGATCTCATCCTGGTAGCGCCCGATCGGCGGCTTCACCAGCGACTGGGCCATGACCTCCAAGAGGAAGGAGGGCGAAACGGGCTCGCCAAGTTCGCGGTTGATGCCCTTGACCATCTTGACGAAGGGTACGTACTTGCCGTCGCACTCGGCGTTCTTGGCGATACTCAGCTCGTGGTGGCGCTTGGGATTGGTCGCGATCCAGTCGCCCGCCGCTGCTCCAGCAGCTGATCGAGGCCACCCGTCACGGCGGGCACATCGTCCCGCTGGGCACGGCTTCCCGCGAAGAGAGCACGGTCGACGTCGTGAGCCTGATCCGCAGCAACACGACGCTCCACGGCGTAGGGCTCGCCTCCCTTCTCCATGAGCCCCGGGTCCACGCGTACATGGCGGACCTCATCCGCCGCATCGCGGACGGCGAACTGGAAGCCGTGATCGACCGCGTCTTCCCCCTGGCCGACGCTGCGGCCGCGCACCACTACGCCGAGCAGCGCGGCCGGATCGGCCGGGTCGTGATGGTGCCCTGACGTTCTCGGCGAGCACCAGCCGCACCAACCCGGGCCGGCGACGGCCCGCACCGCAGCAGACGATCAGAAGAGAGAAGGAGAAACACCATGACCTTGCTCATGGAAGTTCGCTACGAAGAAGCCGGCGTGAGCTCGGTGACGGTCGATGTCGTCGTGGAAGCCAGCGCGGAGTTCGCGTGGGATGCCGTGCGCGATGTCTATGCGGTGGACACCCGGCTCATCCCGGGATTCGCGCTCCACGTGGAAAAGGGACCGGACAGCAGGACGGTGACGTTCGCCGATGACATGAAGATCACCGAGCGCATCGTCGAAGTCGACGATGGCGCCCGAAAGCTCACCTACCAAGCGACCGAGGGCGGTCCGCTGACACACCACCTGGGGTCACAGACCGTGCGGGAGGACGAGGAGGGAGTCCATCTCGTCTGGACGACCGAGTTCGCGCCCGCGTCGGTCGTCGACTACGCCACCAGCACCATGCGGACCACCGTGGCACTCATGAAGAAGACGATCGAAACGGCGTTCGCCGATCGGTGAGACCCCTCCTGACCACCTCCGGGCAGGCCGCCCGGCCGATGATGTGCGCCGTGGAGTACGGCGGGTACGGCGGTCCCCAGGGGCTGGAGATTCGCGTAGTCGCGCGGCCGCAGCCGGGCGCCGGCGAGTTGCTCGTCCGCGTCCACGGCACGAGCGTCAACCCGGTCGATGTGTCGATCCGGTCCGGTGGCATGAGGATCATGTAGGGCCGCAGCTTCCCCAAACGGACCTGCCGGGATCTTCACCGGGGAGGTGGTCGCCCTCGGCGGCGGCGTGACCGACCTGACGCACGGACAACGGGTGTGGAGGTTCTTCCTCACCGACGTGTCCAGCCGTGTCGGGGCCGCCGCCGAGTTCATCACCGTGAAGGTATCGACCGTCAGCTTGGCCCTGGGCAAAGCTGACCTGGCCGAGGCGGCGGCGCTGACGAGTGTCGGTGTCGCCGCGCTGCACGCCTTGCGTGACGTGTTGCGGCTCGCCCCGGGCGACAATCTGCTGATTGTCGGGCGCGTGGTGGTGCGGGCGGCCCCGCCATTCAGTTGGGTGTCGCCATGGGTGCCGGTCACCGCCGTGGCCGGCACCGCCAATCACACCTTCTGTCGTGATCTCGGGGCTTCCCGTACGGTGTGGCCGCTCGTGGTTGTGTAGCTCACAAACTCGGCGAGCGTGACGCGGCGTTCGTGTTCGGACGTGTAGTCGCGCACGTACGCCCACTCACGGGCGAGTGTCCCGTTAGAGCGCTCTACCTTCCCGTTCGTGCGCGGGGTGTAGGGCCGGGTCCGCTTGTGCGTCGTACCGGTCGCGGCGAGCGCGTTGGCCCAGGTCGTGGACCGGTGGCACGACCCGTTGTCGGTGAGGTAACGGCGGATCGAGGTGATGCCGTGGGCGGCGACGAAGGCAGCGGCGCGGTGCCAGAAGGCGACCGCGGTGACGGCCTCTCGTCGTCCAGGGCCTCGGTGCAGGCGAGCCGGTCCCCTGGCCGTGCGTCCGTCACCCACCGCCGATGGGGATGCGACCGAGCTTCTTGATGTCTACGTGGATCAGGTCGCCAATGCATTCGTGTTCGTAGCGGATGACTTTGCGCAGTTGCTCGCCAGTGGGCGGGGATCGATGTCGCGCAGCCGGCTGAGTCCCCGCAGAACGAGGACACGGCGCACGGTGGCCGCTACGACAAAAAGCCTGAAAGCTACCAGGCCGGACTCGAATTATGCGCCGGCCTCCTCTGTGATCCGACACCGCGGATCACAGCCTTGATCACAACTCCATACAGGCCCTGGTCGAGGAACTTCTGGGTACGCCGGTGAAGTCGGTGCGGATCAGGGTGCGCCGGCCGCGCCGGAACTTCCTCGGCAGCTGCTCCAGGGTCCTCGCCGACAAGGTCGCCGCGGGCCAGACCGCCGTGGTCGCTGCTGCGTGTCGCTGCCGTCCCAGGCCTTCTGCCGGGCAGGGTCGCCGTTGGTGGTGGAGCCCCAGCCGTCGGCGACCATGCCGTTGATGGGTCCGAGTTGCAGACGAGGTACCCGCCGGTGGTCGGCTGGAAGGGCCACAGCTGGTTGTTGCCGCCGGCGAAGGAGTGCCGCTGTATCGAAGTCCCCCTCCGGTGACTGAAGCTGTTGATGTCGAGGACCTTGCCGCTGTTCCTGTTCACGATCTTGTAGAGCTGCCCGCCGGCCGGGACGATGCCAGTCCCGGTCAGCGCGACGTCTGCGTCACATCCTCGGCGTGGCCAGGACCGCCAGGCGACGCTGAGCCTGGCGGTCCTGCCGCAGTCCCCGGTGCCCCTTCCGCTTCGTCAGCTGATGGAGAACTGGCTGAAGCTCGCGGTGCCGGGTGCCGGGGCGTGGGCCGTGAAGAACGTGCCCGCGTCCAGGCTGCTGTTCGCTCCGGTCAGTGTGGCGGTGCCGACGGTGGTCCAGGTGGTGCCGTCGACGGAGTAGGAACTGGTGACCGAGGTGCCGCTCCTGACCAGCCGGAGCCAGACGGGGGCGGAGCGGCCGGTCTTGGTGGTGCTCTTGTCGACGTAGCCGTCACTGTCGGAGTCCCACTCCAGGGTGACGCCGTTGCTGGGAGTGACGGAGAGGGAGGCGTAGCCGGCGGACGAGCCGGCTGCGGCGATGTTGTTGCGCAGCATCAGGCCGGCCTTGCCCCAGGCGTTGGTGTTGTCCTGGCTGTCGACGTGGACGGTGACGGTGGAGGAGGTTCCCGCGGCGGCCGGCTGGTAGGCCGCGGAGTACTCGTCGTCGTGCAGCGCGGTCGTTTCCCAGGTGTCGATGCCCGCGCTGGTCAGGGAGGTCACTCCCTGGCTCTGGCTCACCGCGGCCGGGATGGAGCTGTAGGCACGCCAGGGCGAGGTGACGATCTGGAGTTTGCTGAAGGTCGCGCTGCCGGGTGTGGTGCTGTGGGCGGTGTGGATGACTCCGGCGTCCTGGGTGGCGGCCATGGACGGCAGGGTCACCGCCGAGCCGATCTGGGTGAAGGTGGATCCGTCGGTGGAGTAGTAGCCGGACACTTGGGTGGCGGTGCGGGTGAGCCGCACCCAGACCGGTGCCTTGACCGAGGTGGCCGTGGAGGTCAGCTGGTCGAGGTAGCCGTCGCCGTTGGAGTCCCACTGGAAGCTGACGCCGTTGGCCGGGGTCACCACCACGGTCGCGTAGCCGGGTGAGGAGCCGCTGCCGGTGAGGTTGTTGCGCAGCACGACTCCGGCCTTGGCCCAGGCGTTGGTGTTGTCGATGTTGTCGACCCGGGCGGTCACCGAGGTGCCGTTGACGGCGGCGCCTGCCTGGTAGACGGTGCCGTAGGTGTCGTCGTGCTGGCCGCCGGCGCCCCAGATGTCGGTGCCCGCGTCGGTGACGGTGAAGAAGCCGCCGGTCTGCCCGGTGGCGGCGGGGGTGGAGGAGTAGGCGCTGTAGGGGCCGGTGACGGCGCCGGTGGTCAGCGGCCGGTACTGCGGCTCGATGCCGGCGGTGGTCATGACGGTCTGCGCGCCGGACGGCCAGTTGCCGTCGGTGACGACGACGGTGCCGCTGACCGTGTCACCGTGGCCGTCGGTGCTACTGATGTTGGCGTTGTCGTTGTTTGTCCAGTTGTCGGTGGCGGTCAGGGCGCCGGTGTTGTGGGTTGAGCTGACGTGGGCGAAGAGCCACTGGTTGGTGTAGCGCACGACGTTGTTGGTGTCGGTGAAGTTCCGGGAGCCTTCGTCGTGGTAGAGGCCGTAGTAGTTGTTGGTGTTGTGGCAGTAGTTCCCCGTGATCGTGCTACCGGGCGAGGCCGACAGGGTGTACACGCAGCCGCCGTCGGCCATCTGCTGCATGATGTCGTGGATGTGGTTGCCCGTGACGGTGTTGTTCTGGGCCGTGGTGGGCGTCGAGTAGACGGGCTGGTAGTCGTACAGGCCCCGGTTCGCGTAGTCCGGGCTGCCGCCCGGGTCGTTGACGCCCCAGCCGTAGCCGATGGCGAGCCCGGAGTAGGGCAGGTTGTACACCTCGTTGTGCGAGACGCTCGCGCCGTTGACGTAGGTGACCAGGAGGCCCGTCATGTCGCGGTAGTCGATCGCCACGTCGTGGATGACGTTGTCGTTCAGGGTGATGTTCTTGTTGGTCATCCGGCTGTCACTGGGGTGGTGCGCGTCCGCCTGGAGCCCGCCCACGACGATGCCGCCGCCCGCGTCCTGGGTGAAGACGTTCCCGGTGGCGGTGATGGTGTCGGCACCGAGTCCGACACCGGTGGCGTGCGCGTTGGCGTCCTGGCCGATACCGAGGGCGAGCTGCCCGAGGTCGGTGAACCGGTTGCCGGTGAAGGCGATGTGGTCGGCGGCCGAGACCTGGACGGCGGCCGGCATCTGGTTCCAGTGCGGGCGGGTCGCCTCGAACAACTTGCAGCCGTGACCATTGCAGGAGGTCAGCCAGTCCGACGGGACGGACCAGGTGCCGGCCAGGTAGGTCCCGGTCTGCTGGGCAGCGTACCCGTTGCTGCCGCTCGGGCCCATCCAGCTGGTGCCCGAGAACTGCAGCCCTGAGAACGTGATGTGGGTGGCGGGAGAGGCATAGCTTCCCCCGACGTCGACGAGCGAGTCGAGCTTCGGCACATCGACGTCCGCGGTGCTCATGCTCTGGCCCGGCAGCGGCTTGTAGTACAGGGTGCCGGTGTTGGTGTCGAGGTACCACTCACCGGCGGTGTCGAGGAACTCGTAGGCGTTCTCGATGTAGAGCGGGCCGATCCGGAGCGGGTTGGACAGGGTGTCCCAGCCGAACGTGTTGTTGGTCCACGCGGGCTGGGTCATGGTGATGGTGCCGTTGCTGATGCCGGACACCGGGGAGTAGCGGTCGGTCCAGGACCCTATGCCGTGGATCTCGGTCCGGCCGGGGTTCGCAAGGCTGTTGAGGTAGTTCAGCGAGCTGTTGGTGAACGTGTAGCCGCTCGTGGTCACGGTCAGGTCCGAGCGGTTGACCGTGGAGCGGGCCCGCTGCGCCAGGACGCCGTCGACGTACAGCTGCCGGGTGTCGAACCCGGTGCCGACGTCCGCCTTCCAGATGTTCTTCGCCGAGTCCTGCAGCGTCCAGCCTGTCGCCCGCTGCGCGCCGGTGATGACGGGATGCGCGCCCAGCGCGGCCTTCCAGATCACCGTGTGGCCGCCGGTGCCGGAGTCGGCGGCGGTGAAGGTGAGCGGGGCGGAGAGGCGGTAGGTACCGTCCGCCAACTGCACGACGATGTCGCCGGTCATGCCGGAGTTGACCGCACGCACCGAGGTCTGTGCCTGGGTGATCGAACACGGCTGGCTCACGGAGCATGCGGTGCCGGTGCCCGAGGGGGACGCGTAGAGCGTCGTCATGGTCGCGGCCTGCGCCGCTCCGGCGGATGCGACTGCGGAAAGCAGGGCGCCGACGAGCGCCGTCGCCGCAGCCGCGGCACGTATCCGCAGCCCGGGGCGGTGTGAGGGAATCGTTCTTCGGAGTGACAGCACGAGGGCTCCTTCGGTGATGCGACACCGTGCCTGGTCCCATCCCGGTCGCGACCCGGCGGACTTCGGCCATGTTTCACCGGCGTTTCGCCGGGCGGACGAACTTCATCATACGAATGACATAATCCACAAGGTGTATGATGTGGCATTTACTGATCACGAGGAGCCGCACGTGGCCCGTACCCCGGCGAATCGTCAACGACTGGCGTCTGCACCCTCGGAGGGGTCGCTGGGAGCCGTTCCCCGACGGCAGACCGGCCGGCTCAGCGACACCGTGGTCACCTATCTCGTCGACCGGATCGTGGGCGGGGCCTACCCGCCGGACTCCGCGCTGCCCATCGAGGCGGTGCTGTGCGAGGAGTTCGGCGTCAGCCGGACCGTCGTGCGCGAGTCGGTGAAGGTACTCGAAGAAAAGGGGCTGATCAGGGCGGCGCCCGGGCGCGGTACACGGGTGCGCGAGCCACAGGAGTGGAATCTTCTGGACCCTGTCGTCCTGGAGGCTCAGGTCCGTCACGACCGGACGCTGACGATCCTCGACCAGCTGGTCAGTGTGCGGATCGCCCTGGAGGCCGAGATGGCCGCCGACGCGGCCGGCCGCATCACCGACCTCGAACTCGCCCAACTCGAGGAGCAGGTCACCGCGCTGCGGGAGGCACTGGACGACCCGGTGCGCTACGCCGAGGAAGACGCCGCCTTCCACGAGATGATCATGAGGGCTTCCGGGAATCTCCTGGGTCAGGCGATCATCCGCAGCGTTCACGGCAAGGCCCGCCTGTCACGCCTCTACACCGGTCACTCGACCCGCGACGGCTTGACCATGTCACTGGGCGAGCACGTGGCCATACTCGAACTGCTCCGCCATCGTGACGCCGACGGAGCCGCCCGCGCGATGCGCGAGCACATCGCCCGGGCATGGGCGAGCCGCCGACCGACCCCGCAGCCCTGACGGCACCGACGGGCCCCACGCCCGCCCGCACCGGCACGTTGGATACGTCCGGTCATGCCGCCGGCCGACCCCTACACGGCGGCGTCAGCCCGCGCGAGTACCGCAAAGACCACTGCACTCCTCCACAGGCCCGCCTCACAAACCTCACGGTGGCAGGTGCAGACGGGAAGACGGCGTGCCGCTTTCTCGTCGTCCTCAAGGTTTCGTCCCCGCAGGGCCCAAATCGTCGCAGACTGGCCACCGAAGCCCCCTCTCCCAGAGGGTGCGTCGCGGCCCGCAGGCCCCCCACTCTCACTTTGTACGACGGCAGCAGCGGGCACTGACTCAAGATCGGCCTCGGCTCGACCCGCTCGCTGACCACTGCTGGATGCCTGCGACGCCTCGACCGCCGAAGCGCCATGCTCATTGAGTGGCCGGTCGCCGGTGGCGCCGGTCAGGACCGGCGACTCCTCACCCTGTGACAGCCCCTCCGGCATGTGTCGGCACAACGGTCAGCCGAACAGGCGGCGCTGGATCTCTCGTCGGTAGTCTTCCAGCGTCCGGTCGAGGTGTACGGCCGTGGCCGCGGCGGCCTCGTCGGGTCGGCCGTCGCGAATGGCGCGGTAGATCGTCTCGTGCTCCTCGACCGCGGCCGCGGTGCCCTCGCCGATG
Organism: Streptomyces sp. NPDC006476; assembly: GCF_040612015.1. NCBI lineage: Bacteria > Bacillati > Actinomycetota > Actinomycetes > Kitasatosporales > Streptomycetaceae > Streptomyces > Streptomyces sp. NPDC006476. Next base: position 2,580 of record NZ_JBEXPK010000093.1, on the reverse strand, counting down.
GTGTCGTGGACGATCGCGCTGGACTGGCGCTGCAGCTGGCGGGCCTCACGCACCGCGCTGCCGAGGAACGGGTTGTGCGAAGCCGCGGCCACGGCGGCGTGGAAGTCGTCGTCCGCCTGGTTGAAGACGTCGACCTCACCGTGGACGTACCCGTGCCGGCACTGCTGCATGGCGACCTCGATGGTGCGCAGTTCGGCGGGCGTGGCCCGGGTGGCCGCGAGCTTGGCGGCAACCGTTTCCTGGACCCTGCGGAACTCGAACAGCATGAGCACGTGATCGAGGTCCACGGGCCGGAAGAAGCCGGCCCAGCGGCTGGTGATCAGCATGCCGTCCTCGTCCGCGACGAACAGTCCGCGCCCCTTGTGCACCCGGACCCGGCCGAGGGCCGAGAGGATCTTCACGGCATCTCGGACAACCCCCCGGCTGGTGCCCAGCTGCAGGGCCAGGTCCTTCTCCGTGGGGATCCGGTCGCCGGGAAGCAGGCGCGACTCGGCGATGAACTCGAGGATCCGCTCCGCCACGACCTCGTAACCGGGCCGGTAGTCGCGCCGCTCGTCCGCGCCGTTCACCTCTGCCGCCACGACGGGCGTGTCCTTCATGTGTCCTGCCTCCGGGTGGCTGCGACGACGGTGACTGATCAACCTTAAACCGCGTTCATCCTACCCCAGACACTCTAATAAGTCGGACTCATTTGGCGCTCCTGATCATCAGTCTGCATGCAAATTATGGCCTTTAGTGCCGTTTTAGCTGCGTATATGACTCGCAGTAGTCACCTTGACATGCACGCCGAATCTCAAGAAAAGACCTACTCACCCCTTGACTCGCCCGTCGATATCGCGGCTAATTTCTTTCCTCGGCGGTACGACAGAGCCGTCAGCAGCCGCAAGCAAACCCAGTGGAGTCGCTCATGTCCGTCTACAAGCCTTCGGCCGCCCAGGAGACAGGGACCAGCAGGAGACGTATCTCGCTGCTGGCCGGCTGTGCCGCCACCGTGCTGCTCATGGTGGCCGCCTGCGGCAGTGGTGGCGGCGCCGGTACGACCACCAAGGACGGCTTCGCCCAGGCGCCGCAGAAGGACGGGGCGTTGACCGTCTGGGTGGACGCGACCCGGATGGACGCCGCGAAGCAGTACCAGGCGTCGCACCCGGGCGTGAAGATGAGCATCGTCAGCTACGACGGCGACGCCAACGGCTCGAACTACCTCCAGACCAAGGTCCAGCTCTTCAACCGCACCGGCAAGGGCTGGCCCGACGTCGTCTTCAGCTCCCAGAACAACGAGGTGACCTGGGCGGTCGACGCCGGCTTCGCCGCCCCGCTGAACAAGGGCCTGATCCCGGACGCGACCCTCGGCGGGTTCGCCAAGGGTGCCAACGACGTCTGCACGGTCGACGGCACCATGTACTGCCTGCGCAACGACCTCTCCCAGGCCGTGCTCTGGTACAACGCCCCGCTGATGAAGAAGTTCGGCTACACGGTGCCGACGACCTGGGAGGAATACCAGCGGATCGGCGAGAAGGTCGCCAAGAAGCACCCCGGCTACCTCGTGGGCGACGCGGGCGACTCCTTCACCCCCGAGATCTACCTGTGGGCGAGCAAGTGCGGCGCCAACCACATCACCGGCCCCAAGTCCGCGTCGGTCAACACCGCCAGCGAGGCCTGCACCAAGATGGCCAAGCTCATGGACGTGCTGATCAAGAACAAGTCCATGTCCATCAGCGGCGTCTTCAGCACCGACTTCGCCAAGAACAAGGCCGACAAGGTACTGCTCATGCCCGGCCCGGCCTGGTACGGCGGCGCTCTGTTCCAGGGCACCTTCAAGACCCCGGCCAAGCAGATCGCGGTGGCGCCCATGCCGCAGTGGCAGGGTGAGACCTCGCCGTCCACCGGCAACGTCGGCGGCGGCACCTGGCTGCTGTCCCAGCACTCCGAGCACATCAAGGCGGCCACCGACTTCCTGAAGTGGGTCACCACCGACAACGCCTACCAGGGCGAGAAGGCCCCCGGCTTCCCGGCGTACGCGCCCGCCGCCGAGAACTGGCTGAAGGCACAGGCCGCCTCCGGCTACTTCGTCGGCGACCTCACGCCTCTCAAGGACGCCTCCTCGCAGGTGTGGTCGGACTGGGGCTCGGGCCAGTTCAGCCAGGAGGCGATCTGGGCCGCCACCGTCAAGCCCGGCCTGACACAGGGCAAGAGCATCGAATCGCTGCTGCCCGCCTGGCAGGACTCGATCGTCAAGTACGCCAAGGCCGACGGATACAAGGTCTCCCGGTGACGCTCACGCCCTCCTCGGCCGGCTCCGTCCGGGGGCGCCCTCGCGGCACCTCCCGGCAAAGCCGGGCCGGCGTGGCATTCGTCGCCGGTTACGTACTGCTGCTGGTCGCCTTCGGCGTCCTTCCCACCTGCTACGCGATCTACTTCGCGTTCACCAACGCCGGAGGCGCCTTCACCGGCATCTCCAACTTCGTCACCACGGCACAGGACTTCCGCTTCGCCGACTCCCTGGGCCATGTGGCCCTCTACCTGGTCTTCTGGCTCCTGTCGCTCGTGGTGTTCGTCGTGGTCCTGGCGCTCCTCCTGCAC
>NZ_JBEXPK010000092.1:0-29720 GCF_040612015.1 Streptomyces sp. NPDC006476 | reverse complement strand
GATCTGCCGGAGCGGTTCGGGCCGTGGGAGACGGTCTACAAACGCCATCGCCGCTGGTCGGCGGATGGGACCTGGCAGATGCTGCTGTCGAAGGTACAGGCCGCCGAGGATCTCGATGGCCTTCGCGGTGTGCAGCGGTAGCTCCCGCAGCAGGTGGCGCGGCGCTTTCGAGGATGGCGAGCGGGACATTTCTGTTCCCGGAGCTGTCATCCGCTGCTGCGTTCTGTCGGCGCCTTCCTTGACGTAGCGCTCTGGGCAGGGAGCGTAGACCGAGACCTCCTTGCCGCGAGTGATGATCTTGTACGCCGTTCCCATGGTGAGGCAGCGGGTGAGCCTGCTACTGAAGCCCGTGTCCTTGCCTCCGATGCCGACCGTGACGAGCCGGGTCCGGCGGGACAGGGCGGAGAGCTGTGCCGGATCGCGGCCGTCGTCGGTGGACTGAGGCGAGGTGTCGAACTGGGCGGCGACCAACGCCGGGTAATTGTGGTCGGAGCGGTCACAACCAGCGGGTTTGCCGCTCTGAGCTGGTATGCGCGGACCGGAGGTGCGGGAGCCGCCGAGAGCGCCACAAGGGCCCTGCAGGTTGCTGTCCCCAGCGGTGTCACTGTCCTGACGGGTCTCGGCAACGGCGGCGGTCAGGGCTACCACGGACAGGAGGATTCCGGTCAGGACGACGCGTAGGTGAGTCACGACGCCATCCCTGGGGCCAGTGAAGAGCACCGGCCGCATTGCCTGTCATCGCGGCGGTTGCACCAGGCCGGACTGGTAGGCGAGGGCGACGAGCTGTGCACGATCGCGGGCGCCCGTCTTGGTTTTGGCCCGCTGGACATGGGTGCGGACGGTCAGGGGGCTGAGGAACAGTGCGTCGGCGATCTCGTCGTTGGATTTGCCCTCCGCGACCTCGGCCAGCACCTCGCGCTCTCGCGGAGTAAGGCTGCTGAATTGCTCGGGGTCGGGCGCGACGGAGCTGGGCACGGGTAGGGCGAGGAAGCGGCTGATCAGCGAGCGGGTGGCTATGGGTGACAGCAAGGCATCACCGGAAGCGACCGTGCGGATGCCGTCGAGGAAGGCATCGGCGGTGGTGCTCTTGCCGAGGAAGCCGCTCGCACCCAGGCGCAGGGCCTGGGCGACGTGCTCGTCGGTCTGGAACGTGGTGAGGATGAGGACGCGGGTGTCCTGCAGCTCGCTCTGGTCGCAGATGGCGGCGGTCGCGGCGAGTCCGTCGGTGCCGGGCATACGGATGTCCATCAGGACGACGTCCGGGCGGTGGATGCCGGCGAGTGTGATGGCCTGCTGCCCGTCGGTGGCCTCGGCGACGACCTCCATGTCGTCACAAGAGTCGATCAGCACTCGGAAGGTCGCTCGCAGCAGGGCCTGGTCGTCGGCAATCAGTACGCGGATCGTCATGGAGGTTGCTCTCTCGTCGGACGCTGATGGGAAGTTCGGCCGTGACGGCGAAGCCGCCTTCCGGGCGGCGCCCTGCACGGAAGCGGCCCCCGGCAAACTGAGCGCGCTCTCGCATGCCGATGAGACCGAAGCCTCCGCCGGGTGCGCGCGGGGGCGTGATCGGACTGCTGTCGTTGCTCACGGTGATCGTCAACTGTTCCTGGGCGTAGGCGAGGTGGACATGTGCCGTGTTCACCGCGGCGTGTTTGGCAACGTTGGTCAGCGCTTCTTGCACAATGCGGAAGGCGGTCAGGTCCACCCCGGCCGCCAGGGGCCTCACGGGGCCTTCGACAGTGATGGTGATGTGCAGTGCGGCGGCGGCGAAGGCGGCGACCAGGTCAGGGAGTCGGTCAAGTCCAGGTGCGGGGGTCAGCGACTCCTCGGCGGTCTCGGACTGGCGCAACAGGCCCACGGTCGCCTCCAGTTCGCGCAGCGCCGCCGTGGTCGTGCCGGTGAGTTCGGTGAGGATGCGGCCGGTCTGCGCGGGATGAGTGGGGAACAGGTTGGCGGCTGTGCCGGCTTGGGCGTTGGCGAGGGCCATGTGGTGGGCCACCACGTCGTGCAGTTCCCGGGCGATGCGGACGCGTTCTTCGGTGACGCGGCGTTGTGCTTCCTCGTGGCGGGTGCGTTCGGCGCCCTCGGCGCGGGTGCGGACGGTGTCCATATACGCGCGGCGCGCGCGCACTGCCGATCCGTGCAGGATGGGCAGCAGGATCCAGAAGGTCAGGCTCACCGCCTCGTTCGCCCAGGGCTCGCCCTCCGCATCCCAGCGCAGTGCGGCGGGCACGAGGACGGCAGCAACCAGGAGACCATGGGCACGGATGGCTTGCTGAGTCGCCTGCAGAGTCAGTTCGTACAGGGCGACGATGACCGGGAGCAGCAGGAGGGGGCCGAAGGTGCTGCCCTGGGCGCCCGCGACGGCGGTGCCGAGGGTGGTGAGGACGACGACGGTGCCGGGGCGGCGACGGCGTGCCGGCAGGCATGCGCAGGTGACGGCCGCAAGGGCGAGGCCCGGCCACCAAAAGGTGTCGTTGCCGGTCCGGCGGTACTGGTTGCTGGTGGCCGCGTAGATCAACACAAGGAAGGCCGCTTCGACCAGACGGGGGTACCGGTCGGCGAGACGTCGCAGGCGGGTGACCATGGTTTCTCCGAACGGTGCCGTGACTGGAAAGTGAAGGAGTAGACAGAGATCGCGGTCAGTCCCGGGCCGCTCATGGACAGTGCACGAGCGGCCCGGTCGGCGTGTGCGTCAGACGACCGTCACAGAGGTCTGTCGGTCGTCGTGGTGTGACGGATCGCGTGGTGCGGGGGTGCGCTTGGTGAGGGTTTCGCCCTCGACGTCGACGCGGGGCAGCAGCCGGTCCAGCCATGTCGGCAGCCACCATGCGCGCTTGCCGAGGAGGGCCAGGACGGCGGGCACGAATGCCATGCGGACGACGAAGGCGTCGAAGAAGACGGCACTGGCCAATCCGAAACCGACCATCTTGACCATGGATTCGCCGCCCGTCATGAACCCGCCGAACACCGCCATCATGATCAGCGCTGCTGCCCCCACGACCTGGGCGCTGTGGCGGAAACCGGTGACGACGGCCTGGCCGGGCGGCTCTCCGTGACTGTGCGCCTCGCGGATCCGGGAGACCAGGAAGACCTGATAGTCCATGGCGAGGCCGAAGACGATGCCCACCAGGAAGATGGGCATGGTGCTCATGATCGGGCCGGTCTCGTCGACGCCGAACACGCCCGCCCCGTGGCCCTGCTGGAAGACCGTGACGATCGCGCCGAGGGCCGCGCCGACGGACAGCAGGAAGCCGAGAGCGGCCTTGAGCGGCACGAGGAGCGAACGGAAGACCAGCATCAGGAGGAGGAAGGCGAGGCCGACGACGACCGCGAGGTAGGGGATGAGGGCGTCCTGCATCTTCTGGCCCACGTCGATGTTCAGGGCGGTGGTACCGGTGACCTTGAAGTCGGCGCCGGTGGCCGACTCCACCGCACCGCCCTCGCTGCGGATGATGTGCACCAGATCCTGCGTCTGCCGGCTGGTGGGCGCGGTCGACGGGACAGCGGAGATCACCGCCGTGTCTTTCGCCTCGTTGAACCGGGCCGGCGAGACGGAGACAACTCCCTTCGTAGCGGCCAGTTTTGCGGAGACCGCCGTCACGGCTGCCTTCGGGTCATCGGCCTTCTTGGCGTCGACGACCACGGTCAACGGGCCGTTGAAGCCCGGGCCGAAACCCTCCGCGAGAGCATCGTAGGCGCGGCGCTCCGTGGTCGCGGTCGACTTGGCCTCGTCGCCGGGCATACCCATCCGCAGGTCCAGTGACGGCACCGCGAGCGCTCCGAGGCCGATCACCGACAGGAGCAGTACCGGCACCGGTCGGCGCACCACGAACCGCGCCCAGCGAACACCCGGGGGGTCGCTCGGACTTTCGTCGGCCGTCCTGGTCCTGCCGATGCGCCTGAAAAGCTTGATACGGGCGCGACGTTCGCCCTTGCGGTCACTGCGAGCGAGCACCGCATCGGGCCAGAAGCCCAGGAGCGCCGGCACAGCGGTCAGAGCGACCAGCACTGCGACCACGACTGCGCCTGCCGAGCCGATCCCCATCTTGGTGAGCATGGGGACACCGATGACGGAGAGGCCCAGTAGAGCGATGACGACGGTGAGCCCGGCGAAAACCACCGCACTGCCGGCTGTCCCCGCGGCCAGGGCAGCCGCCTGCTGTGGCTGGTGTCCTTGGGCCCGCTCTTCCCGGTAGCGGGAGACCACGAACAGGGAGTAGTCGATGCCGACGGCGAGGCCGAGCATCATCGCCAGTTCACCGACCGTAGAGGAGAACCCGAAGGCACTGCTCACTGTGGTGATCCCGGCCAGGCTGACGCAGACGCCGAGGACGGCGGTGAGGAGCGGAAGGCCGGCGGCGGCGAGTGAACCGAAGGTGATCAGCAGCACCACCGCGGCGACGAGAAGGCCGAATACCTCTCCCAAGCTCTGCCCCGCATCGGTCTCCAGGGCAGAGCCGCCCGCCTCGACGGTCAGGCCCGCGTGACGGGCCCGCTCGACTGCTTTGGTCAGCTCCGTCTTGCTGGCGTCCGTGAGATCGTCACTCGCGACCTTGTACGTGACGGTGGCGTACGCCGTCGACTTGTTCTTGCTGACCGCGTTCGCACTGAAGGGGCTTGTCGCGTGGGCGACCTGCGGCCCGTCGGCCACCGCTGAGACGAGTTGTCCGATGGCCGAGCGGTTGGCGGCGGCGGTGACGTGCTGACCGTGTTTCGCGACGAACACGATGCGGGCCTCGGCACCGTCCGCCTCGGCGCCCGGGAATCGCTTATTGATCAGGTCGAATGCCTGCTGGGATTCGATGCCGGGCATGGAAGACGAGTCGTCCGGAGCCTCGGATGCGCTGGACGCCCCGAGGAACACGGCGGCCACTACTGCCACCCAGGCCAGCACCACAATGCGGCGCCTTCGGAAGGCCCAGCGGCCCACCCGATGTAAGAAAGTCGCCATGAAAGGACATCTCCATATCTGGATATCGGGAACGTCTTTACCCTCGCGGGCCGGCCTCTTCATGTCGTCGGCCGTATCGACAATCCCGTGTACTGAAAAACAAGTAGGGCTCGGCGGCTGCCTCATCTGCCGCGGGTAGTCCCCTGCTGTGATCGGCAGATTGACCGGCAAAAGAACGGCGACGCACCGGAGCAGGGGCACGCCAATCAGGTAGGCGTCGGCTGCGGTCCGCAGTCCGCGACAGCCGGCCGAGGGTTTACCGGGCGGTCCTCAGGAATTGCTGACGCAGCTGTCGGGATGCAACGGCAGCAGGACGCGGAAGGTGGCGCCTTCCCCTGGCCCGGAGCGGACCTCAACCCGTCCGTCGTGAGCGGTCACCAGGGAGCGGACGATGGAGAGACCGAGGCCGGCGCCGCCGCTCTGCGTGCGGCCACGGGCGGTGTCGGCACGGTAGAAGCGGTCGAAGACGTGGGCGACCTGTTCGGGCGTCATTCCTGGCCCCTGGTCGCTCAGTTCAAGGACCGCCTGGTCCTCCAGTGTGCCGACGCCGATGCGTACCGGCGTGCCGGGCGGCGTGTGGGCGATGGCGTTGCCGACGAGGTTGGAGGTGACCTGTCGCAGTCGTGACTCATCGCCCAGAACGGGCGCGCTGCCCGGCGGGCCGTCGCCGCCCGGGCCGGTCAGGGTGACGGGACGTTCGGGGGCCATGGCCCGTAGGTCGTGCAGGGCGTCGGCGGCCAGAGTGCGGAGGTCCATGGGGGTGAGGTGCAGAGACAGCTGCGCATCAGCGCCTGCGTCTTCGTCGAGCCGGGCGAGCAGCAGCAGGTCCTCGACGATGCGGACAAGGCGGGCCGCCTCGCGTTCGATACGGCTCATGGCCGAGTCGATATCGCCGCGCTGGGGCATACCGCCCATCCGGTACAGCTCGGTGAAGCCTTTGATCCCGAACAGCGGGGTGCGCAGCTCGTGACTGGCGTCCGCGATGAAGGCGCGCATGCGCGCGTTGGTGGCCGCGCGGGCGGCGTCGCCGGCTTCGATGCGGTCCAGCATGCCGTTGAGCGCGGCGGACAACCGGCCCAGTTCGGTGCGGGTCGTGGTCGGCTGCGGGATCCGGCTGGACAGGTCCCCGCCCGCGATGGCCGCTGCCGTCGTCTCGATGCGCCGCAGCGGCCGCAGGCCCGCCCGTACGGCGAACCAGGCGATGACGCCCAGGCAGCTGAGCACCAGGGAGTCGATCACCAGCATCCACACGCCCAGGTGTCGGATCGTCGTATGGACCGGATCCAGAGAACCGGCCACGACGATGCTGCCGCCCTCGTGCAGGTTGCTGTCGTGGACGGGGGCCAAAGGGGCGGCGATGACACGCCACTCATCGCCGTCACTCGTGCCCGGGACCTGGAAGGGGTGCTGGTCGCGGGCTACGACCGCCCCGGTGTCGAGGGCCGGAAGTCGAGGGGCGCCATGGGTGGCCGGACGCAGCGTCTGCCGCAGATGCCCTTCGGTATCGAGGTAGGCGGCGTAGACGTCGCCCGTCAGGTCACGCTCCACTGCGTAGCGCGCTTCCGGTGCCGTTTCGCCGGGCGGGTCTTCCGTGTTCGACAGCCGTGCCGCCGTCGTGGCAGCGGTGTGCAGGCGGTCATCCAGTTGCTGCACCAGCCGCCGTTGCAGCAGGGTGACGAGGAGGGCGTTGCTGGCCAGTAGGGCGATGACGACCAGCAGCAAGGTGAGGGCCACGACCCGTCCGCGCAGCGACAGACGGCTGACTGGCCCGTACGTGGCAGCGGCACTCATGCGCGGGGCCTGCGCAGGACGTAGCCGATCCCGCGCACCGTGTGGATCAGCTTCGGTTCCCCGGTGTCGATCTTGCGGCGCAGGTAGCTGATGTAAGAAGCGACGATGGAATCGTCACCGTCGAAGTCGTAGTGCCAGACCTGGTCCAGGAGTTGATCCCGGGACAGGACCCGCCCGGCGTTCTCCATCAGCACGCGCAGCAGGCTGAACTCGGTCGGAGACAGCTGTACCGGCTCGCCGCCCCGGGTCACCTGATGACTGTCGGGATCCAGTTCCAGGTCGTCCACGGCCAGGAGCCCATCGGGCCGGCGGCCGCTGGTGCGGCGCAGCACGGCCCGGATGCGCAGGACGAGTTCCTCGAGATTGAAGGGCTTGGTGACGTAGTCGTCCCCGCCGGCCCGCAGGCCGCCGATGCGGTCCTCGGCGGCGTCCCGGGCGGTCAGAAAGAGGATCGGTGGGTGCCCGCCTCCGTGACCGGTGGGGCTCTCGCGCAGGCGGCGTGCGACCTCGAAGCCGTCGAAGTCGGGCAGCATCACGTCCAGGACGATCAGATCGGGGCGCTTGTCGCGGACCGCTTCCAGGGCCTGGCCGCCCGTCTCGGCCGCAGTCACCTCAAAGCCGGCCAGCTGCAGGCTGGCGGACAGCAGCTCACGCAGCGTGGGCTCGTCCTCCACCAGGAGCAGTCGTTGCGTCGTCGTCATGACACCAGATCCCCAGTGATCCTTTGTCTTCACTGTCCCGCCCCGCTAGGCGTCACGCTTGCGGAAGACGACGAACGCCGCCGTCATCAAAGCCGCCACGCATCCGGCCATGACACCCACGCCTGCCCAGGGACGCAGCAACGCGGGGTCCTGATAGCTGGTGATGATCTGCCCGCCGGCGATCGGCGGCCAGTACTTCGACACCCAGTCGCCCAGTCCTCCGGGCAGGGCCGGGGCGAAGGCCTGGACGATCAGCATCACGCCGAACAGGGTGGTCACCGTTGCCGTGGTGGAGCGGATCACCGTGCCCAGAGCCAGTCCGAAGAGCGCGGCCAGTGCGAGATAGAGGCCGCCGCCGCCGATGCCGCGCAGCGCCACGCCGTCGGAGAGTGCCAGGTGCGGGGCGCCCGCCCCGGACAGTGACGCCTGCCCGACGAGGAACCCGGCCAGCGACCCCACGATCCCGGCCGGGAGCGCCACGCCCACCAGCACCACGGTCTTGGACGCCAGTACCCGCGCCCGGTGCGGAACGGCGATCAGGCTGGGGACGATCGTGCGCGCCCCGTACTCCGAGGTGATGACCAGGCCGCCCAGCAGGCCCAGCGCGATCTGCGCGAGCAGGTAGCCGCGCAGGCTGGTGGCCAGCGGGTCGAACGAGGCCTGGCCCGCGGGACTCAGATCCGCGTACTCGCTGCCGGCGGACGATGCGTTCAGCGCGGCGAGGCCGATGCAGAACGCCAGGGTGCCTAGGATCACGTACAAAGTCGACCGCATCGTGCGGATCTTGATCCACTCGGCGTGCAGGCAGTGCCAGAAGGTCGCCTTCCCACCCCGCGCACGATGCGGGTCTGGCTGAAGGTGGGACACGAGCTGGCGCCGACCAGCTTTCGTCCACCTGGCGGGAAGTCGCGCAGGGGCCTGTGTCATCAGCTCGTCTCCTTCTCCGACTGGTACTCCACCACGTCACGGGTCAGGTCCATGAACGCCTTTTCCAGCGACACTTGGCGCGGAGCCAGCTCGTGCAGCTCCACTCCGCCAAGCGACGCCAACGCGCCGATCTCGGCGGCTTCCAGACCGGTCACCACCAAGGTGTCACTTCTCTCGGTCCGCACCTGAACGGCTGCGGTGAGCATGCTGCGCAGCGTCTCGGCCTGCGGGGTGCGGACGAATACCTGACGCTCCGAATGCGCCTCGATGAAGTCCTTCATCGTCGTGTCGGCGATCAGCTTTCCACGGCCGACGACGATGAGGTGATCGGCCGTCAGCTCCATCTCGCTCATCAGATGGCTGGACATCAAGACCGCGCGTCCTTCGGCCGCCATCCTCCGCATCAGCGAGCGGATCCACACGATGCCCTCCGGGTCCAGCCCGTTGAGCGGCTCGTCGAAGACCAGTACCGGCGGATCACCCAGCAGGGCCGCAGCGATCCCCAGCCGCTGACGCATCCCGAGGGAGAACGTCCCCGCACGGCGCCGGCTCACCTTCCCCAAACCGACCTCCGCCAGCACCTCGTCCACCCGGCGGCGCGGGATCCCGTTGCCGGCCGCCAAAGCCAGCAAATGGTGATAGGCGGTGCGACTGGGCAGCACGGCGCCCGGATCCAGGAGCGCCCCGACCGCCTTCAACGGCGCGGAGTGCGCGGCATACGGCCGCCCGCCCACTGTCGCAGTCCCGGAACTGGCAGCGTCCAGGCCCAGAATCATGCGCAATGTGGTCGACTTGCCGGCTCCATTGGGCCCGAGAAACCCGGTCACTTCCCCGGGCCGGACAGCGAATGTCAGGTCGTCCACGGCCAGGACCTCGCCATAGCGTTTCGACAGGCCATGTACTTCGATCATCGAGACTCCAGACCAACAGTGGGGCACGCGCCCGTCGCATGCCCCACTCACTGTCCGCCGCCGACGTGAGCCAGATTGAACGAACATGAACGCCACATGGGAACGCCGAGCCACCGACCTGCGAAGACCCGCAGGCAGCACTCGACGCCCCCTTCAACTCACACGAAACTCACATGCTGGCCTCCACGCGCTGTGGCCGGACCGAATGTCTCCTCCCCTTTATCGGATCGGTATCCCAGCGGTAGACCGTGATCTTGTTAGGGTCCGTTTTCAAGCGGTATGAACACTGCCCAGGTCATCACCTCAGTGAGGCGGCTGACGCCCTCCAGGTCCTCGACGCTCGCGTCGTGAAGCCGCATCGAGGTCGAGGTCGCTGCGCTGGGTCACAGCCAGATGGTGACGGCTGCGGCGGCGATGAGTCCGAGGTTGAGTGTGATCCGGCGGTCTTCGCCGGTCAGGTGGACGGCGACCGCACCGATTTGCAGGAGCAGGAAGCCGATGGCCGCGGCTGGCGCCAGCGAGGGAGCGATGCCGGTCAGCGGCGGCAGGATCAGTCCGGTGGCGCCGAGTATTTCGACCGTCCCCAGCGCTCTTACGACGGGCAACGGCATGCGGTCGACCCAGGCCATCATCGGTCGGAGTTGGTCGCGGCTGCGGATCACCTTCATCGCGCCCGCGTAGAAGTAGAAGAGGGCGAGCAGTCCCGCGATGATCCAATAAGCGATGTTCATAGTTCCCGTTCATGGGCCACCGGTTCCCGGAGCCCCGTCGATTGCGTCGTTTGCCAGAGGAGCCCTGGAGAAGGCCCGGTCCGTCCTCCGAGGGCCCGGACACCGAAAGGCGGAAGCGCTACGGCCCGCCGGTCGGAAGCAAAGTCGCCGGGCCGTGCGGCCCGGCGGATTCAGGCACGTTCGGTGGCGGGCTCGGTCGCGTAGCGGTTCATCGTGTCGATGTTGGCCTGTGGCGTCAGTTGCCGGCCGTCGGCGAGCACGTCCTGGAGGTCTCGGAAGTACTGCACGTACAGGTCAGGAGTGAAGGTGCTGAGCATGACCGCGGGCTGGTCGCTCAGGTTGGCGAAGGTGTGCGGGGCACCGGGCGGGACCATCACCAGCGTGCCCGCGGAGGCGTCGTGGTCCTCGTCCCCGACGGTGAACCGCACGGTGCCGGAGAGGATGTAGAAGCCTTCGTCGTGTCGGGCGTGGCGGTGCTGGGGCGGTCCCTGGGTGTGCGGGGCGAGGACGGACTCGGCGATTGCCAGGCGGTGGCCGGTGTGGCTGCCGTCCTCCAGAACGCGCATGCGTGTGGTGCCCAGAACGATCGTCTCGCCGTCGCGGGGACCCACCACCGATACGGCGGGGGCCTGCTGTTCGCTGGCCTTGGCTTCTTCGGTCATGCTCACGAGTGCACAGCCGGGGCCCTCCCCGTGTCCAAGACCCATCCCGCGATGCCGATACCTCGTCGGTATCGTTACAGCGTGGAGCTACGAACCCTGCGCTACTTCGTGGCGGTCGCCGAGGAACTCCACTTCGGCCGGGCCGCCACCCGGCTGCACATGAGCCAGCCGCCCCTGAGCCGGGCGATCAAACAGTTGGAGGCTGATATCGGGGCCCTGCTGTTCACCCGCTCGCCCGCCGGCGTCACGCTCACGCCGGCAGGCACGGTGCTGCTCGACGAGGCGCGGGCCCTGCTCGACCATGCCGACCGCGTCCGTGAACGCGTGCGCGCGGCGGCCGGCGTCACGACCATCACCGTCGGCATCCTGGGTGATGGCACCGACCCGGGAATGACCAGGCTGGCCGCCGCCTACCGTCGGCGCCACCCGGGCATCGAGATCCGCATCCGCGACACCGATCTGACCGACCCGACGTGCGGGTTGCGCGCCGGACTGGTCGACGTCGCCTTGACCCGAGCGCCGTTCGACGAGACCGCCCTGACGGTGCGTGCGCTGCGGACCGATCCGGTCGGCGTGGTCCTGCGCGTCGATGATCCGTTGGCCCGCTGCGACCGGCTGCGGCTGGTCGACCTGAGCGACCGCCGCTGGTTTCAGTTCCCGCAGGGAACCGACCCCAACTGGCAGTCGTACTGGAACGGCGGCACGCCGCGCGAGGGCCCCGTGGTGCGCGCCGTCCAGGAATGCCTGCAGGCCGTGCTGTGGAACGGCACGATCGGCCTCGCCCCGCTCGGACACGACCTGCCCACGGAGTTGGCCGTGATACCGCTGATCGACATGGCGCCGAGCCGGGTGGTGGCAGCGTGGAACGAAGGTGACACCAACCCGTTGATCCGATCCTTCGTCGAGATCGCGACAGCCGCGTACCGCAACTGAGCTGCGGCAACCGGTGCTGCCGCAGCTCATGAACGATCCGAACGCCGAGGCCCGGCGCTCTGCGTCGCGCCGATGGAGCGTGACCGTGCCGGCCATCGACCTGAGTTGGTCCGGCGCATCGCTGCCACTGTCCGGGGAGTCACGGAGGAACGGCAGGGCCGTATGGCGGTCTTCTTGTGGTGTGGTGGAGATGGGCGTGATCCCGTGCTTGGGGGTCGTCATGGCTCGGTGGTGGCGGTGGGAGGTCAGTGACGAGTTGTGGGCGGTCATTGAGCCGATGCTGCCGAAGCGTGAGCGGCGGTTCCGATACCCGGGGCCCAAGCGGATCGATGACCGCAAGACGCTGCAGGGTGTGCTGTTCGTCCTCGCCACCGGCATTCAGTGGGAGTACCTGGCGCAGGAGTTGGGGTTCGGTTTCCGGGCCTACCTGCTGACAGCGGCTGGCCGAGGGGCCAGGCCGGGGTGTGGGAGGAACTTCAGCGGGTGCTGCTGGACCGGTTACGGGCGGCAGACCGTCTGGACTTCTCCCGTGTCACCGTTGATGCCTCGCACGTGCGGGCCAAGCGGGGTCGAAGCAGCCCAAAAGTCGGCCCGCATCCGGTTGACCGTGAGCGGCCGGGGCTCGAAGCACCACGTGCTGACCGACGCGCACGGCACCCTGCTGCGGGTGTCGTTGACGGGCGGACACCGCAGCGGCGTCAGGCAGTTGTGAAGTCACTACCTCAGTGTTGCCCTACGTGGTTTCCCCGATGCCGTGATCTCAACAGGTTCCTATGCTCGAGGAGCGCCTGGCCGGCACCGGCTGTGCCGTAATCCGAGGGGGAGGCGCCGGTCGCGCACCGATGGAGCGAGGATGAGCTTCAACATGTCGAGTCTGCTGTACGGTTTGCGAGCCAAAGGCTGGATGGAGTTGATCGCGGCGGCAGCCTCAGGGGTGGGGTCCGTTGCGTTGCTGGTCGCGGGCAGCGTCGGCGCGGTAACTCCGTTGTGGTGCCTGGTCGCGGTACCGCTGGGAGCTTTCAACGCCATCGAGGTCATCGGCTTCGTCCTCACCCGGCAGGGGCGCCTCGGAGGCGGGGCGTGACTTCCGCGAGGAGGACGCCCAGGGGGAGGGGCGGCGGGTCTTCGGCGGAGGCGCTCTCGACGGAGGTGCCCGTGCAACCCCCGCAACTGGCCGCAGCCATGGTGAACGTGCTGCTCGGCGATGGCGAGGTCACGCCGAAGGCCATCGAGACGACCGCCCTCGCACTGGTACGCGCGGGCCATCTGAGGTGCGAGCAGAAAGCCGACGGCACACTGACCGTACGGCCCGCCTTGGGGACGGTCGGCCTTCGGCCGTTGCGGCCCTTCGAGGAACTGCTGATGGAACGCGTCCGCCACCGCTGCCGATTCGGCGTTGACCGCGTACCGATAGAAGCCCTGGGGCCCGGGGACGGCGACGAGTACTGGATATGGTGGCGCGGTTTCGAGCGCAGCGTTCGCGATGGGGCGATGGCCATGGGGCTGACACGGCCCGCCCGCAAGAAGTCCCTGATTCTGTTGCTGAGGGGCGCCGCGATCACGGCCTGGTTCGGGTTGCTGTGCGTGTGTCTGCCGTGGTCCCCGTATGTGCTCCGCATCGTCCTCGTCGTGCTCCTGAACGTGAGCATGTTCGGTGTGGCGATGATCGACCGGTTCCCGATCAGGACCCGCCCCAGGCTGACGGCTCTCGGACGGCAGGCCGCGCAGTGGTGGCGGGACGACGACACAGGCGCCGAGCACCGGCTTCCGCGACGGCAGGTGGGGGCGAACGGCCCCGAGTCGGCGCTGCCCGTGCGCGAGGCGCGCCGGATCTGGTCGGCGTACGGCAAGTCGTGGCACGTCGTCGACACGGCGCCACTGGATCCGCCCCGCTGGGGCCATCTGTGGCAACTGGTGATCCTGGGTGTCGCAGCCTGCGCAGCCACCATCACTGTGGCCCTGAGCGTGCACATTCCTTTCCGTGGGGAACTTGCCGCGAGCCCGGTCCTGGTCGGCGCTGTGATGTCGGCTCTCTGGCTGCCCGCCCGCCGCCGCGTCCAGGCGGTCCCCGCGGAGCTGACCTTCCGTGGCGCCGTCATCTCCCGCTGGGACTTCGAGACCCACCACGACGATCCGCTGACCGATGTCACGCACTATTGCTGTGCCATCGAGGACCCGGCGTCGCGGAAAGGCTGGTCCTTCGAGGTGAACGAGTGGAGACGGCCGATGTTCACGGCTGACAAGAACCCGACGCTCAAGGACCGGTTCCGCGTGGGGGACGTTGTCGACATCCATTGCAGTCCACGCCGGCGCAGGGTTTATCGGATCAGTGTGGTCGAGGCCGTACCGCGCTGACGTGAGGCAGTGTGAGGGAGGAGGAGCGGCGAGGGCTGGGCTGCCCCGTCCCGCGAGGGCCGGTCAGGCCGTGGCGCGCGTCGTCAGGCCATGCGCGTCATGAGACGGCAAGAGCCGAACGGGACGTTGTGGAGGCCTTGAAGGAGACAAAGGGCAGGGTTGATTCGAACGGCGAGCGTCGGCAGTCCCCGTAGGGGTATCGGTGAGGCTGACGGCGAGGGCGAGGGCGAGTTGGCGGGGCCCAGTGCGTATCAGAGGCAGGGCAAGAGCAACGACGTGGAGGGCACACTGAGGCGCCCACGCCCCTTCGGAGCTGGAAAGGGGGCACGTGGGGGGCGGAGTCAGCGGCCCTTGCGTACCCGGGCTGCCGCGCGGGCTTCTGCGGCCTTGCGGGCTTCTGCGGCTTTGCGGGACTCCTTGGCGGGGCGGCCCGGACGGGTGCCGAGGCCGCGGAAGGGGGCGTTGCCGCTACTGGCCTTGGTCACGGTCGGCGGGCGTTTCGCCCCGGTGATGGCGGTCAGCTTCTCCTCGCCGGAGCACACGGGTGTGACCGTGGGCCGAATCCCTGCTCCGGACATCATCCGGCTCACGTCACGCCGCTGGTTGGGGGTGACCACGGTGACCACTTTCCCGGACTCCCCGGCTCGCGCCGTGCGTCCACCACGATGCAAGTAGTCCTTCGCGTCGGCCGGCGGATCGACGTTGACGACGAGGTCGAGGGCGTCGATGTGAATGCCCCGCGCGGCGTCCGGGGCCCTTCGGCAGTCCGGGCGGCGACCGCTCTGACGCGGCTGCTGGGGAGGGGGCTTCCTCGTCCCCAAGCTCAATGCCGTGGCGAGGGATCGCCATCAACGCGATGCGACAAGACCTCATTCAGCGATCTCATCGGTCCACCCGAGTACCTCGATAATCTGGACTTCCCAGTGTGCGGGCACATCAGGTCGCTGCCGGCGCCCGCACCGAACCACCGCTTGTACTCGCATAAAAGGGGGGCGCGGCGTCACAACGCCAGGACGAAACGCTGTGGCAGACCGGCGCACCGCAGAAGCGCCGCGAGTACCGAAAGACGGGCGGAGCCGGCAGGAGTCGGGAAGTCCCGGGGATGAGGGCGGCAGGGCGCCGCCGCCCCGCTGCGGTGCCCTCAGCGCCGGTTGATGCCGGGCAGACGTACGTCGTAGCCGTCCAGCATCTGCAGGGTACGCGCCCGGGTCCGGTCCTTCATGTAGGGCCAGGCGGCCTCCACCAGACCGCTGTCGAGCAGGAGCTGATCCAGTACCTCGAAAAAGACGGCGCCGCTCACATGCTCCGTGGGGTGGTCGACGATGCGCTCCACGAAGTCCCAGCACCGGGTGAGCAACTCTGTGTCCGGTTTGTCGCTCCTCAGTTGCGGCATCAGCACCGGACCGGTGAAGCATTCGGCGAGCAGTTCGTACAGCATCACCGCCGCTTCCTCGGTCAGGACGGCCGCTTCGGCGGGCCGGTGGAACATCTCGGCAATGAACCCGGCGGATTCCGGGACCATGCGCAGCAGCAGCGGAGGGATCTCCTCGACCGGGATCTCTCCCGAGGGCGTGTCGCTCATGTCTTCCTCAACGGGTGCACAGGGTGGGGAACTCGGAAGCGGGGTCCGCCGTGCCCTGGGCGCGACGGACCCCGTCCTCATGGTCTAGCTCTCGTTACTCGGTGTCACGCCCAGTTCTCCGAGGTGGACGGCTCCAGTGCTTCGTGGAACCCGAAGGGGTCCACGACGTCCTTGGTCAGCTCCCAGAGCCCGTCCTTCCAGCCGTACTGGTGCACGTAGGAGGGCGCCTCCGCGGCCGTCGCGATTCCGCCGACGATACCGAGTGTCCGCGAGAAGCCGCGCAGCCGGGTGGGCTGTCCGACCGGCTGGGGTCCCTTGTACTGGGTGGGCTTGAACTCCGTGCCCGTCAGCTCCTTCACGGCAGGTGTCTTCGCCACCGACTCGAAGTTCGTCTTGATGGACTTCTCCATGTGGGGGTCGCCCTTCATCATCTTGTTGATGTTGCCGGTGACGTCACGTGAATTGAGCGCGTCCCACAACTCGGCGGCCTCTGCCTTGGCGATCTTCAGATCGCTGTCGGACAGGAGGTTCTGCATGCCCTTGCCTTCCTCCCTGGCCTTGCGGTCCAGGTCCAGCACGCTGGACAGGCCCTTCATCGTCGACCAGCCCTTCTGGATGTGCCACTGCTTCTTTCCTTGCAGCCGCTCGCCCGTGTTGAACTCGTGGATGATGGCTGTGGACAACTTGCCGTTGCCGAAGACGGCGCCGTGCTCCTTCTTGGGATAGATCTGAGCGAGCTTGTTCCGCAGGTTGTCGCTCTGCACCGCAGGGGCCTTGGCACGGCGCTGCAGGAAGCCTGGGTTCTTGTTCGGAACCTTGTTGAGGAAGTACTCGATCGTCTTCTTCAACAGCTTGAACATGTCCAGGAAGCCGAAGAACTTCCCGTCCGGGTCGGCGTACACCAGCGGGTTGTTGTTTCCGTAGGTGTAGCCGTTCATCTGCTGCGGGTCGGCCAGATCCATGATCGGGTCCACGGAGAGGAACCGGCCGGTCTGGGAGTCGTACTCGCGTGCACCCAGATGGGTGAGACCGGTGTCCTTGCTTTCGTCGATGCCGCCGACGAAGCCCTTGGTCCCGGGCCAGGCGGTCGGTGCCGCTCCGCGGCTCTCGCCGAAGGGCGTGACGCGGCGCTGGGTGAGGGCCAGGTCGGTGGCGGCGACGGCCAGCAGGCCGGTGCCGTGGTGGTCGGCCAGGGTGAAGGAGAAGCTGCCGTCGTCGGCCCGGACGGCCTGGTGGCCGCTGCCGAGATCGAAGTAGCGGGTCGCCTTGGCCTTGGTCGCGCCCTTGTCGAGGGTGACGTCGGTGTGCCCGAGGTGCAGGGTGGTCCGGTCGCCCGTGCGGTCGATGAGGCGGTTGCCGTTAGCGTCGTACAGGTAGTCGGTGACCTTGTCCGGTTTGCCGTCGACGGGTTCGGTGACCTTGGCCAGGAGCCCCTCGGCGTCCCAGTCCAGATGCTGCTTGCCACGGTCGGTAGTGTTGCCGGTCTCGTCGTAGACGTAGTCGGTCCGGCTGGTTCCCGCCGGACCCTGCGTGGTCAGCGTCGACAGTTGGTGGGCCTTGGGCTTGCCCGGGGTCGCGTACTCGTAGGTGTGCTTGACGTCCTTGCTGGTGTCGCCTCCGATGTCGTGCCGGGTGTCGGTCAGCCGGTCGCCGGCCTTGTCGTAGGTGTACGACTGCCAGTACGGAGCCGGACCGCCGAGCTTGTTCGCGGCAGGGGTGTCCGCGCAGCTCTGGTCGCCCTGAGCCCATGCCTCCGTCAGGCGGCGCAGGTAGTCGTAGGCGAAGCACTGGTTGTCGGTACCGGTGCGGGAGACGTCCCGCAGGGACAGGACGTTGCCGGCCTCGTCGTAGCGGAAGGTGACGTTCTGATCGACGCCCGCCTGTCCCTCGCGGTCGACGCGCGTGGTCGCCAGCCGCTGAGTGCCGAACTCGTAGGTGTTGGTGACCTGAGTCTTCTTCCCGCCGCTGGTCAGACCGAAGCTGTACACCAGCGGCTTGCCGGTCTGGCTGTAGGTGGCGGTCGAGGTCATGCCCTGGCCGTACACGGAGATCGGACGGAGGGTCTGCGCCTCGTAGGCGTAGTTGATCGATCCGCCCGGCAGCGAGCCGGCGGCGGAGTAGCTGAGCGAGGCGACCAGACCGGAGGGCTTGAAGGCGGTGCCCGACTGGTAGGTGCCGGCCAGCGCTCCCTCCGACGCGGGGATCACGGTCGCCGTCTTGGTGGGCCGGTACAGCTTGTCGTACGCGGTCACCGCGGTGGTGTACGCCTGGCCGTCCACGTAGCGGATCGACTCGGCGAGCTGGCCCTTGGCACCGGCGACGGTGTCGTACGTCCACTTGACGCGCAGCTTGCCGGTGGCGGAGCCCTCGCGCAGCTCCGTCTTGCGGCCCAGTCCGTCGTAGGTGTTGAACAGAGTGGTGCCGCGCTGGTTGGTGCTGGAGATCACCTGACCGTGGTCGTCGTACTTGGTGTCGGTGCGGCCCCGGTCCGGATCGCTGAAGGACGTCTGGTGGCCGAGCTGGTCGTAGGTGTAGCTCCAGCTGTTGCCGGCCGGGTCGGTGACCTTCAGCAGGTCACCCGAGGGGGTGTGGTCGTAGGTGGTGGTGTCGTAGGCGGATTCGGGATCGCGGGTGTGGTGCTGACGCAGTTCGGTGATGTTGCCGCGTGCGTCGACCAGGGAGGTGACGGTGGTGTCGCCCACCGGCGGGATCAGGGTGGTGCGGTCACCGCCGTAGATCGTCTTCTTGGTGGACAGGACGGTGCCGCCGTCGCCGTTGCCGGCGATCTGCCGTTCCTCGACCTGGCGGCCCAGACCGTCGTAGGAGGTGCGGGTCTGGGTTTCCACGCCCAGCGCGTCGGCGGGCTTGAACAGTTCGGCGACCGGGCCGCCGGTGGCGTAGTAGGGAGCGAAGGACTTGGTGGTCAGGCCGCGCTCGTCGTAGAAGATGTCGGAGATGATCCGGCCGCCGTCCGGGCCGGGCGCCTGGGACTGCCGCTCGCGCAGGAACCCGTCGTACAGCTTGTACGACGTGATCTGGCCGCCCTCGTTGTTGAGCAGCTTGGTGGCCACGGTGACGGGCTTGCCCTCGGTGACCGAATAGGCGTACTCGTACGTCGGAACACCGCTCGTGGAGCGGTCCGCGAGCCACACCTTGGTGGAGCGGCCGAGGGCGTCGTAGGCGTAGTTGGTGACGTTGTCGTTGGTGTCGGTCTGCTTCAGCAGCAGGCCGCGCAGCGGGTCCAGGTCCTTGACGGTGGTCTGCGCGCTCGCCGGATCGGCCGGGTCGGCGGGAGGCGTGGTCGTCCTGGTCTGGGTGGGCAGGCCGGTGGCCGGGAGGTAGGCCGTGGTGGTGGTACGGCCGTCGTTGCGGACGGTGCGCACCGGGTCGCCGGTTCCGGTCACGGTCACGTCGGCCGTCAGGTCGGTGACGGTGAGTTCGCGGCCGTAGTCGTCGTAGGTGGCACCGGCCTCCAGGTAGGTCGCCTTCGTGCCGTTGTCACTCTTGAGCGGCGCGGTGGCCGTCGCGTCGCCCTTGGTCGGGGCCGCGCCGTAGGCGCCGCCGTCGTAGGCGGTGCGGACGTCGTCGATGACGTCCTTGGTCCGGTCGACGGGGGCGTCACACGCCTTGGCGACGGTCTGGACCCGTGAGGGCAGCAGCAGGATGTTCTTGTCGGTGTTGGTGGCGTAGGTCGTACGCGTGCACTGGTCGTCGTCCGCCGTGGAGGTGTCGCCGAGGTCCTCCTCCCGCTCGGGCCGGCCGGCGACGGTGTCGTAGCCGGTGGAGGTGGTGGTGGTGCGCCACTTGGTGCCGGCGCCGTCGTCCAGCGACGTGTAGCCCTTCGTCTCGGCGGTGCCGGTGAAGTCGGCGGTGAGGGTGCCCCAGTCGCGGACCTTTCTGGCGGTCTCGTGGTGCCAGGGCCGGTTCACGGTCTTCTGCAGGACTTTGCCGCCGGGCCCGTCGAAGACGAGCGTGCGGTACTCGAAGCCCGCGGTCGCCCCGTCGTCGGTGAGCGGGTCGCCCTCGCCCGTGCCGAGCGGGACACTGACGGACTTCGTGCCGCCCGACGTCGTCTTGCGGTCGCCGTCCATGCCGCGCAGGAAGTAGTGGTCCTGCTGCGTCTTCATGGCGGCGGCGCCGCCCTGTCCGCCGGCCCGGACGCGTACGTGG
This sequence comes from Streptomyces sp. NPDC006476, assembly GCF_040612015.1. Taxonomy (NCBI): domain Bacteria; kingdom Bacillati; phylum Actinomycetota; class Actinomycetes; order Kitasatosporales; family Streptomycetaceae; genus Streptomyces; species Streptomyces sp. NPDC006476. The sequence goes on along the minus strand of NZ_JBEXPK010000092.1, from coordinate 10,003 downwards.
CCGTAGCCGCGCCACTGTGACCAGGTCCGGTACTTCTCCTTGGTCAGACCGTCGTCGTCGAAGTGCCAAGCGGCACCGTCGAGGTAGTCGTAGGCGGCGACCTGGTCCGGGGCGCCGCCGGTGCGGTCGGTGGCCGTCACCGAGGTGACGACGTACTTGTTGAACCACTCGCGGTCCGGGGCGTCACTGCTGTCGCCGCCGATGTACTGCGGGAAGCAGCGGGTGCTGTTGGTCTCGGGCGTCGGCAGCGCGTCGGCGTCACACGCCGGGGCGGAGTAGTTGACGTCGATCTGTCCGCCGGACTCGTCCGCCACGGTGGACAGACGCGCCTTGATGAACGGGGCGTAGCCGTCCCCGGTGCGGTCCAGCCGGTTGGCGAGCTGGGTGTAGGCGAAGGTGGTCTTGGGCAGCGTGATCGACGGCGTGGCGGTGTGCCCGGTGTGCTGCACGCTGTCCAGCAGCAGTTGGTAGTCGGTGTCGGCCATGCCCCAGCGGTGGGTGAGCTGCCAGGAGTCGACCTTGCCGTAGGAGCCGTCCGGCTTCAGGAGCTGGGTGGTGACCGAGGTCAGCCGCTTGCGGGTCCAGAACGACGGCGTCAGCCGGCCGCTGTCGCACTTGGTGCCGGCCTTGCAGTTCAGGTCCCAGGGTGTGTCGTACCAGTAGTACGACTTGGTGTCGATGGTGTCGGGCGCGCAGGTGACGCCGTCCTGGGGCAGGCAGCGCTCGGCGCTGTCGAAGACGACCTGGGCAGGCGGCTTGTCGGCGAACATGCGCGAGGAGCGCAGGCCGTAGTCGATGCGCTGGAGGTAGCCGCCGCGGATGTAGGGGGTGTCGGCGTCGGCCTTGAGGTTGCGGCCGTAGGAGTTGGTCTCCTTGGCGTAGTGGTAGCCCATGGCGTTGCCATGGGTGTCGACCACGTAGTCGAGGTTCCACCGCCAGGCCTGCTGGCACCAGGACCCGGCGAAGTCGGCGCCGTGGCACGGCTCGCCCGTGTTGTTGCCGAAGACCGGCACGGTCCAGGTGGAGTCGGTGGTCTCCTTGCCGTCGGCCCAGCCGGGCAGACGGTGGTAGCCGAAGTAGTAGCGGGTGCCGTCGGGCGCGGTCAGCCGCCAGTACTCGCCGTCGTTGTCGCCGTTGCCGCGCTCGCCGCTGGTCAGGTGGGCGATCCGGGTGCCGTCGTCCTGCTGGAGCTTGAACTCGTCGTTGCCGACGGGGACCAGCTCGCCGCCCTTGCCGTTGAAGGTGAGGTAGGCGTTGTCGTACGCCCAGCACAGGTCGCCCGGCTTGTTGCCGTCGGCGTTCTTCTCGCCGTCGTCGGCGCACGGCTTGTAACGGCGCTCGATGAAGCCGGGGGACAGTTCGAAGCCGTCGCCGACCCAGGAGCCCTGGTTGTTGGTGGTGCCGGTACGGCCGTCGATCGAGCCCGACGAGTAGTCCAGGCCGACATCGGGGGAGAGGTCGCCGGGGACGTCCGGCACCGGCATGTCGTAGGACCAGGTGAAGTCACCGGTGTTGAGCTGGGTGCTCCAGGTGGCCGACGGTGACAGCGTGGTGGCCTTGAAGTCGCCCTTCTCGCCACCGGTCTCCGCCTCGGCGGCCAGCACGGTCGGCGCGGAGGAGCGCAGGCTCACCGCGTTCGTGGTCAGGGTGCGGCTGTCGGTGTCGTTGCGTGTGGCGAGCGGGGTGCTCTTGCGGCAGGCGTCCTTGGCGGGCGTGGTCAGCGCACAGGCGGGCAGTTCGACCAGGTGCAGCCGAGCGGCGTAGCCGCCGCCGTACGCCTGAGCGAAACGGGAGTAGTCGACGGTGACGGCGACTTTGCCCCAGCCGGGTGTGGCGGACGCATGGGCCGAGCCGGCCGCGGCGGCCTTCTTCGAGGCGCCCTTGGCCGTGAGGGCCAGCAGCAGTCCGTCGACGCCGGCGCGTTCGGCCTGGGCGCGGCTGTGCAGGCGGGCCTCGACGGTGCCGTGGAAGGCGCCCGTGCGCTGCTTCGGTGAGGCGATGCGCAGTGGCAGCTCACCGGGGCGGGCGGAGCCGTGCTCGGGTATCTCCGCCGCGGCGATGCCGGGCTTCGGCCAGGAGCGCCGGGGCGGCTGGACCGGTGTCCGCGGGCCCGTGGTGAGCGTGCGGGGTCTGGCTTTGAGGCCGTTGGTGCCGGGCACGGGCTTGTCGGCCGTGGGTACGCCCGGCAGCCGGTGGCCGGTGGCCGCCTCGGCGGGGGAGGCGGCGGCCTGGATCAGACCGCCGAGCAGCAGCGCGGACATGACCAGGGAAACCGGCCGGTGCAGCGCTGTCGCGGAAAGGCGTGGTGGTTTGCGTCTCATGCGTGATGCCGTCCATGGCTGAGTGGCGTGCCGGTGCGCGGGTCGTGGCGCAGCGGCATCGCCTGCGATAGGGGCGGATGGGGGAAGGTGGCGCCGGCGGACGGGGCACGCAGTGGTCGCGCACCCCGCCCACCGGCGGGCGTCACCTGCCGGCCGGGACCTCGGTGGGTACGTCGAACCAGGAGCCGGAGAGTTCTTCGACCTGGCTGTCGTTGAGCGCGCCCTGGAAGAACCAGACATCGTCGATGAGGCCGGGGAAGTACTCGGCGGCGGTGGAGCCGGTCTTCGTCCGGCCGACCTGGAGCGACTTGCCCGCCTTGGTGGTCAGGACGTTCTCGCCCCAGGCGATCAGGTCCTGACAGGATGCGTTGTCCGCCTGACCGTCACCGTCGGCGTCCTCGCACGGCACCTCCTGGACGATGCCGTTGACGTACAGGCGGGCCTGTTTGGCGAAGCCGTCGTAGACCAGCGCCAGGTGGTTCCAGTCGGTCACGCTGCTGAACTCCGTGCTCGCCAGGCGGACGGTCGTGGCGTCGGTGCCGTCCTTGTTCGGCAGCGCCAGTTCCCAGCTGCCCAGGCCCTCGGGGTGCGCCGGGTCGGGGACGAAGCGTACGGCGAAGGGGCTCTGGCCGGTGCCTTCGGCGCTGACCACCGTCGCGTTCTGCGCGGGTGTCGAGGCCGCCTTGGCCCATGCGGTCACGGTGAAGCTGGCGCTGGTGTCGACCGGGACGGCCGGCGCGCTGGCGTAGCCCGTGCTGCCGTCCAGTTCCAGGCCGGCGTCCATGAAGCCGGTACCGATCTTCGCGCCGCTCTGCAGGGTGAGGGCGGCCGCGCGGCCGGTGTCGTCCGGGGAGGCGGAGCCGCTTTCGGTGTCCAGCTTCCAGCGGGCGGCCAGCAGCGGGCGCTGCTGGAACAGCTGACGCACCTCGTCGGCGGACACGGGCCGGTCGAAGAAGCGGACGTCGTCGATCTGCCCGGGGAAGAAGGAATCGGGCTTGCCGTCGTAGTTGCCGGCGCCGATCTGCACTGCCCCGCCCGCGTACCAGTCGGCCTCGAGGTCCGTCGAGCCCGCCTCGACGCCGTTGACGTAGAGGATGAGTTTGTCGGCGACGGTGTCGTGCACGCCCACCAGGTGCGTCCAGGTGTCGCCGTACGCGGTCTGGCCCTCGGCCTGCAGGGCGCGGATCGGGGTGGCGTCCGCGGTGTCGGCCGAGTACTGGTTGAACACCCAGCGGTCGTACGACTTGCTGTAGTACAGCTCCATGCCCGGCCGGTGTTCACCAGCCTGGGTGGCGATGATCGCGGCATGGTCCGGCTTGGTCTTGGGCAGCTTCGCCCAGGCCGAGACGGCGAAACCTCGCTGGTTGTTCAGCAGGGGTCGGCCGGTGCTGGCGTAGTCGTCCACCCCGTCCAGGGACATTGCCTTGCCGGCGATGCCCGGGGCGCCCGCGGTCGGGCCGCCGAAGAACTTGGCGTCCGGTACCTCGGCCACGCCGTTGAGTTGGACGGCGTCGGCGGCTTCGTCCATGGGGAACACCGCACGGGCGGGTCGGCCGGAGATGAGCGACTCCTTGCCGTAGAGCCGGGTCACCTCGCCGACGGCGAGCGGCTTGTCGAAGATCTGCACCTCATCGATGTCGCCGGGGAAGAAGGAGCCGGGCTTGCCGTTGTAGGAGCCGGCGCCGATCTGCAGGCCGCGGCGGGCGTTCCATGGCGAGGAGTACGTCGTGGTGCCGACGAGGGTGCCGTTGACGTACAGGCACAGCTGGTCGTTGGTGGAGTTGAAGGTGCCCACCAGGTGGGTCCACTGCCCGGCCTTGGCCCCGCCCGCGGTGGTCGGCATGACCCGCACCACGCTGGCGTCGGGACTGTCGGCGCTGTACTGGTTGAACACCCAGCGGTCGTAAGTGGAGGAGTAGTACAGCTCGAAGCCCGGGGAGTGGTTGCCGGGCTGGGCCGCGATGACGGCGGCGTGGTCCGGCAGGGTGGAGAGTTTCGCCCACGCCGAGACGGAGAAGCCGGTGGAGGTGTCCACGGTGGGGATGTCGGTGACGGCGTAGTCGTCGACGCCGTCGAAGGAGACCGCGGTGCCCTTGGCGCCCTCGACGTGCGGGGTGGGGCCGCCGCGGAGTTCGGCGGTGCGCTCGGGGGCCTGTCCCGTGGCGCGGTCGGATCCGGCGGCGTCGTCGAGCTGCCAGGTCGCGCGTTCGGGCTGTCCGGCCTTGACGCGGAACTGGTAGGTGCGGATCTCACCGGCGTTGCCCGCTGTGTCGAGGGCCCGGGCGGTGACGAAGTTGAGGCCAGGCCTGGCCGGCAGCATCCGGGTGACCTTGGCGGCTCCGGCGGCGGTGGTGATGGTGTTCTTGGAGCTCGGGTCGCCGTTGACACCGAACCAGTACTTCGTGACGTCGGTGTCGGCGGCCTTCAGCGTGAACGAACCGTACTGGCCCACTCCGTCGTACCAGGGGTCCGCGGGATCCTCCGGATCGGAGGCCGGGTAGTCGCCGGAGACGATCGAGGGGGCCTTGGGCACCTTGGTGTCGTAGGTGAAGTAACAACCGGTGGGGTCACCGGTGTTGGACCACGGCGAGTACTGTGCGCCGTCGTAGCTGCGCACGTACCAGTTGATCTGTTTGTTCTCCGGTATGGAGGAGGGCAGGGTGATGGAGAAGTCGGAGCCGGACTTCTTGTACCCGGTGCGTGCCGGCTTCCAATGTGCGACGTTGCCCTTGCCGTCTCCGGCGTCCCAGCCCGCCTGGAACTCCACGGCTATGTTGTCGCCGTCGGGGTCGGTGATGTTGTTGGCGTAGATCTTGCCGAGGGTGCGCACGCGTGCGGCGTCGGCCGGCTTCTTGCAGGTGCCGCCGTACTCCATGGTCAGCTGCGACATCTTGACCTGCGAGGGCGGGCGGTTGTACTTCACCCGCAGATAGGCCTTGTCGGAGAAGCGCTTCCAGCCGTAGATGTCACTCTCGTCGGACGCCTGCATGCCGAACGTCATCGTCGAGGACTTGGCGTTGGCCGCGGACTGCACCGCCGACTTGACGTCGAACTCGGCGTCCTTGGCCGAGCAGCCCTCGAAGCCGTAGGAGAAGGAGTCGGTCTTCAGCTTGTCGATCCAGAATCCGCTCGCCGTCTGGGAGTTCCAGGTGGTCGAGGAGGAGATGTCCTTGGTCCGCCACAGCTCCACGCTGCGGGCGCTGCACGAGGCCGACCAGACGTTGCGGACAACGAACTCGGCCTGGAGGATGGACTTGCCGGCGAACTTGGACACCGGGATGCGGTAGAAGAGCCGCTTGGTGTCGTACGGCTTGCAGTAGTACCAGCCGCAGTAGCCGAGGCCCGCGTTGTCCTCGCCGTTGAACTTGTACTGGGGCGATGAGGCCCAGTACTTGGAGACCATCGTCCACGCCGAGGCGCGCGGCGAGTACCACTGGGGGTCGATGAAGACCGGGTAAACGGTGTCCTTGCCCTTCAGCACGTTCGCGTTCGGGGTCAGCACGAGTTCCTTGCCCCCGGCGGGGACGTCCACCGCGACGGGGGCGAGCTTCGCCGACTCGCCGGCCGCGGGCTCGTCTCCCGGTCCGGCGGCCGGTTCGTCCGCCGACGCGGTGCGCCCGGCGGTGCGTGCGGTCGCGGCCGGTCCGGTGGCGTCCGCACTGATCGACGCCGACTTGAGGGAGGCGGGCTTGGCGGTGGCTGACTGCTGCTTGGCGGTGGCGGACGGCGTGGTGTCCTCGGCGGCCTTGCTGCCGGGACTGGAGTCCCACATCACCGGCCGGGGTGCCTCGAACACGGCGTTCTTCGCGCCCTTGTCCACGGCCTCCAGGCCGCCCTGCGCGGTCTCCCGCACATCCATGCCGTCGGTGGAGAGCTTCAGCCGTAGTTCGGCCAGTTGCTCACTCGCCGCCGCCTTGGCGGACTTGACGACGAGCAGCTGGGTGAAGCCGTCCTCCTGAGCGCCCATCCGCAGGTCCACGTCCGGGAGCACGTTCTCGTACGTGGCGGTCGGTCCGTCGAGGACCGGAGCCGGCAGCTTGTCCGGCCAGGACAGGGTCAGTTCACGGCCCGCCTTCTCCATGCGCACCAGCGGGGCGTTCCCGCCGGCGGAGAACTGCAGACCGACCGTGGTGGCGCCGGGTGTCACCGTGCCCTGCGCCGTCCTGGCCAGGTCGGTCTCGACCGGTTTCCACTTGCCGTCCACCCGGGTCCGGACGGGACGCAGGTACTCGCGCGCCTCCAGGTTTCCGTCAGGTGTGGCGTAGACGTCGGCGCTCTCCGAGCGGAGCGAGTCCACTTCGACGCTCCGGCCGGTTTTCCTGGCCTCGGTCAGGGCCTCGTCGGTGGTCGTCGACGCTGCCGGATCGTCCCCCTTCCCGGCGGCCATGTCCGTCCGGAGCGGTCCCACTCCGGAACTGTCGGCGGCCGATGCCGCCGGTACTACTCCCGCGGCCGTCACCAGCGTCAGCGTCAAAGCCACCACTCGGCCACGTCTTCGCGTCAACACGCGCCCCCGCATGCAAGCCCCTTGATAAGAAGTCGGTGAAAAAAACACCGACAGGGTGATCAACGCGCGAATGCTACGTAAGAAAAGAGTTAAGATCCATTTCTTTGAACCGGCATACCGGTCAAACACCCCCTGTTCGAAAGTGAGCATCGACACCCTTGACTTGGCGCGTACGGGAGCTACTTCCGCGCCGGTTGCAGGTATGGGCGTCGCACGGCTCTCGAAGTCGCAGGTAAGCCAGACGGGCACGTACCTGGACGGGCAGATTGCAGCGTTCCGCTCTCCGGTGAACGCGTACCGGCCTGAGGCGCGGACCCGAAAGTTCGCGCAGGCCACCAGCGTCTACTGGTCCGCACGGCGCCGCCACCGGCAGGGCCCGTGCATCACCCCGCCAGTGACGAAGAACCGGTAGGTGCGGCCGGGTGCGCAGCGGCGACTGTGGTGACGTGTTGTCACCTCGGCGCGGATCGGGCTGATGGACCGGTCGAGGGACGGGGCAAGGACTACGCGGAGACGGAAGCCGAGGCGACCCGGCTGGAGGCGGCCGCGGCAGCAGAACCTTGCCTGGCGCAAGGCATGCAGCGCCACCGTCGGCGGCCGAGCACCTCTGACGCGAACGCGGTGCGCACATGTCTTCCGCCTCACTATGGAGGCTGCCGGGCGACCCCTGTGACGCTGAAGTCTTCTCCCTCATGTGAAGATCCTCAAAAAGCGGCCTCGTCTGCTCATATTCCTGACCCTGGCCGTGGTGGCGGCCGTGACGTTGACCATCGCCGTGGTCATCGAGGCGAACAAGGCCGTGTTTTAGGGCCGGGTTCCGGTCCATGCCTCGTGGCGTCATGATCACCGTGTGGGGCGTGGGGATCTTTCTGATGAGCAGTGGTCAGTGCTGGAGTCGTTGCTGCCTGCGGCGGGTGTGAGTCGCAGGTGGCCGGGGCGGCGACGGCTGGTGGATGACGTCAAGCTTGACGCACGACTGTTCGTGCGATAGCTGCTTGGCCCCCAACTGGGACTGGGTGTTCCAGGTGGGTGTTGTCGATGGTTGCTGTGATGGTGGATGGGTTGCCGAGGAGATCGCCCATGTCGACGGTGAGGCGGTCCGTGCCGAATCGGGCCATGTGCGCGGCCAGGCAGGCTGTGTTGTTGGCGCTGGCGATGTCCTCGGGGACGCCGATCGACGGGGCGAACATCCCAGCGGCTGCCCGGCGCCGCCATGCCTTCGGAACGCTCCACGCGGTGGTGATGTCCTGGCCCCACTCATCCTCGGCCAGGGCAGCGGCGACGGCGGTTCGCGCCGCCTGTGAGGGGAACTCTGTCATGGTCCGTGGTCACTCGGTGACACAACGCAAGGCCTCGCGGGCGTCGTGTCCGAGCGGGGTGAGGATGTAGCGGCCGTTGCACAACACCTCGGCGAGTCGAGCCTCTTGGAGCTCTGTGACCTTCAGTGAACATCCGACTGGACCTCGGTCAGTCGATGCCTTCGACGATGCGAAAGTCGCGCTCGACGCCGTCGGAGAGGGCGACCAGCGCCTCCTGGTAGGCCGCACTCTCGCGCGCCGCGACGGCCTGCTCGAAGCTGTCGAACTCGACCAGGACGGTGCGCTCGGCGATTCCGGCGTCATACGCCACGACCTGACCGCCACGGACGAGGGTCCGGCCGCCCTTGGGCTCGACGGCCAGACGGGCCAGCTTGTTGTAAGCAGCCAGCTTCTCAGGGTCGGAAATGGTGCGGTAGACGCTGACCCAGTAGCCCTTGGGCATGGGAACCTCCAGTGTTGGGATGAGTGCATCTGACTTGGATTCAGAGTGCGGAGATCGGCTCGGTGCCGGGCTCACGGGGCAGGCGGAGCACCCTGACGGCGAACGAAATGGCGTGGTACCAACCGCAGACCAAGACCAGATCGAGTGCGGCATCTTCATCGGTGACAGCGACCACGTTCGCCCTGGTGTCGTCGGATAAGTCAAAGGTCGCATGGAACTCGTCGACCGCTTCGAGCACGGCACGATCGGTGGTGTGCCAGCAGTCGTCCGTAGGCCTTCCATCCGCGAGGGACGCGAGGTGCGCCGCGTCGAGTCCCGCCTTCTCGGCGAAGCACACGACGTGCACGGCCCACTCGTAGTCGGCGCCGCACAGCGCGGTGGTCCGGTCGATGACCAGCTCGCGCTGGCGCAGAGTGAGAGCGGAGCGCCGAGAGAAGTAGTAGCTTCCCCAGCCCGCGATGGAGCGGGCGAGCTCGGGCCGGCGGGCCCACACCCGGAACAGCTGGATGAGAATGCCCGATGAGCTCAAGGGCCTCGCTGGCTCCCTCGCCATAGGGCGGCGAGAGTGGTTCGATGCGCCGCTGCTTCGATTTCAGAGGCATAGCGAGACGTTAACATTGACGCTTTGGAAAGGGAAGCGGATGACACGACCAACACCACTCCCAGGCCGCCGGGTCCGCGGCTCGCACACGGGGCGCCCGATCATGGCGCTCCTGGACCTCTTGGGCCGACGCTGGGCGCTGCGGGTCCTATGGGAGCTGCGAGACGGCTCATCTCCGACCTTCCGCGAGCTCCAGCAACGATGCGGCGGCGTCTCATCAAGCGTCCTGGCAGACAGGCTTCGCGAGCTTGGACAGGCCGACCTCGTCGAGAACGCCGGCGAGGGGTACCTGCTCACTGAACAGGGCAGGACCCTTCGAGAATCTCTCGCCCAGCTCGATGATTGGGCCTCCGGTTGGCGGCCCAAGGCGGCGGACTGACGGCCGTGACGGCAGGACGGGCACAGTCTCTCCAGTGGTCACAGAGTGTCGCGACTCCATGTTCATCGGGACCGGTGCCCGCCTTGCTGCAGAGGATCGCCACACCACCTATTTGCGCGAGCTCTTACGGGTTGGTCTCGGACGGGCGTCGGCGAGCGAGAGCGAGGCTTGTCAGCGTCGTGATCGCCATGGCGCCGATGCCGACCAGCGCCGCGGTGGTGTAGGTGCTGTCGTTGGGGAAGAGGTGGCCGGGGCCGGTGCCCGTGGCGAGGTCCAGACCGCCGATGGCACCGCCCAGGGAGTACCCGACGCTGCGGACGACGTAGTTGAAGCTCATGGCTGTTGCCGGACGTTGAAAATGCCGACGCATGCGGCGTTCACGATGCCGATGAACTCTCATGGCGGCGCCCCATCGTTGGGTGTTCCGGTGGGGC
>NZ_JBEXPK010000091.1:0-30665 GCF_040612015.1 Streptomyces sp. NPDC006476 | reverse complement strand
GTAGGCACTACCGGCCAGGCTGCGCCCGGCCGGCAACCCACGACAACTTGCGAGCGAGGCCCGGGCCCACGACCGGCACCTACATACCGTCTAGTCGAAGGCGTCCGGCCGCCCCGAGGCCGACTGTATGTCCGGGGCGACGGCCTCCCATGTGACGGCGAGCAGCACGAGGGTGCGGTCCCGCTGGTCCTTGAGCGACAGTCCGGTCAGCTTCTCGATCCGGCCCATCCGGTACAGCAGCGTGTTGCGGTGCACCGGCAGCGCGGCCGCTGCCGCAGTGCTGTCGAAGCCGTGGACGGCGAGGCACCGCAGAGTGTCCGCCAGATCCACGGCTTCGGCCCGCTCCAGCGGACCGAAGACCCGCCGGACGATCCGGTCGGAGGCTTCCGGGGAGTCGGCCAGCAGGAGTTCGGGCAGGTAGTCGTCGGCGCGTACCCGGCCCCGGCGTCCGGACCGGGCCGCGATCGCGAGCAACGCGCGCAGGCCGTCGACCGCCGCGCCGAGCCGGTCGCGGGCTAGTGGCGGGTCCTGGGCCAGGATCAGCCGCGGGTCTTCGAGAAACGCCTCCCAGCCGAACCCGGACGGTGTCAGCCCGGTCACTCGGACCCCCTCGGTGAACGCGAGTGCCCCTGCCGTGCGCAGCCGCGACGCGAGAGCGGCGTGCGAGGCGACCGTGGCCCCGGCCAGCCGGGCGGCGAACGGACGGTACGGTTCCGTCAGATCGAACCCGAGCCGGGCGGCCCGGTCCCGGTCCTCGATCGTGACCGGCAGCCGCGCGCACAACCGGTCGAACAAGGCTCGGGCGCGCCGGTCTCCGGCCGTGGACGGCGCGTCCTGCTGGTCGGCGTAGGCCCGCGCGAACACGTCCACCACCAGGTCGAGGTAGTCCTCCAGACAGCCCCAGACCGTGTCCCACTCCGCGACGAGCACCGCCCGGTCCTCGTCACCCGCCAGGTCGAGCAGTGCTTCCCAGAACATCCGCGCACCACGGCGGTAGACCAGGATGCTGTCCTCGATCGGCTGGCCGGCGACAGCTCGGGCGCGCAGGAACTCGTGCAGCTCGGAACGGAGGTAACTGTCCGGCGGGATCCCGTTGACCATCCAGCGCAGTATGAGGTCGACGTTCCAGCGCACCACGGCCGTCCGGTCCACCGGCCACTCGAACCGGGTGTAGGCCGGCAACCGGCCGAACCCGGCCTCCATCCGGCGCACCACGACGCCGACGTCGAAGCGCTCCAGAACACGCCGCAGTTCACCACCGCCTGCCGTACCCGCACCGGGCGGGGGAAGCGCATTCACGGATCCGATCCTTCCACATCCGTGTGCCCGTCCGGGCCCTGGATACCTGAGCGCTCCGGGACCCGTCGAGCCCCTGACATCCTCGAACGACTCCCCAGGCGCCGCCCCGCCGGAGCGACACTCGCCTGTGCGACTCTGCCCACGCGCTCATCGGTGCCGCGGCCAGTCCGGATCAGCTCGGACGGCAACCAGTTTGTGGCTCACAATGCCATCGACGACCTAGCCGCCAAGCACTTGTCGGGGAGGGGCCCGCCGGCACGGACTCAGACGCCATCCGCTTGTCGATGGTGCTGGCTCCAGTGCTGCCGCCCTGGCTATGGTCTTCAAACTGGTCGAGTCCGCCCGGGCCCGCTGGCGGTCCGTGAACGCACCCCGCCTCGTCCCCCTCGTCCGCGCCGGAGCCCGCTTCGAACGTGGCCACCTCGTCGAACGCGGCGAGGTCACCGCAGCCTGAGGGTTTGTGAAGAACGAGCGGGCAACGGCCAACGCAACGTGACGCTGCCGCCTGCCGGTAGCGGGTGCCAGCGCGCTGCGAAGTCGTCGAGACGGGCCAGGATGCGCTCGACAAGCTGCGACTCGCCGATGCCTGGCTCCATCGAGGAGAACCAGTCAGGAAGACTCGAGCGCTGGCCCGCTCGCAACTGCCACAACGGCTCGCACAGGGAGGCCAATGTCTCGGATCGAGCCATGTCGGCGTGCTCGGCCTTGCTCGGCCGCCGCTTCGCTTCCCGACGTGCCCGGCGCTTCCTAATCACAGGATCGGTCGCCCAGAAGATAATGCTTTGTCCGGCTGCAATCCGGCCAAACACACCGCCGGACAGGCCCGCCTCGGCCTCAACCAGGAAGTGCACGGCGTCATGCGGCAGGTAGTCGTCATAGCCTGGCCCCTGCCGCGGCGCCAACTGCGGACCGCGTTCCCGAACGACGGTCATCCGATAACGGCGCCCGGGCACCTTGGTGAACGTCACGTCCATGCTCGGCACGGTACCCACCGTTGCCGGAAGATCGCATGCAATTACCCCGTGGCAGGTCCAGACTCGGACTTTGGCCCCCGCGACCCAGAGGATTTGACAATTGCTCGGCATTGGGTCCGTGACATGCCACAACCAGGGTCACTTCGTGGTCAATTGCGGTCGTTCGTTGTGATCATAGGATTTTCGGTCTGACTCTCGGGTTCATGAGGCGAGCCGGATCTCGCACGGTCAACTGCCGTGCAAGGCCTGCCGGTTGGTGGTGAACCATGCCCGAAGAGATTGAGCAGAGCGACGACGCCCGGGTGGGCAGCGTCAGCGCGAACCGTTATGCGGAGACCGTGGCTGAGCTGCGGGAACTGGTGAAAACGGCCAGTCGCATCCTGTTCAAGGTCGGCGATTACGCGCTGGAGATCGAGCCGATGCGCGAGCGCGGCGGGGCGGTGCCGGCCGACGGACTGTTCACGGTGAAGGAGTCGCTGTTCCGTCTGGCCGAGGACATCGGGATGTCCTCCTACACGGTGAAGCAGGCCCGGCAGACCGCGTCGAAGTGGCCGGAGGACCGCCGGGTCGCGGAGGTGTCCTTCGCTGTCCACAACATCCTCGCGTCGCTCGCCGACGAGGAGGAGCGGCTCGCGACGATCCTCACGTCGCCGCCGGGCAGGTCACGCTGGACGCCGGACGAGGCAAAGCGCCGCACCGGCCGTCAGGTCGACAAGCCGGTCACGCCGTAGGAGAAGATCAGCGCAATCCACACCTCGCCAAGGACGAGGAGGTCGCGGCGACGGTGACCGGGGATCTCCTGCGGCGTCCGGCCGTGGTCGCCCAGGTCAAGCCCGAGAACAAGGTGAGGGCGGCGGAACAGCTGTCCCGCGAGGACGACGTCACCGCCGCGATCGCCCGGACATCCTGCGCCGCCCCGCGGTCGTCGCGAAGGTCACGCCGGCCGACAAGGTGAAGGTCGTCGAGGAGCTGACCAGGGACTAGAGCGTCGCGACCGAGGTGACGACGGGCCTGCTGCGCCGTCCGGACGCCGCGTTCAAGGCGATGGGCGACGACACTGCCCGTCACCAGGTCAACCGCGCCCAGGTCGAACGCGGCCAGCAGGCCCGCGAGGCCTTCGAGGAGAACATCCAGCTCGCGCCGGCGATCCGTGCGATCGACCGGTCGGTCGAGTTCCTCGACCTGGTCACCGCCTGCCACGCGTTCGTCGCGGCGTCCGCCCGGGTCGTCCCGGGCCTGCGCGACCGCCAGCTCGGCGACGACGAACGCGTCATCATCCACGAGAACGTCGCCCGCGTCCGCGCCACCTTCTCTGAACTAAGGGCTGCAGCCTCAATGCACTGTCGTGGGGTCGCGGCTTCACTTGTCCATGTGGCGATCTGCCCGAAGGTGGGCATGCCGAGGTGCACGACGGTCGACCTTCGCCGCTCCTCAGCGTCCAGTTGGTTGAGCTTCTCTTCTGCGCCGGCGAGGCTGACGCGGAGTCCTTCCACTTCGCCGAGCCACCCCTCCTGTTCCGCTTCGGCAACCCGGGCGATGTCACACCAGTCCACCTGACCTACAAGCTTCACTGCACACCGCTCCATGGACGGAACACCACCCTTGCTTCCGTCCGGGCGAATAGGGAGGGAACGAACGGGGAGGTCGATCGTCAATGACTCTCCGCAAGGGGCGGTTGGCCAAGACGAGCCGGACTCTTTCTTTTTTCCTCAACTTCTAGTCGAATAGCGTCACTTGAAGCACACGTGTGTCGTGCGTTGCGGATGTCCCTGACCAGGACTCCATCTACCTGCAGCCGACCGCGTCACGGGAAGGACTCCCCACAAGTGACCTACAGACCCTGGATGCTCGGGGCAGCGGCGACCAGTGTCGCCCTTGCCGCGGTGGCAGCCAAGTTCTCGGCCGCGATGGCGGGCCACGAGGGTGCACTGACTGCGGCCGTGGACCGGCACGATTCGATGGACCACGCCGAGCACGACCACGACTTGGCGCCAACACCGAGATCAAGATTGTCAAGGCGTCCAATGACGTCTCCACGATCTTGCTCAATGTCGGCCCGGCGGTGAAGTACGCCCTCCGACCGAGAAGCCACGGCCAGCGGCAACCTCGGACAGCGGCCGTGGCCGGTCCCCGCGGCACCCCGATCACCGGGGCCCTGGCCACCCTTTCCGACTCCTCGTGCCCTTCGGAGCCCATGGGGATGACATCACGGCCGATGCAGTCCTCGCATCGTGCCCACGCTCGTCGTCTTCCCTGTTCCTCCAGCGTTGCACCTGCACCGGGCCGCGCGAGGCGCCACGAAGCAGTCCGGACCGGGTTCACGGCTCTGGGCCGCAGACCTGGGAGTGGAAGACGGCTCGTCCCCGGAGTGCGACGACTGTTCGGCGGCCGACTGAGCAGGCCGAGTCGCCGACTGTCCAAAGCCACCTGCACCCGACCCGGCATCAGGGCAACGGCGACCAGACGCCGCCCCTCGGCGCGGTGCACCCCGGCCCCCGGGGTCACGTCCCCTTGGCGAGAGATCGCCACGTCAAACGGAGACATACATGCCCAGCTCTCCCCTGAACCGTCGCACGTTCATCCTCCTCGGTGCCACGGTCGCCGCGGCAGCCGGCGCCCGAACATCGGTGGCCGCCGCGGCGACCTCCCCCACGGCGCTCGCCGGCGCGCCAACGCCGGTCCGGATCGTCGACGACGAGGCGACCCCCGCCACCCGCGCGCTGTTCGCATACCTGAAGCGGCAGCAGGGCAAAGGCATCCTGTTCGGTCACCAGCACGACCTCACCTATGGCTTCACCTTCACCACCCCCGACGGCAGGGCGTCCGACACCAGGGCGGCGGTGGGCGACTACCCCGCGGTCTTCGGCTGGGACACCCTCATCCTCGACGGCGACGAGCGTCCCGGCGCCGAGGGCGGGACCGAAGCCGAGAACATCGCCGCGCTCAGCTGGTGCATCCGGCAGGGGGACGCATGCGGCGGGATCAACACCCTCAGCGCTCACATGCCGAACTTCGTCACCGGCAAGGACTTCTACGACACAACGGGCCGAGTGGTCAGCCAGATCCTTCCCGGAGGCGCGAAGCACGCGGAATTCAACACCTTCCTCGACCGCATCGCGAAGGCGGTCAAGGGCGCACGGCGGTCGGACGGCACCGCGATCCCGGTCGTCTTGCGCCCCTTCCACGAGAACAACGGAGCCTGGTTCTGGTGGGGCGCCGGCCACACGTCCTCGGCCGCGTTCATCGAGCTGTTCCGCTACACCGTCGAGTACCTGCGCGACACCAGGGGCGTCCACAACCTGCTCTACGCCTACTCGCCCAACTCGAGTTTCGCAGGCGACCCGGCCGGCTACCTGAAGACCTACCCCGGCGATCGTTTCGTCGATGTCCTCGGCTACGACTCGTACGACGAAAACGCCGGACCGACCCCCTGGCTGGACGGTGTGGTGAAGGATCTGGCGATGGTGGTCCGGCTGGCGAACGAGCGAGGCAAGGCTCCGGCCTTCACCGAGTTCGGGGAGGGCGGCACCGAGGTCCGCAACCTTCAGTGGTTCACCCAGCTGCTGCAGGCCGTCGAGGCGGACCCGCTGGCCCGTCAGGTGACGTACATGCTCACCTGGGCCAACTTCGGAGGCACCAAGCGTGCTTATGTGCCGTATCCGGGCCACGTCCTGCTCCCAGACTTCGTCAGGTACCACCAGGATCCCTACACCCTGTTCGCCGCCGATCTCCGAGGGGTGTACTCCGCTCGCACCACCGCTGTCAGGAACGCCCCGTTCCTGCACCTCGTGACCCCTACGGACCGGCAGCGCGTAGCGGCCTCCACGACCACCGTCCGGGTGCGTGTCACGCCCGCGAGGGCGAGCCGGGTCACCTACTCCGTTAACGGCGGACGCGCCAGACGACTGTGCTTCGACGCCGACGGCTTCTATTCGGGCGACTGGTCGATCGACCCGGCCTTGCGGAACAACCGCTCAGTGACCCTCACCGTGAGCACGCGGTTGGACGGCAAGACGCTCACCGACTCGGCCGTGGTCCTCCTCGGCGAGGTCGCACCCCTGCCTGCCGGCTGGGTCGACGACTTCGAGGGATACGCCGGAGACGACACCGCCCTGAGCCAGGCGTACACCCATGTCAACTCCCACACACTCACCCTGTCGGCCGACCACAAGTCTTCGGGCTCCTACGGACTGGCCTACGCGTACGACTTCACCGGCGCCGAGTACACCGGCGCAGGCAAGCCGGTCGACGCGGACTGGTCCGCCTTCACGTCCCTTGCGCTGTGGCTGCGGGGCGACGGTTCCGCAAACGGCGGGGCACTCCAGATCGTCGCTGGCGGTGTCGATTTCTGGTACCAGGTTCCGCTGTCCGACACGAGCGGGCAGGAGGTCAGGGCACCCTTCAGCGAGTTCACGCCCGCTCCCTGGGACACCGCACACGCCGGAGCCGTGCTCGACGCGGCTCACCTCGCCGAGGTCACGGCGTTCAATCTGTACCTCGTCCATGGGAGCGGTGCGGCGACCAAGGGCATCGTGCACGTGGACAACATCAGAGCCGAATGACACTGGCCCGCCATAACCTCCTGCCGGATGACACACCCGGCGCGGGCCACCGCCGCCCGAGTCCCCTTGCGCCGAGATCACGCTCCCCTGCGCGGACCGCGCCGGACGGTCCGCGTGCCCGGGTCTCGTGGCTCTATCCCGCAGCCAAAATCTCCAGTGGGGCCGAAGCATTCACAGCCTTCCTCGACGACCTGGAGTCGGCTCACTCCACTGTCACCGACACGAATCGGTGGGTCGCTACGGCTGGAGCGTCCATCCTCCCTTCGGCAGTCGGCTCGTGGTTGCCCCTTGCGTGATCAGCGAAGAGCGCCCATCATCAGGAATCCTGATACTTTAAGTTTGTAGCGATGAGGTTCCAGCCATGTCATTCAGCCCCAGAATCCAGGCCAGAGGGGTTCAGCTGCTGCTCGGCCGAATGATGAGCCGCGTGCACAAGGATCTACGCTTCACCGACATCCCGAAGCGTACGGAATCCATCCGAGTCGAGACCGGCGCCGGGCCGGTGACGTGCACCGTCTACCGCCCGTCGGCCGCCGCCGCTGCCCCTGCCCCCGTATACGTCAACTTCCACGGCGGCGGGTTCGTGATCGCCCGCCCCCAGCAGGACGACCACATCTGCCGCTACATAGCCGCCACAGCCAGCTGCGTGGTGATCAACGTGGACTACGCCGTCGCCCCGCAGCGGCCGTACCCCGTAGCCGTCACCCAGGCGCACGACGTCATCGCCTGGGCGGCCGAGAACGGCACCGCCAACAACTGGGACGGCTCGCGACTCGCCGTGGGCGGACACAGCGCCGGGGCCAACCTGACCGCCGCAGTCTGCCGCACCGCTCGGGACCGCGGCACCTTCACGCCCCGCCTCCAGATCATCGACTCGGCACCGCTTGACCAGCTCGCCGACCCGGCCACCAAGCAGTCACCCATCGTCAAGCCCCTGCTCACCCCTCAGCTCATGCGGGTCTTCACCGCCGCCTACGTCCCTGATCCCGCCGACCTCGCCCATCCGCTGGTGTCGCCCGGCCTGGCAGACGACCTCGCCGGGCTGCCGCCCGCCCTGGTCATCACCGCGGAGAACGACCGCCTGCGCGACGAGGGCGATGCATACGCCAAGGCCCTGGAAGCTGCCGGCGTTCCGGTCACCCACCGTTGCTTCGAGGGGGTCGACCACTACTTCACCCACACCGGCCCGGTACCGGCCGCGAAGGAAGCCATCGATCTAATGGCCACCACCCTGCGCACGGCACTCACCGCCTGACCGCCGACAGGGTCCGACCACCCTTGTGACAATCTGCTGCCTTGGTGACATCTATCGCGCTTCGGCTCACCTCATCAGCGAGATCACGATCTACAGCTGGAGTATTAATACTCCAGCAGCACTTTGACGTTTTCCCTGCTCAGGGGCGGTTTGGGTGAGTGTAGTGGGCCGGTTGTCGGCCCGTGTTCTCTTTCCCGGACCGCCCCTCGATCGTGTGCAGTCGCCGCTGATAGTGACAGCGGTCTGCGTCTCGCCGCGTGCGAAGCGCGGCGGGTTCTAAGCCGCGGCCACCGGTACGGCAGGACTCCCACCTGGCGGCATGCGACGCCGGGAAGCAGTCAGCGTGCCGCCTGCTGCCGCTTGCGGTAGTTGGCCACCTTGTGTCGGTTCCCGCACTCGGCCATGCCGCACCAGCGCCGGTTGGCGGATCGCGACAGGTCCACGAACAGCCGGGTGCAGTCCTCGTTGAGGCACTCCCGCACGCGGGCGAAGTCGGTGCCGCCCAGAAGGTCCACCGCGTCCCGTGCCACCGCGCCGAGCACCTCGTCGATGCCTCCGGTACGTGTCAGGCGACCGTCCTCGTCGAGTTGGAGCCTCGGCAGCGGCAGCCGGGCCGTCTCGTTCACCTCGGCGAGGGCTTCCCGCACCTCGCTGTCCGCGGGCGGTGTCAGGGGCCATGCGCCAACCAGCGCGTACACCGCTTCCCTGAGACGGCACATTCTCGACAGGGCGCGTGCGTCCAGAGGGCCGGGCGCGTCGAGCAGTCCGGCCTGCTGGATCCAGCGTCGCAGGTCGTCGGGGGAACGCAGCAGTTCGGTGCGTCGGCTTCGTCGCCAGAGTAGCGTGCCCGCGAGGTCCAGGGAGAGCCGCCCGCTGACGAAGACGAATTCATCCACACGGCCATGGTGCCAGGTGGCGTCCGGCACCGTCGTCACCCCTCTCGCCCGCCCAGTGCGTCGACGACCCGGCCCAGGATCTCGTCGAGCACCTGCTGCGAGGTGGCGAAGTTCAGCCGTACGAACCCCTCGGCGTCCGGACCGAAGGGCGTGCCGCCGTCGAGCAGGACCCGGCCGTCCCTGAGCACCTTCTCCACCGGCGGTTCGTCCAGGCCGAGCGGCCGGGTGTCCAGCCATGCCAGGTACGTGGCCTCGGGCAGGTGGTGGCGGACGGACGGGAGCCGGTCACGTACCACGTCGCGGACGCGCCGGCGATTGCGGTCCAGCACGGTCAAAAGATCGCGCTGCCAGGCGTCGCCGTGCTCCCACGCGGCCAGGGTAGCGACCACACCGAGCGGTGAGACGGTGCCGTACAGGTCGGGTGGCTGGGCGTCCCGCAGCGCGAGGAGACGGTCCGGGCCGTAGTGCGTGACGGCACAGCGGATGGCCGCCAGGTTGAACGCCTTGGTCGCGGAGGTCAGGGTCACCGTGCGGCGCGCGGCGTCGTCGGACAGGCTCGCGAAGGGGATGTGTCGGTGGCGGGCGTAGGTCAGCTCGGCGTGGATCTCGTCGCTGATGACGAGCAGATCGTGGCGTCGCGCGATGGCCGCGAACTCGCCGAGTTCGTCGTGCGTCAGGACCCGGCCGGTGGGGTTGTGGGGGTTGACCAGGACGAGTGCCTTGCAGCCGGACCGCTTCACCGCGGTGTCCATGGCGGCGAAGTCCATCCGCCAGCCGTCGTCGGTGTCCTTCATCGGGATGGGCACGATTCGCCGGTTCATCGTCCGCAACGTCGTCAGGAACGGCGGGTAGTTGGGAATTTGCACCGCCACCGCGTCCCCGTCCGACGTCGCGAGGTGAAGGACGAGTTGCAGACACTGGATCAGGTCGGTCTGCTCACGCACCCGGTGGGCCGACGCGGCCCATCCATAGCGCTCGGCCATCCGCTTGGCGAAGGCCGTACGCAGCGGACTGCCGTCTGGCCAGTCCGGGTAACCGAGATCGCGGCAGCCGACGGCATCGTGCAGCGCGGCCACCACCGGCGGCGGGGTGGGGAAGTCCATGTCGGCCACCCACGCCGACAGGACATCCTCCTCCGGACGGTGCCATTTCACGCTGCCGCGAGCGCGCAGCCAGCCGGGGTCGAGGTCGTCGAAGCCGGGAATTCCCCGAGCAGGTGCGGGCTTCATGCCGGGGCCTCCGCCCGCAGCAGATCGCGGGTGATCTGAACCTGCCCGTGATGCTGGGCCAGTTCCTCCAGTACGTGAAGCTGGACGCCCCGCACGCTCAGGGGACGATCAGGGCCCTCGTGGTCGGCAGGCGGCGTGTTGCGCGGGGGCTGCGACGGCAGCGCCTGGCGCAGGTCTGCTTCCAGACGCGTGAAGAGAGCGTCGACCTCCCTCCGCAGGCGCCGCACGTCCCCCTTCGCCGTGAACTCGGAGGACCGGTCGCGGTCGACGCGGCGCCCCGCGATCACGTGCCCCAGCCAGTAGTCGGCCACCGCCGTGCAGTGGTACGCGATGGCGTACGGGGAGTTGGCGCCGGGCAGGTGCGGCGCGGTGTTGCCAAGGTCATCACCCAGTTCTTCCAGCGCGCCGAGCATCCCGTCGAAGGCGCGGCGAAGAAAGTACAGGTACTCGTCGTGCTCGTGCACCTTGCCTCCTATCGGTCAGGAGTACCAGCATCGGCCAGAGGAAGACACCTGTCAAGATGGTGTCTTATCGGCTGATCGGCGTGGCTTCTATGCTGTACTTACTGGAGTAAGGACTGCCGGACGAGTTGTCCGCCAGGCGCAATGTAACCGGGTTGAGCAGTGTCTCCAAGTCGCGGCTGCTCCGTCGGCGGCGCACTGGCTGGGCGCCGCGTCGCCTCCGGAGGTGCGCCTGCTGCATGTCGACTGCTTCGCCGTGCAGCACCCTGCGGGCGCGGAGCACGACCGTCGCCAGCGTCAGTCGGTGGCCGTCCACCTGACCGCGCTGTGCCTCTTCCACGAGTACGGCATCACGGCGGAACAGGTTGTCCGCTGCCGCAACCGCATCAGTCAGGCGGTGCTGCCTCGTCTCGGCTTGGCCGATTGGCCTCACCGCAGACAACCACCCTCCTTGGGCACCATCACCGACGCCGACCTTTGCCACGGGTGGCATGCGGGCGAGACAGAGCCGACGATGACCTGGCTCAAGGAGTGCTGGCAGGCGTGGTCCCTGCACCACTCCACCGTCCGCACTTGGGCACAGGCTTTTCGGACGAGCAGTGGGCGGTGCTGGAGCCCCTGTTGCCGAGGGCGGTGGACCGGAGTTGCCGGTCGACTCGCTCCTGATCGTGGAGATCCTCACGCGCGTGGGGGAGCGTTACTCCATCGCCATCCCTGCCGACCGCCAGTCGGCCGAGGCCACCCCGTCCGTGCGGGCCTTCGCCCGCGCGGTGCGGGAGGCCGTCATCGAAAGGCAGCAATCATGACCCATTCCCCCTCCGATGCCCGTGCTCGCGACCCCGAGCTCACCCAGCTCGGCGAGCGGCTGAAGAAGACCCGTGACTACCTCAACATGTCGCAGCAGTTCGTCTCCGACAACACCGGCATCCCCCGTTCGGCGATCAGCGACATCGAGCGCGGCGAGCGGCGGGTGGACAGCCTGGAGCTGAAGAAGCTCGCCCGCCTGTACCGGTAGCCGGTCGCCTACTTCCTGGCCGAGGAGGAGAACGCGGACGCCGGCGAGTACGCCCTCGCCGGACTGCCCCGTGCGCTCGCCCAGTTGACCGACGGTGATCAGAAAACGGTGATGGAGTTCGCCGAGTACCTCTCGCTGCGACGCGCGGCGGAGAAGGAACAGGAAGGCTCCGAGGACCAGGGCACGGAGCGGTGAACTGGGGGGTGGCGCACCGCATCGCCGGGATCGCGTCCGCCCAGGCCCACCGCGACCTGGGCATCGAGCGTAGCTGTTACGTCCCTGTCCACCAGGCGTTGAGGACGGCCGGGTTGGTGGGCATGGCGCAGCCGATGCCGCGCCTGTTCGGGGTCTCCTTCTCCCCCGCCGACAACGGGCCGGCCGTGCTGCTCAACGCCAACCTGAACATCGTCACCCAGCGGCACACCGCGGCCCACGAGCTCGGGCATCACGTCCTGCACCACCGTACGGCGGCCGATGACGACCTCAGTCCGGCGCTGCGGTGGGGCAACGGCAGCTGGCCGGACGAGGAGAAGACCGCCGAGGCGTTCGCCGCTGGTTCCTCATACCGCGCCCGGCGGTGCTGGCCGGTCTCGACCGGATCTGCCGGGGACAGCCGGCCAGTCCGGAGCACGTGTACCGGCTGGCGAGGCAGCTGGGCACCTCGTACGCGGGCACGGTGCGGCACCTGCAGAACCTCCGTCTGCTGGACGCCGACCGGACCCGCCAGTGGGCGAAGATCTCCCCGGCCGCGCTCCGCAGCTCTCTGGCGGGCGGGGCGGTCCTGCCCGCGGATGCCCAGGTCCACGTCGTCACCACCGCTTCCCACCTGCAGCGGGTGCACGCCGACGTCGGTGATGTGCTGATCGCCCACGGCGCCGGGGCCGCGTTCCTCGTACTGCCCAAGGGACTGGCCCGCTGGACGGACACACCACCGCCGGCCGAGCCGGCCGCTCCGCGCGCCGGCCCGTCCCGCCCGCCCTTCCCTTCTTCTTGTCTGGGAGGGGCGTGGAGGTGTGCAGAGGGGGGTGTCGGCCTGCCGACCACGCCGGAAAGGCATGGTGACCAGCGGATACGTCGTCACCTGCCGGAGAGGCGCTGTCAGTTGCGGGCGGGGATACCGGAGCGGCATTCGGATGGGATGCGGGCATGGTCGGGGGCGGGGTTATCGCATCGTGACGCTGGTCGGGCCTTGGTGGGCGGGATCTTGGTGGGGTGAATCTCCACGCGAGTGCCGCGGCCGTCCCGGTTGAGGCGGGCGGTCAGGTAGCGGGCGACGTTCTCCCGCCGCACTGTGCGGTAGGCCTGCTCGATCCGCTCCAGGTTGCGCCGCGGGCGCGCGCCGGCCCTCCAGCCAGGCGCCCAGGGTGCGGTCGGTGACCGCCAGGCCGGCCGCCCGGGCTGCGGCGCGGGCGTGGGCGCTGCCGGTGAGGTAGTGCAGGCGGGCCAGGAGGCCTCGCCGGGCGGTGACGGAGGTGGCGATGTAGCCGGCGAGGGCGTCCAGTTGGCGGGCGACGGCTTCGTGGCCGCCACCCCCGCAGTCCCGCCGAGATCACAGGAACGTCGGATCTCCACCGGCGGCGATGCCTACCCGCGCTGACTGTAGGGTCAGGCCGAAAAGGCTCATTGATCCTCTTTTGGGCAGCAGTGATGCCGGCGCGCCGGTCATCGTCCGCGACAGCGACCAGGTCGTCCGGGTCGATGGACTCAATGCTTCTCACCGTGCTGGTAAGCGTCTTGGCGAAGCGGGTCCGTCGCTCGCGAGCTGAAACAAGGTCGTCAACGGGGAGACGCTCTCACCGTTCTTTATCGGAGCTGGGTCATTCACCGCACCAGATGGCGCAGTTCGCTCTCGTACAGCTCACCCGGGTCGAATCCCATGCCGGTGAAGTGGCCTGCCAGTTCCAGGGAGAGGATGCCGTGCAGGCGGGTCCAGAAGAGCAGGGCGCGGCGCAGCGCGGCAGGTGATGCGGGGTGGTCGGCGGCCCACTGCCGGTGTTCGGCGAGGTGGGTTTCCAGGCGCGCGTCGGGGTGGCCGTCGTGAGGGCTTTCCGTAGCGGCGCCGGCCGCGGTGGCGAGCAGGGCGTCCATGATCTTTGAGGCGATCATGGTGATGTCCTCGGGTGCGTGATAGCCGGGCACCGGTGTGCCGTAGATGAGGAAGTACCGCTGGGGGTCCTCCAGGGCCCAGGCCCTCAGTGCGCGCCCGAGTTGTGCGAGATCCGCACCCGGGACGGCCGCGGCACGGACGGTGTCGGCGAGACTGCGATAGGCGTCCCGGATCAGCTCGGTGATCAGTTCGTCCCGGCCGGCGAAGTACCGGTAGAGCGCGGGGCCGCTCATGCCCATCTGCTTGGCGATGGCATTGAGGGACAGTCCCGGAGCTCCGGCGGCGGCGATCTGCTCCCAGGCGCGTTCCTTGATCTCGGCTTGCAGCTGGGCTCGGTAGCGCTCGCGTGGTGTCTCGTGGCCCGCGACGGTCATCTGGACGTCCCTTCCCCTGTTCGCTCACCGCTGTCTGCTGCCGGGCGAGCAGCTCGGAGTTAGACCCTATTACGAACGCTCTTGACCGTCACGCCAACGAGCAGTTATAACTTCTAACGAACGCGCCATCCACTAACTAGCGCGCCGGATCGACGGAGGTCGTCATGAACGCGGGAACACGGGTCGAGGTCGTACTGCCGGGCAAGGTGGAACCGGAGGAGCTTCAGATACGCCAGGTCGCCGCTCCGGCCCCCACAGCGGACCAGCTCGTCATCCGCATGGAGGCGACCGGTGTCTCCTTCGCCGAGCAGCAGATGCGCCGAGCCCGCTACTACGACCAGCCGCCCTTCCCCTTCGTCCCCGGCTACGACCTCGTCGGCACCGTTGCGCAGACCGGCGACGGCGTCGATCCCGCTCTGGTCGGCACCCGGGTGGCCGCGCTGCTGAAGGTCGGCGGCTGGGCCAGCCACGTGGTCGTCGACGCCGCCGACGCGGTGCCGGTCCCCGAGGGGATCAGCGCGGCGCAGGCCGAGACCGTCGTCATCAACGGCATCACGGCATGGCAGATGCTGCACCGCAAGGCCCGCATCCGCGCCGGTCAGACCGTTCTGGTGCACGGCGCCAACGGCGGCGTCGGTTCCGTACTCGTCCAGCTCGCGCAGGCCGCCGGAGCGAAGGTGATCGGCACCGCCTCCGCGCGCCACCACGCCGCCCTGCGGGAGCAAGGGGTGACGCCGATCGACTACCGCACCGAAAACATCCCCGACCGCGTCCGCCAGCTCGCCCCGGCCGGTGTGGACGCCGTCTTCGACCACGTCGGCGGCCGCAACATCGTCGACTCCTGGCGCCTGCTCGCTCCCGGCGGCACGCTCGTCTCCTACGGCAGCGCCTCCACCCGGGACGACGAGGGCTCCAAGCAGTGGCCCGTCCTCAAGCTCCTCGGACGTGTATGGCTGTGGAACTCCCTGCCCAACCGCCGCCACGCCTACTTCTTCAACGTCTGGGCCGGCCGAGCCCTGAACCGCGGCCGTTTCCAGGCCAGGCTACGCACCGACCTCACCGAGGTCTTCGGAGCGCTCCGGCGCGGTGAGATCACCGCCCAGATCGCCGCCGAACTGCCCCTGGCCCGGGTTGCCGAGGCGATGCGGCTGGCCGAATCCGGCACCGTCGCCGGAAAGGTCGTCCTGCACGCCTGACGACCACGCGGAAGCCGACCCACATCCGTCCACGACTACTGCATGTGCCTGCTCTCCCAACGGGCGTGCGAGACGCCACCAACCTGAGCGGCGTCCCCGTCGATTCACCGCCCCCAGCAGCTCGGCCAAGCGCCGGAACAGTCCCTGACCGCCTGGCTCGCCGGCCTCAAGACCCGCGCTGAGCAGGCCGACTGACGCCCCCGGCCTCAAGCCGCCTCCGGTACCCCATAACTGCACCCGCTCCCCTGCCCGGCAGACAACCACCAACGCAAGTGATGAAAGGCCCCCTACCATGCGTATCCTCACCGCGACGAAGTTCGCCGCCGCCACCGCCAGCGCTGTCCTCCTCGCCACCGGCACCGCCCACGCCCTCAACGACGACCAGCCCACCACCGCCCCCACCATCGCGGCCGGCGCCACCGCTCACACCGACGACGTGCAGATCGACGCCAGCGCCCCGGTCATCACCCGCGACAACATCCTCATCCACGCCCCCCTGCACACCATCTGGAAGATCCAGACCGACGTCCAGAACTGGCCCACCTGGCAGCCAGGCGTCGACGTCGTCGTCAAGGACACCCCCGGACGCCTGCGCCCCGGCTCCGTCTTCCGCTGGACCACCGAGGGACTGGACATCACCTCCACCGTCAAGCAGGTCGACTACGGCAGGCGCCTGGCCTGGGGCGGCCCCGCCCAGGGCATCACCGCCATCCACGTCTGGACCTTCACTCCGACCACCGACGGCGTCCTCGTCCACACCGAGGAATCCTGGACCGGCGCCCCCGTCACCGCCAACCAGGCCACCCTGCAGACCGCCCTCGACAACTCCCTCCACAACTGGGTCAACAACCTCAAACACCAAGCAGAAAGCCAGGCCGGCAAGTAGCCTCTCCCGCGCTTCCGGAGCACAAGCCACTCCGGAAGCGCCCTCCCAAACCCTCCTCCTCTCATGTCGCGTTCGCGACGTCGCCGGGCCGTCCGATCCGCTTGGCCGGAAGGCCAGCCGCCACGGCGGTGAACTGAGCCGCACGCTGTTCCTCCGGCAGGAACGACCACCAGGGCGTGTCGACGGCGAGCGTGCCTGAAAGATCGTGTAAGTCCGTGGTGTGACAGGCTGACCGGAGCCCAGGCTCGGGCCCTGGTCAGCCGGGACGGACAGAGCATGACGGACAACGAGAACACCTCGGCTGTCGAATCGGTCGAGGAGAGGCTGGTGGACGAGGTCGTCGAGCGTCTGATGGACCGCGCCGATGCCTCCGGAGCCGCTCTGCTGGGCGAGGGCGGGCTGCTGACCGAGGTCACTCGGGCCGTGCTCGAGCGGGCCCTGGACGCCGAAATGACCGAACATCTCGGCTATGAGAGGCACGATCCGGCCCGCGGCTCGGGCAACAGCCGTAACGGGACCTCACCGAAGACCGTGCTGACCGACGCGGGCGCGGTCACCGTGGCCATTCCCCGGGACCGCAACGGCTCCCTCGAGCCGAAGCTCGTGCCCAAGCACCCGCGGCGGCTGGCGGGCTTCAACGAGCAGATCCTGTCCCTGTGCCCGCGGCATGTCGGTGCGGGACATCCGCTCCCACCTGGCCGGCATGTACGGCGTCGAGGTCTCACCGGACCTGATCAGCAAGGTCACCGACGCTGTCGCCGACGAGCTCGCCGCCTGGCAGAACCGCCCGCTGGACGCCGTCTGGCCGATCATCTACATCGACGCACTGTGGATCAAGATCCGGTCAGGATCCGTCGCCTCCAAGCCGGTCTACCTCGCCGTCGGCGTCGACATGGACGGCTGCAAAGACGTCCTTGGCCTGTGGGTCGGCGACGAGGGCGAAGGCGCCACGACGTGGATGACGGTGCTGTCCGAACTACGCAACCGCGGAATCGACGACGTCTGCATCGTCGCCTGCGACGGCCTCAAGGGTCTGCCGGACGCGGTCACCGCGACGTGGCCCAAGGCCACGGTCCAGACCTGCGTGATCCACTTGATCCGGGCATCGCTGCGGCTGGCGGCCAAGCAGCACCATCCGGCGGTGGTGTCCGCGCTCAGGGCCATCTACACCGCGCCGACCGAACAGGCCGCCGAGCAGGCCCTCGCGGACTTCACCGCATCGGAGTTGGGCCAGCGTTAGCCGGCCGTCGTGCGCACCTGGCGGGCGGCGTGGAGCGAGTTCACGCCCTACCTGGCATTCCCGCCCGAGATAAGGAAGGTCGTGTATTCGACAAACCTGATCGAGTCGATCAACGCGCGGCTTCGCAAGACCACCCGCAACCGGGGGCACTTCCCCTCCGAAAAGGCTGCACTGAAGGTGCTCTACCTCGTCGTCCGCGAGCTGATCACCCCCAAGGCCCGCGATGTCAACCACGTCGCGGCACACTGGAAGAAGGCGCTGAACCAGTTCTCACTCTTTTTCGAGGACCGGCTCAACACCACGTGACCCCGGAGGACTTACACAAAGTCACTGACACGCCCTCGACGCCCCGGGGGCCACGGCGTTGACCCAGCTCCGGCCGGGGTAGGCCGGTGGGGGTCGAGGGTGTAGAGCTCGGAATGGGCGGTGGCGAAGGCGGTGGCCCGGCCGTGCAGGACCGGCAGCCGCTCGCCAATCTCGGTGGCGGCGTCTTCGTCAACGAGGCCAGTGGCCAGGACGGCGGCGAGCAGGTGAAGAACGTCGGCTGACATGTCGCCGTCCGTGGGGGCCGGCTGACGGCGTATTCGAGCAGCGAGCACAGCGCGCGCACGGCCAGACTTGGGTCCAGGTGCCGGAGGTGTTGGTCTCGGTGGTCCAGGCGCGGAAGCGCGAGGGTCCAGGTCTGACGCTGAGTGCGGTCTGCTGCTGGGCGAGGTCGTTGTTGTAGTAGGCGAGGGTGCTGCCGGGCAGGGCGGTGGTGCGGCCCAGGTTGGCGTACGTGTAGTCGGTAGTCGACGAGCCGATCGGCGCCGTCGTAGGTGGAGCTGATGGTGATGGCGCCGGTGATGGTGTAGTCGAGGCCGACGCCGGCGACGGCGGTGGCGAGGGCCTTGCGGTTCCTGTTCTTGTCGAAGGTGTAACTGCGGGTGGTGCAGATGGCGTCGGCGCCGGTGCCCTGGACCTGGGTGAGGCGGCCGGTGTTGTCGTAGGTGTACGCCTGGGAGGCGGTGATGCCAAGGGTGCCGCAGTGGGTGACGATCTGGCTGTGGGTGTTCTCGCTGACGGTGTCGGCCGCGAGGACTGCGCCCTCGCTGGTGCGGGTGTACGTCCAGGCGGTGGCTGAGCAGACTGGCTTTGTGCGTTCCTCTGGGGCCGACTGACACGTTCGAAGCCAGCTGGCCCCGCGCCGGCCTTCCCAGCTGAGCAGTCCGTCGCTCACCCAGGCGCCGCACCCGTCGTCGGCGTTGACGACGGCTGCTGCAGCCGACTGTAACCACAACCACATGGCACGTCGTGTCGTGGTGGAGCCCGGTTTCGGGCTGTGGTCAGGCCGTGGCGGCGGGACTGGCGACGCCGGTGATTTGGTCCCAGAACGGCTCGGTCACTGGTCGAGGATGAGGGTGCCGCCTGCGGCGGTGGCGAGGCCGGGGCCGAATGCCGCTGCTGGGGTGTAGGCCCCTGCGGGGGCTTCGCCGTGGGCGAGGCGGGTGGCGGTCTCGATGAGGACGTCGGCGGTGTAGTCCATGCCGTCGCCCGCGCGCAGCCAGCCTTCGCGGCGGGTGCCGTCGGGCCAGGTGATGTCGGCGTGGCCCCAGGAATGGGTACGGGGGCGGGGGGCTTCTTTCAGTGCGGTTCGGGCGAGTTGGCGGATGGCGAGTCGGCGCAGCCGCGGGATGGACAGGAGGGCGGCGAAGGCGGGCATGAGCGCACGGACGATCGGGGAAGTGGGTGCAAGGCCTGAGGTGACGACGACGTTCGGCGCCCCGCTCGCGGCCTGCGCGGCGAGGAGTTCGCCGGAGGGGGCGCCGGCGGACTTCGTGCTCTGTCCGTCGGGGAGGGAATGGTGCTGCACGTCGGCGCCGAGGCGTGTCCTGACCATGCGCCCGTCCTGGTAGCGGCGGCCTCCAGTGGTGATCACGTCCACGATGGTCGTGGCGAAGGCCTCCCCCATGGCTCCGGCTGTCGTCGCCACCGAGGAAAGGGCGTCGACGCGGACCCGGGCGGGGGTGGGACGGTCGCGGCACAGTTCGGCCACGACGGATTCGGTGGCCAGGACACCGAATCCGGCTCCGGTGACCAGGGTGCTGGCGGCCTTCGCGGCCTCCTCGTGCAGGTCCAGCAGGCGCGGTAGCGCGTCGAGGTCGGCGGCGAGGTCGACGTAGTGTCCGCCGGGCATACAGGCGCGAGCAAGGACCGTAGCGGTCCGGGCGTAGTTCCCTAGGGTGTTGACGACCACGGCCGGACGGCGGCGGCCGATCTCCGCGGCCATGTGCTCCACCGAGTCGCTGACCAGCACCTCCATGTCCGGATGACCTGCGTCTGCGGCGGTCTTGTGCAGCAGGTCGCCGTTGCGGCCGACCAGCACGATGTCGGCGTCGCGGGCTGCCAGTCCGGCGGTGACGGTGCGGCCGATGCGCCCGGTGGCTCCGAGGATCCAGATCTCGTTGGTGCGGGCGTTCCGGTCGTCGTGGTTCATTGCGAGCTTCCTTCCAACGGCGCCCCGGGGCCGACGTCCGGCTTTCGGGGATGGCAAAGTGATGTCTCACCGTGTCATCACTCAGGCTAGCGCATCGACGACACTCTGAGACATCACTTGGTAGTGTCGCGGTATGGCCAGATGGGACCCCGGCACCGAGGAACGGCTACGCAAGGCTGCCCTGGAACTGTTCACCGAACATGGATACGACCACGTGACGGTGACTGACATCGCGGAACGGGCCGGCATCACCCGCCGCACCTACTTCCGCTACTTCCCCGACAAGCGCGAGGTCCTGTTCGCCCACTCCGACGAACTGGCCGCAGCCGTCGCGGAAGCCGTCCGCGACGCGGAACCCGGAACAGACGACATGGCCGCCGCCCTGAACGCCCTCGCCACGGCGGGCACTTATCTGACCGAGCATGCGAAAGACCCGGCACAACGCCAGGCAGTGATCCGGTCCAGCCCCGAGCTCGAAGAGCGCGAGCGCACCAAACTCGCCGCGCTCACCGCCGCCATCCAAACCGCCCTGGCAAGCCGCGGCACGGCGAACGCCCAGGCGCGCACGGTCGCCCAACTCGCCGGCCTGGCCTTCGCGAACGCCTACACGCGATGGATCGAGCTGGAGGGAGCCGCGGATTTCAGGGACTGCCTCCGCAACGCCACCGACACCCTACGAGAGGCCCTGACCGACGGCTGGAGTCCGACACCCACATCCCCCTGACCGTCCCGTCGGGACAGAACCCGGAAACGCTGGCTCGCGTCGAGATGTTCTCGATTCCGGTGGGTCTGTACGGTCTTTACATCCCGCGTGTGCCCTCTCGTCTCGCCGGAGCGCAGGTCGTGCCTCTCAGCAGTCGTCAGGGAGGCCGGCCGCCTTGCACACATCAGGCATTTCAGTGATCGTCTGTGTGCCCGCGTAGTAGCGGATGGCGTTGGGATACCTCTTGTCCTGCTTCCGGTACATCAGAACCTGGCCTACCAGCGCGCTGATCGCCATGAGTCGCCCATGGCAGTGGCGAGCAGGCGGAAGGCCTGATCCGCGCTGAGGGAGCCGTCCGGGAGGGCGAGCCGCACCTGGTCGAGTTCGGTTTCCCAGGGCTCGATACGGAAGCCGTAAGGGAGTTGGGCTGACCTGGCTCACCCCCCGCAGGCCCCCCGCTCAGGCGAGCACCTTACGAGCCACGGTGTCCTGGCGGGTCTGAAGGCGGTTCCATTCGGTCAGCGTCGCCGCATGGTCGTCCAGCCATTTCTGCTGCACGACCCGCAATCTCGCGTAGGCGACGGGCAGATAGTTCGTCGCGCCTTTGCACCGCATGTCGGCCCGCGCGGCGGCGTTCTCCGCGGGCTGGGTGTCCCGGGGCAGACTCAACAGCACATCGACGGGGTCCTTCGCCCGGAATCCGGCCTGGCTCATGCACCTGCTCCAACGGGCTTGCATGGCACGGAAGTCAGCGTCCTTCTCCACCTGCCCCCGGGCCTCCTTCTCGCCCTCCCCCAGCCGGATGCGCAACTGCAGCCAACGCAGCCGCGAGTCGCCCAGCAGCCGTTTCTCCGCCTCGGCCTGGCAGCCGTCGGCGGGCCGGGTGACCTTGAACATGGTGCCCCTGGCGGAGATCCGCCTGTCGGGGTCGCCGTACAGTGCCCTGGTGAACGCCTCCCCCCGTGACTTCTCGGGCGTCACTGAAGCGGCAGACGGCTGCGGCGCCAGGGACTCGAGCCCGAAGGGGGTCGGGTGCTCGTCGGAGTCGGCCGAGGTGACGGGCTTGAAGGTGAAACCGTGCCGCGCCATACAGTCGACCGTGAGGTGCTGCTCGGCTCGCTGGACGCGGAGCACCGCGGCGCTGGGCAGGTACAGCAGCCGCTGGAAGGGCAGTCGTCGGTTCAGGGCGTCCGTGTCGACCCCGCTCGATCCGGCCGTACTCGACGGAGACACGGGTGAGGAGCGGTCGTGAACCACCCACGCGGTCAGGGCCACGCCCAGGACCAGGACGACGGCAGTGATGCGGACAGCGCGGCTGCGGGCGGCGGCCAGCGGCATGGGGTTCCTCCTCCTCGGTGGCCGGTACGGCAGCCGTCGTCGCCGACGGTCGCCGTACCGGCGGACGCCTGCGGATCAGTAGCAGGAGATGGTGGTCCGGCCGCGCAGCTGCAGAGAACTGGCCTGGTTCTGCTTGGAGGAGGGCAGGTACTCGACGCTGCTGCCCGGGTTCACACAGAACAGGAAGGTGCCGTAGTTGGAGTTGACGTAGTAGTGGCTTTCGTAGTTGCTGTTGCTGGAGTTGCTCGCCGACACGACGTTGTCGTTCACGGACTGGCCGTATCCGGACAGCCCGCTGCCCTGGTTGAACGTGTCACCGCTGAAGTTGGTGTCGCTGTTGAAGTACGAGTGCTTGGCGGAGTCGAAGCCGAGGAAGAACACGCAGTGATACCCCGAGGCGCAGTTCGGGGCCGCCGAGGCCGGCGAGGCCAGGACCGCGCCCCCCACCGCCATGGTCGCTGCAAGACCGACGACCGCGGCAAGCCGCTTCCGCGTACGTGCGAGTGCCATCCGCATCCCTTTCGTCGCTATGGGTTCCCGGGACAACACCGTGGTGCCGACCGGTGTCGCAACCGTGACCGAGAGCGGTGCAGTGCCTGCGCAGTGACGGTGCAGTCCTGGCGCAGTCCGCGCGCACCGGACCGTCCGACCTGCGCTGCCTCGTAGGGCGTGGGGACGTCTCTGACACAGGCCGAAACGCCCCCTGGTGCCGCACCCGTTTCCCACAGCATCGTGGGCATCACAGGCGAAGCGGTCCTGTTCCGTGAGACGCCGGGACCGCGGGGGGAGAGCCTTGGGGGGCGTGGTGGAGTTCCGTGTACTGGGACCTGTCGAAGTGCGGTCCGAGGGAGGAAGACTGCGGCCGCTGGCGCGCAAACCGACAGCGCTGCTGGCGGCGGGCCTCGTCGACGCCGGACAGGTGGTGTCGGTGGACCGGCTGGTGGACGCGGTGTGGGGCGAGGGACCGCCGGCCACCGCGCCGAAGCTCGTGCAGAGTTACGTCGCCCGGATCCGACGCGTTCTGCACGTCCCCGGACGCCGTGAGGTGATCGTGACTCGACCGCACGGCTATCTGTTCCAGCCGGAGTCGGACGAACTCGACCTCGACCGCTTCCTGAAGCTGACAGAACGGGGCCGCGTCGAGGCGGCGAGAGGCGACCGTGCGGCGGCTGCAACCCTCGACCAGGCGCTGGCGCTGTGGCACGGCCCGGCGCTGGGGAACCCCACCACGGCCTTGCTCCGCACCGAGGCCATCCGCTTGGAGGAACTCCGGCTGGGGGCCCAGGAAGCCCTCATGACACTGCGTATGGACAGGGGCGCAGCGTCGGATCTGGTGGCGGAGCTGAACCGGCTGGTCGCCGTGCACCCCGAGCGCGAACAGCTGCGGCTGCTGTTGATGACGGCCCTGGCCCGCTGCGGACGGCGCGCCGAGGCCCTCGCCGCGTACCGGGACGCCCACCGCTGGCTGCGCACCGAACTCGGCATCGGCCCCGGCCGCGATCTGCGCGAACTGCACGCGCGCCTGATCGCCTGGGAGGCGCCGGGGCAGAACAGCTGCGGGGAGCCCACGGAGAGATCGCCGGCGAGTGCTCCGACGGTACTGGGCGTCTCGGAACGGACTTCGGTTCCCGAGCAACTTCCATGCGCCACCGTGCTCACCGGCCGTGACATGGAGGTGGAACACCTACGGGCGGCCCTGCGTCACAATCGACCGCACCCTTCGGTCAGTGTCGTGCACGGCATGCCAGGCGTCGGCAAGACGGCCTTGATCGTGCACGTCGCCCACGATGTCGCCGCCCACTACCCTGGCGGACGGCTCTACGCGGACCTCGGCGACGCACGCCGACAGAGCGCCGAACCGGCGCAGGTCGTTACCGGTTTCCTCCACGCACTGGGTGTCGCACCCACCGGGCCGTGCACCACGCTTGCGGAGGCCTGCGCCATCCTGCGCACGGTGCTCAACCGGCGCCGCATCCTGATCGTCCTGGACAACGTCAGCGACGAGCGGCAGGTACGTCCGCTGCTGCCCGGCCCGGGTGGCGGCAGCTCAGTGCTGATCGCCGGCCGCTCGGCTCTCCTGGGGCTCGACGCCACCAGTCGTACCCACCTCGACGTGCTGGACCTGTCCGGAGCCGTGGCACTTCTCGCCCGGCTGGCCGGTCCCCAGCGGATCGCGGCCGAACCCGCGGCGGCCGCTGACATCGCCCGCCTGTCCGGAGGGCTTCCGCTCGCCGTTCGGGTGATCGGCACCCGGCTGGCCGCCCGCGTCCGGTGGCCGCTGCAGTCGATGGTGGACCGGTTGCGCGCGGAGGACACTCGGCTGGACGAGATGGCCTGCGGAGACCTGGATGTACGCGCTCGGCTCAGCCACAGCTACGACCGCCTGCGGCGCGCCGAGCGGCGCATGCTGCGACGGCTGGCCGCGCTGGATGTGTCGGACTTCGCGTCGTGGGCGGCAGCCTCACTCGCGGCCACGGGGGCGCACGAGGCCGGACGGCTGGTCGAACGACTGGCGGACGCCCATTTGTTGGAACCGCTCGGCGCGGACCGTTGCGGGCAAGTCCGCTACCGCGTGCACGACCTGGTGCGGCTGTTCGCCCGTGAGCGCGCCGCCGTCGAGGACACCACGGCCGAGCGCCGGGACGCCGCCGCACGCCTGGTGGACGCGATGGTCGACTTGACCGGCAGCGCGAGCGGAGTCGAGGCGGCGAAGACGTACGACCCGACACCGCCCGCCGCGACGCAGCCGGCCGAACTCAAGCTGGCACCCAGGGCCTGGCTTGAGGCCGAGCATGCTTTCCTGCGTGCCGGCGTCGGCCTAGCCGCGCGGTTCGATCTGCACCGGCGCGCGTGCGATCTGGCATCCCTGGTCGCACCCGCGACACACGGTCTGAGCACTCGCCCGCTTCCCGAGCCCGTCACACCGGCCGTCCCGCCACACCCGTGCCCCATCCGCTGGGCAGCGCAGACGGCACATGAGGGGGCGGCCGAGGGCGATGTCCCACAGTGCCCGTCCCCGGCCACGGGGACCGTTCGGGTGATGGCCATCAGCGCAGACGGCGGGACACAATGACGGGGCAACGGAGCTCCTTCGGGACAAGCTGTCCTGGCCGACTGCCTGTACCAACGGGTTCCGTTGCCCTGCGTCGTGAATCCTTCAACTCACTTGCGTGACCTGCGAAACCCCTAACTACCCGGCCTTGGGCCAAGGCCCTCTCCGTCAGCCCTCCTCCCATCAACCCGCGATCGCCCGCAAGATCGGCTGGCCGAGTGCGCCGAGCCGGCCCGCCACTGCCTCCCGATCCGGCTCCGGCCGGGCGACCTCCTCGTCCAACGAGTCCAGCTCGGCCCCCACCTCTGGCTCGATTGCTGGCGGCAACGCCGTCCGCCCGATCGACGCCCTCAGTTCCCGGACCAGGCCGCGCACCTCCTGCCCGCGCGCCGTGAAGACGGCCGACTGGCCACCATGAACGGTCTGGTTCCCGGCGACGTTGTTGACCACGCCGCCCTGCTGGTTGCCGATGTTGAAGGCCATGGCTCCCCCTCTCCTCACCGCTGCCGCCAGGACGCCTGCCGCTCGGCATCCTCGAAGCGGCGGCGCCGGGACGTCGTCACGATGTGCAGAACGATCCCCGATGACCCCGCCAGAACCATCCCGATGGCCGCCATCGCGAACCCGACCGCCCCTACCGGCACCCCGGCCACCTTCGGTCCGAGCGGCTCGGGCCGTGCCGCACGGCATCCAGCGCCCTCCGGTGAAGGCGAGCTCCGCTCCCTGCCGGCACGTGGGTTGTACGCACTCTTACAGCCCAAGAAGGTGTCGTAGCTGGACGACCAACGTCTCGATCTGCCCTCCGAGAGCTGTGGTCGTAGTCAGCCCCGCGGTGATCTGAGTGACCGCATGGCGCAGGCGACCAACGTTCGGTGGGCGGTCCTCGTTGTGGGCGCTCTGGACTTCCTCTTCGAAGGCTTCCGCCCAGGTGACAACGGCTGGGTCGGGAACGGTAGAGGAGGAAGCCTCCGCTCGCACCAGGCTCACCAGGGCGGCCGCCAGGTGCAGCACCTGGTCTCCAGGCAGGCCGTGAACGCTGCGTGCGTCCAGGTTGTTGTGATCTCCCAGCTGGGCGTTGCCCGTGATGTGGGTGTCGCCGTATCGGCTCATGTGGACCTCCATGGCGTTGATGACGATCTCAGGCCGGGGAGCTTGGGCCCCGCGGTCGGGCAGGACGGGCACGTCACCGAGCATCAGGCCGAACCAGTGAACGGTCAGTCCCCAGTCGTCAGCGGCCTCCTTCAGGCGCTGCTCGATCCGGACGCGGAGTTCTTCGACTGCGGCCGTCGCGAAGTCGCCGTTCAGACCGCGCAGACCGTGCACGATTTCGTGCCGCATGACCTGGTCAAGAGCTTGGACATAGCTGGCGATGCCATAGGTGGCCTTGTAGGGATCGGTCACTTCGTAGTGCACCATCGCGTTGAGGTGCAGGTCGGCGTCGTCTTTTGAGCGCGTCTCGATGAACACGGGAATCGGCACGGTCTGGCGCCGCACGATTGCGGATGGTGTCGGCGAACGGGTGGATGGTGTGCAGCCCGGAGCCCATGGTCCTCGAGTAGCGTCCGAACCGTTCGACAACCGCCGCTGAGCCTTCCGGGATGACCTGCACAGAGCGGAGGGTGTACGTCCCGAGCCCCACGCCGGTCGCAGCAGCAGCCAATCCCGCCAGCAATCGTCGTCTCACAAGCCCCCCTCATTCTGGGCCCACAATGCTGGCTCAATTACCCGCCCTCGGCCAGAGCACCACCTGTTCCTACCGCTTCCTGAGCTGCAAGGCCAAGAGCTCCCGATCTTCGGCGTCGGTGACAGAGCGGCCTGGACGTCGGCAAGAGTGCCCATCACGGTCATGGGCTCACCCGGCCGGGAAGAAAGTCCTCGACAAGCAGATGCCCAACAGCGAGCCGAACCTGCGGGCCGTCTTCGACAAGCTGACCGCCAAGTTCGGCACCGTCCTGGTGATCGTGGACCAGCCCGCCTCCATCGGCACCCTCCCACTCACCGTGGCCCGGGACGCGGGCTGCCCCGGGCGAGGCCAAGACCGATGCCAAGGACGCCGCGGTGATCGCGGACGCGGCCCGCACCATGCCGCACACACTGCGCTCCCTGGAACTGACCGACGAGATCACCGCCGAACTGACCGTGCTCGTCGGCTTCGACCGAGACCTGGCAGCCGAGGCCACCCGCATCTCCAACCGGATACGCGGCCTGCTCACGCCCGAGCACCCGGACTACCCCCGCATCCTCGCAGTCTTCAACCACGCGACCGGGCCGCTACGGGCCAAGGACGTCTGCGAAGCCCTCGGCCACGAGCCGCTGCCGAAGAAAGTCGAAGGCACCCGCGCCAAGCTGAAACGCCTGGTCAAACTCGGGATCCTCACCGAGGCCGACACCGGCAACTTCACCAGGAAGCAATAGCCGACGGAACCTCCACCAGCGGCCTTGCCCCAACCTCAGCCTGAAACGGGCATCACCTTACGAACCGCCCACTCAGAACATCGTGTTGTCGTTGGCGGCGGTCTCGGGCACGGCCTGTTCGGAGCTCCAGTGCTCGACGATCCTGGCATCGCGGACCCGGAAGAGGTCGATGACCGACCGGCCACGCTCGCCCGGCGTGTCGACGTAGTGGCTGTGCACGGCGACCAGGTCGCCTTCGGCGATGACGCGTTTCGGTGTGACACTCGACTGCGGGAACTTGTCGAAGTAGCTGCCCAGGTCGGCCTTGAGGCCGGCCGCGCCGTCGGAGATGTTCGGGCTGTGTTCGTGGTAGTCGGCGCCGACGTAGGCGTCGATGGCGGTCAGGTCCTTGCGGACCAGCAGCTGGTCGACGAACGCGGTGACCAGTTCCTTGTGGTAGGCGGTGAACCAGCGCTGCCCGACCGCGTCGGTCCGCGGCTCGCTGAGCGTGGCGAACATGTCGTTGCCGCTGGCCGTGGTGGCGGGCACTTCCTGAATGACGTCCCAGTGCTCGGCGATCTTGCCGTCCTGGAAGCGGAACAGGTCGAACACGGCCAGACCCGGGGTGCCCGGCACCATGACGTAGCGGGAGTGGAGCAGCACCAGATCGCCGTCGGTGATGATCCGGCGGGGCTCGAAGGCGGCCTGCGGAAACTGCTGTCGCATGCCGGCGCTGAAGTTCTTGAGGGCGTCGGCTCCGTCGGGCGCCAGGGGGTTGTGCTGGATGTAAAAATCGGGCCGCACGACCCGATCGACGATGGCCGTGTCGCCGCGGACGAACACGTCCTCCAGTAGTTGCTTGGCAAGTTGCGCCTTGCTGTCTCGGACGGTCAGCACGATCTTGCCGGTGGTGCGGCCGGTCTCGCCGAGCGTGTGCGCCTTCGCGGCCTCGGCGAGCGGGAAGGTGGCCTCGATGTGGGCGCGCAGTGCGCCGGTCTCGACGAGGGCGGCGATGGCCTGCATGCCGGCGTGGTCGGCCTCGACCAGCAGCGACTCGTAGCGGATCCCCCGCTCGGCGATCGCCGCCAGTTCGCCGGCGTCGACGGGTACCGGAAGGATCGAGACGAGGGTGCCGCCCGGGCGCAGCACGGCCACGGATCGGGCGCGGGCGGCGGAGTCACGGGAGATCGGGTCGAAGACCACGTCGATGTCGCTGAGCACCTCGGTGAAGTCGACGCTGTGGTAGTCGATGACCTCGTCGGCACCGAGGGATCGCAGGAAGTCGTGTTTGGCGGCGCTGGCGGTGCCGATCACGTACGCGCCGCGGTCCTTGGCGATCTGCACGGCGAGGTGACCGACGCCGCCGGCCGCCGCGTGGATCAGGACTCGCTGCCCGGCCCGGACGCCGGCGGTGTCGACCAGTGCCTGGTAGGCGGTCAGCGCGGCCAGCGGCAGCGCACCCGCCTGGACGTGGTCGATGCCGGCGGGCTTGTGCGTGAAGACGCGGGCCGGCCCGGTCACGTACTCGGCGTGCGAGCCGACTCCGCCCGGGTAGGGCAGCATGCCGAAGACCTCGTCGCCGGGCTTGAACAGCGTGACGCCCACGCCGACGGCCTCGACGACGCCGGAGACGTCCCAGCCGAGCACCAGCGGCATCCGGGCGATGGTCGCGGACTGGGCACGGTTCCCCCAGTCGGTCGGGTTGACCCCGGCCGCGTGGACGGCGACCAGGATCTCGCTCACCCCTGGCGCCGGTTTGGGCAGCAGGGTTTCCTGCAGCACGTCGGGGGCGCCGTAGGTGTCCTGGCTGATGGCTCGCATGGTTTCGGTGTCCGTCATGGGCCCAGCTTGGCCGCCGTCACAGGCCGCTACAATCGCGTGATCGCCAATTTTCGACGGGATCCTGCCGTGATCAAGGTGCACCGCGTCGTTGTCCTCGCCTCGCACGGGGTGTACCCGTTCGACCTGGGCATTCCCCACCGCGTCTTCGGCGCCGCGGACGGCCGCTACGAGGTCGTGACCTGCACCATCGACGGTCACCCGGTGCGCACCAACGCGGACTACTCCATCACCGTCGAGCACGGCCCGGAGGCGTTGCGCACCGCCGACACCGTCATCATCCCACCGTTCCACACCGGCAACCCCCGCCGTCAAACGCCGGTCGACCTGGCGCAAGTCCTCGCGTACGTGGCCCCCGGCACCCGGATCGTGTCCACCTGCACCGGCGCCTTCGTGCTGGCCGCGGCGGGGCTGCTCGACGGGCACCGGGCCACCACGCACTGGCACGCCACGGGCCTCTTCCGGGAGTGGTACCCGCAGGTGGAACTCGACCCGAACGTCCTGTTCGTCGACGAAGGCGACGTGCTGACCTCGGCCGGTGCCGCTGCCGGCATCGATGTCTGCCTGCACCTTGTCCGCAAGGACCACGGCAGCGAGATCGCCAACCGTGTGGCCCGCACCTGCGTCGTCCCCCCGTGGCGCGACGGAGGCCAGGCGCAGTACATCGAACACCCGGTTCCCGATGCAACGGCGAACGACACGTCCGCCGCCCGGCAGTGGGCGCTGCAGAACCTGCACAAGCCGCTGACTCTGAGCGACCTTGCCGAGCAGTCGAACATGAGCCAACGCACCTTCAGCCGCCGCTTCAAAGAAGAAGTCGGCTTGAGCCCCGGACGCTGGCTCATCCAGCAACGCGTCGACCGAGCCCGGCAGTTGCTGGAATCCACCGACCTGCCGGTCGACGAGATCGCCGGCCAGGTCGGCTTCGCCGGCGGCACCTCGCTGCGCGAACACCTGCACGCCGCTATCGGCGTCACACCACTGGCCTACCGGCGGACCTTCCGAGGCGCACCGGCAACGAGCCGTGCCGCCGCGGCGGATGCTCGGCGGGACGGGCAAGCATGTCGCCCTGGACCGTAAAATTATGTACGTCATACCATCGGCTATGCTGGGGACCGGTATCGGTCGCGGGTATGACAGCAAACGCACCCGTGAGTTGCTCGACGAGATCGGCTTCGACGCCCAGATCGCCTGCAAGGGCATGCCCGCCCCGATCGACCATCGATAACCCAACAACCAAGATCAGCCGCTAAGTTGACACACCCGGACTTCCCGCGTTCAGGCTCCGATGCAGCCTTCTATCATCTGTGTGAGCCGACCGGCCAGCATTCCTCAGTGCGTCTGTCCGGCGGTGTCGAGCGGGCGGGGC
>NZ_JBEXPK010000090.1:0-31324 GCF_040612015.1 Streptomyces sp. NPDC006476 | reverse complement strand
CCGTTCTTCGGCATCATCTCCGAGGTCATCCCGGTCTTCTCGCGCAAGCCGATGTTCGGCTACATGGGCCTGATCGGCGCGACCATCGCCATCGCCGGCCTGTCGGTGACGGTGTGGGCGCACCACATGTACGTCACCGGCGGTGTGCTGCTGCCGTTCTTCTCCTTCATGACCTTCCTCATCGCCGTCCCGACCGGCGTGAAGTTCTTCAACTGGATCGGCACGATGTGGAAGGGCAGTCTGTCCTTCGAGACACCGATGCTCTGGGCGACCGGCTTCCTCATCACCTTCACCTTCGGTGGTCTGACCGGCGTCATCCTGGCCTCGCCGCCGATGGACTTCCACGTCTCCGACTCGTACTTCGTGGTGGCGCATTTCCACTACGTCGTCTTCGGCACCGTGGTGTTCGCGATGTTCTCCGGCTTCCACTTCTGGTGGCCGAAGATGACCGGCAAGATGCTCGACGAGCGGCTCGGCAAGATCACGTTCTGGACGCTGTTCATCGGCTTCCACACCACGTTCCTGGTGCAGCACTGGCTGGGCGCCGAGGGCATGCCGCGTCGGTACGCCGACTACCTGGCGGCCGACGGCTTCACCGCGCTGAACACGGTCTCCACGATCGGCTCGTTCCTGCTCGGTCTGTCGATCCTGCCGTTCCTCTACAACGTGTGGAAGACGGCCAAGTACGGCAAGCCGGTCGGCGTCGACGACCCGTGGGGCTACGGCCGCTCGCTCGAGTGGGCGACCTCCTGCCCGCCGCCGCGGCACAACTTCCTCACCCTGCCGCGGATCCGCAGCGAATCCCCGGCGTTCGACCTGCACCACCCCGAGATCGCGGCCCTCGACCAGCTGGAGAACGCGCCTCACGGTGACAAGGCCCTCGCTGGTGGCAAGGAGGCCGGCAAGTGAAGATCCAGGGCAAGATGTTCATGTGGCTGAGCGTCTTCGTGCTCGTCATGGCGGTCGTCTATGGCGTGTGGTCGAAGGAGCCGGCCGGTACCACGGCCCTCTTCCTGGCCTTCGGTCTGTGCATCATGGTCGGCTTCTACCTGGGCTTCACCGCCCGGCGGGTCGACGCGGGTGCGATGGACAACAAGGAGGCGGACGTCGCGGACGACGCCGGCGAGGTCGGGTTCTTCAGCCCGCACAGCTGGCAGCCGCTCGCCCTCGGCGTCGGTGGCGCGCTGGCCTTCCTGTCGGTCGCGATCGGCTGGTGGCTGCTGTACTTCTCGGCGCCGGTGATCCTGGTCGGCCTTTACGGCTGGGTCTTCGAGTACTACCGCGGTGAGAACCGCACCCAGTAGCACGCGCTGAGCGGTTCTGGAGCCCGGACACTCCGTCAGGAGCGTCCGGGCTCCTGCGTTTGCCGCAATGTGCGTCCCCCGTACGAGTCACCCAGCGCGCCATGATTGACGCCGCTCCCTAGCGTCGAAGTCATGAACAGCACTCCGCGCACCCGCACCGTCGTCAGCTGCACGCTGCTGGTGATCGCCCTCGGCGCGGGCGGCACCGCTTGCAGCGGCGGCAACCCGCTGACCGACAAGCCGTACGACGCGTCGGACCAGATCTCCTTCAACGGCCCCACCGGCGAGGGCAAGAAGGCCGACCCGGACAAGCCCCTCGAGGTCACCGCCGACGACGGCGACGGCCGTATCACGGACGTCGTCGCCATGGACGCCACCGGCCGCTATGTGACGGGCGAACTCTCGGCCGACGGCACCCGCTGGCACAGCACCTCCCCGCTGGCCGCCGACGCCCACTACACGGTGCGGGTGAGCACCGAGGACGAGGACGGGGCGCCCGGCCGCAAGGTGCTCTCCTTCGACACCAGCAAGCCCACCACCAAGAAGCGGCTGAAGGTCACCTTCGGTCCCGACTCGGGCACGTACGGCGTGGGCCAGCCGGTCACCGCCAAGCTGGACCAGCCCGTCAAGGACAAGGCGCAGCGGGCCGTCGTCGAACGCGCCCTCAGGGTCGACTCGGTGCCCGCCGTGCAGGGCGCCTGGTACTGGGTGGACGACAAGGAGCTCCACTACCGTCCCAAGGACTACTGGCCCGCGCACGCGACCGTGAGCGTGCGCAGCGACCTGGCCGGCGTGAAGATCGGCGACCGGCTGTGGGGCGACAAGTCCAAGCCGCTGAAGCTGAGCATCGGCGACCGGGTCGTCGCCGTCACCGACGCCTCCTCCCACTCCCTGGCGTTCTACAAGAACGACGAGGAGATCAAGGAGATCCCGGTCACCACCGGAAAGCCGGGCTTCGACACCCGCAACGGCGTCAAGGTGGTGCTGGGCAAGGAGTACTTCGTACGTATGCGCAGCGCCACCGTCGGCATCGCCGAGGGCTCCGCGGACTCCTACGACCTGCCCGTCTACTACGCCACCCGTCTCACCTGGAGCGGCGAGTACGTGCACGCGGCCCCCTGGTCCACCGGCTCACAGGGCTACGCGAACGTCTCCCACGGCTGCACCGGCATGAGCACCGCCAACGCCGAGTGGTTCTTCGACAACATCCATGAGGGCGACGTCGTCAAGGTCGTGAACTCGAACGGCAACACCATGGAGCCGTTCGGCAACGGCTTCGGCGACTGGAACCTCGACTGGAAGAAGTGGCGCACCGGCAGCGCCCTGGTCGCGGACACCCTGGACGCGCCGAGCCCTGCGGAACGGGCCCGGCTGCGTCCGCAGAGCGTCTAGGCGCTCTGCTGAAGGCTCTTGCGCCGCAGTAGGCCCGCCAGCGCCGAGGCGAACTCCACCGGGTCCACAGGGAGCGTCACAGCGGCGTCCGCCCGGCTCCAGGTCGCGAGCCACGCGTCCTGGGGGCGGCCGATCAGCAGCAGCACCGGCGGGCAGTTGAAGACCTCGTCCTTGATCTGCCGGCACACGCCCATGCCGCCCATCGGCACGGCCTCGCCGTCCAGCACACAGACGTCGATACCGCCCTTGTCCAGCTCGCTGAGGACGGCGGCCGGGGTCGCGCACTCGACGAACTCCACGACGGGAACGTCCGGCGCCGGCCTGCGCCCGGTAGCCAACCGGACCTGTTCGCGGGTGGTGGAGTCGTCGCTGTAGACCAGCACCGTGGCGGTCGGCTGCATTGTTCCTCCGAGACGTCTGCGTCGTGCGGAAAGGCCCGTTGCGGCGGATGTTACTCCGTTCAACACCACGTCAACCACGGTATGAACCGGAGCAACACTCCGAACGGCACCCCCCGGAGTGAGGGCGGGATAAGCGACCGACATAATGTCGGTCGTGGCGACAGCAACGACAGTAGATACCGGGCACGCGCACCCGTCGGTCAACCGGCCGAACCTCACCAGCGTCGGAACCATCATCTGGCTGAGTTCCGAGCTGATGTTCTTCGCGGCCCTCTTCGCGATGTACTTCACCCTGCGATCGGTGACCGGTCCGGATCACTGGAAGGAGATGGCGAGCCATCTCAACCTTCCGTTCTCCGCGACCAACACCACGATCCTGGTGCTCTCCTCCCTCACCTGCCAGCTCGGTGTCTTCGCCGCCGAGCGCGGGGACGTGAAGAAGCTCCGGGGCTGGTTCATCGTCACCTTCATCATGGGTGCGATCTTCATCGGCGGTCAGATCTACGAGTACACGGAGCTGGTGAAGAAGGACGGGCTCTCCCTGTCCTCCGACCCGTACGGCTCGGTGTTCTACCTGACCACCGGCTTCCACGGCATGCACGTGACAGGCGGCCTCATCGCCTTCCTGTTCGTCCTCGGCCGCACCTACGCGGCCAAGAGGTTCACGCACGAACAGGCGACCGCGGCCATCGTCGTGTCCTACTACTGGCACTTCGTCGATGTCGTGTGGATCGGCCTCTTCGCCACGATCTACCTGATCAAGTAGCCGGGCCAGTTCCCGAGTGCGCCCGCGCGGCGCACAT
Source organism: Streptomyces sp. NPDC006476 (assembly GCF_040612015.1). Taxonomy (NCBI): domain Bacteria; kingdom Bacillati; phylum Actinomycetota; class Actinomycetes; order Kitasatosporales; family Streptomycetaceae; genus Streptomyces; species Streptomyces sp. NPDC006476. The sequence goes on along the minus strand of NZ_JBEXPK010000090.1, from coordinate 27,424 downwards.
CCCAGAAGCATCGACGCAGAAGATCCTGACACCGGGGTAATCCGTGAAAAAGCTCTCCGCACGACGACGCCATCCGCTGGCGGCGGTCGTCGTCCTCCTCCTCGCGCTGGCGGCCACTGGGGGGCTGTACGCCACGCTCGCGCCCGCGAGCCAGGCGAAGGCCGACGACACCGCCCAGTCCCTCGCCATCGACGAGGGCAAGAAGCTCTACTCCGTGGGCTGCGCTACGTGCCACGGAACCGGTGGGCAGGGGTCCTCCGACGGTCCGAGTCTCGTCGGCGTGGGCGCCGCGGCCGTCGACTTCCAGGTCGGCACCGGCCGTATGCCGGCCCAGCAGCCGGGCGCTCAGATCCCGCGCAAGAAGGTCATCTACACGCAGGCCCAGATCGACCAGCTCGCGGCGTACATCGCCTCGCTGGGCGCCGGTCCGTCCATCCCCACGAAGGCGGAGTACGGCCCGGACGGTGCCGACATCGCCAAGGGCGGCGAGCTGTTCCGCACCAACTGCGCGCAGTGCCACAATTTCACCGGCAAGGGTGGTGCGCTGACGCACGGCAAGTTCGCGCCGAGCCTCGAGGGCGTCGCGCCGAAGCACATCTACGAGGCCATGCAGACCGGCCCGCAGAACATGCCGTCGTTCCCCGACACCACGCTGACCGAGCAGAACAAGAAGGACATCATCGCGTACCTGAACGCGGTCAACGGAGGCAACACCGAGAGCCCCGGCGGTCTTGAGCTGGGCGGACTCGGCCCGGTCTCCGAAGGCCTGTTCGCCTGGATCTTCGGACTCGGCGCGCTGATCGCTGTCGCCGTCTGGGTCGCCGCTCGGACCGCAAAGGCCAAGAAGTCATGAGTAGCCAAGACATTCCAGAAGAGAACCTGCCCGCTGAGCAGGACGCGCACGGCGCGGTAAGCGTCGCGGACGACAAGGACCCCTTCGCGGATCCCGGTCTGCCCCCGCACGAGCACCGGATCCAGGACATCGACGAGCGGGCCGCCAAGCGGTCCGAGCGTGTGGTGGCCATGCTGTTCACGGTGTCGATGCTGGCCACGGTCGGCTTCATCGCCTCGTACGTGGCGATCCCGCACGACAAGGCGATCTACGTCTTCCCGATCGGCCACATCAACGCGCTGAACTTCGCGCTCGGCCTGACCCTGGGCGTCGCGCTGTTCACCATCGGCGCGGGCGCGGTCCACTGGGCCCGCACCCTGATGTCCGACGTGGAGATCGCCGACGAGCGGCACCCGATCGAGGCCTCGCCCGAGGTCAAGGCCAAGGTCATGGCCGACTTCAAGCAGGGCGCCAAGGAGTCCGCGCTCGGCCGCCGCAAGCTGATCCGCAACACCATGTTCGGCGCGCTGGCCCTGTTCCCGCTCTCCGGTGTCATGCTGCTGCGCGACCTCGGCCCGCTGCCCGGGACCAAGCTCCGCCACACGCTGTGGTCCAAGGGCAAGCTGCTCGTGAACATGAACACGAACGAGCCGCTGCGTCCCTCCGACGTCGCGGTCGGCTCGCTCACCTTCGCCAAGCCCGAGGGCCTGGAGGAGAAGGACGAGGACTTCCAGACCCAGATCGCCAAGGCGGCGCTGATGATCGTCCGGCTCCAGCCGGAGAACATCAAGGACAAGCGCGAGCTCGACTGGTCCTACGAGGGCATCGTCGCCTTCTCGAAGATCTGCACCCACGTGGGCTGCCCGATCTCCCTGTACGAGCAGCAGACGCACCACGTGCTGTGCCCCTGCCACCAGTCCACCTTCGACCTCTCCGACGGTGCCCGGGTGATCTTCGGCCCCGCCGGTCACGCCCTGCCGCAGCTGCGCATCGGCGTGAACGACGAGGGCTATCTCGAGGCGCTCGGCGACTTCGAGGAGCCCGTCGGTCCTGCATTCTGGGAGCGCGGATGAGCACCAACGAGAACACCGCCCCGCGGCGCGGCAAGGCGCCCGCCGGTGAGCGCGTCGCCGACTGGGCCGACGGCCGGCTGGGGATCTACTCCCTGGCCAAGACCAACATGCGCAAGATCTTCCCCGACCACTGGTCGTTCATGCTGGGCGAAGTGTGCATGTACAGCTTCATCATCCTCATCCTCACGGGTGTGTACCTGACGCTGTTCTTCCACCCGTCGATGAACGAGGTGGAGTACCACGGCAGCTACATCCCGCTGCAGGGCCAGATGATGTCCGAGGCGTTCAGCTCGACCCTGCACATCTCCTTCGACGTGCGCGGTGGTCTGCTGATCCGGCAGATCCACCACTGGGCCGCGCTGATCTTCCTCGCGGGCATGTTCGTGCACATGATGCGCGTGTTCTTCACGGGCGCGTTCCGTAAGCCGCGTGAGGTCAACTGGCTGTTCGGCTTCCTGCTGCTCGTCCTGGGCATGTTCACCGGCTTCACCGGTTACTCGCTCCCCGACGACCTGCTCTCCGGCACCGGTGTCCGCTTCATGGAGGGCGCGATCCTGTCCGTGCCGATCGTCGGCACGTACCTGTCGATGTTCCTCTTCGGCGGCGAGTTCCCGGGCGGCGACTTCGTGGCCCGGTTCTACTCGGTCCACATCCTGCTGCTGCCGGGCATCATGCTCGGCCTGATGGTGGGTCACCTGATCCTGGTCTTCTACCACAAGCACACGCAGTTCGCGGGCCCCGGAAAGACGAACAACAACGTCGTCGGCATGCCGCTGCTGCCCGTGTACATGGCGAAGGCCGGCGGCTTCTTCTTCCTGGTCTTCGGCGTCATCACGGCCATCGCGGCGATCGCCTCGATCAACCCGATCTGGGCCATGGGCCCCTACCGTCCGGACCAGGTGTCGACCGGCGCCCAGCCCGACTGGTACATGGGCTTCTCCGAGGGCCTGATCCGTGTGATGCCGGGCTGGGAGATCAACCTGTGGGGTCACACGCTCGTCCTGGGCGTGTTCATCCCGCTGGTGGTCTTCCCGCTGGTCCTGGTCGCGATCGCGGTCTACCCGTTCATCGAGTCCTGGGTCACGGGCGACAAGCGCGAGCACCACATCCTGGACCGTCCGCGCAACGCCCCGACGCGTACCGCGTTCGGTGCCGCGTGGGTGTCCTGGTACTTCGTGCTGATGATCGGCGGCGGCAACGACCTGTGGGCCACGCACTTCCACCTGTCGATCAACGCGATCACCTGGTTCGTGCGCGTCGGCTTCTTCGTCGTACCGGTCCTGGTCTTCATCGCCACCAAGCGGATCTGCCTCGGCCTCCAGCGCCGGGACAAGGACAAGGTGCTGCACGGGCGCGAGTCCGGCATCATCAAGCGCCTGCCGCACGGTGAGTTCATCGAGGTCCACGAGCCGCTCAGCCAGGAGGCGCTGCACACCCTCACGGCGCACGAGCAGTACAAGCCGGTCGAGATCGGCCCGACGGTCGACGAGAACGGTGTCGAGCGCAAGGTCAAGGGCTCCGAGAAGCTGCGCGCCAAGCTGAGCGAGGCGTACTACGGCGACGAGTCCCAGATCCCGAAGCCGACCGTCGAGGAGTACAAGGAGATCACGAGCGGCCACGGCCACCACTGATCGCTGCGGCTCGCCACGCCACGGCGGAAGGGCCCCCGTCCGAACACCGGACGGGGGCCCTTCTTCGTGCGCCGACCTGGATAGGGTGGGCCCACACTGCGTCACTTCTACGACACCCAGGAGCGGCCTCATGAGCGCTGTGACCCCCGCTGGAGGCGACACCGCGGCGGGCCGTTCCTGGCCCGAGGTACTGAACGCCCTGCTCTACGGCCGTGACCAGAGCGCCGACGCGACGGCCTGGGCCATGGACCAGATCATGCGCGGCGAGGCGACGGACGCACAGATCGCCGGGTTCGTCGTGGCGTTGCGCGCCAAGGGCGAGACCGTCGAGGAGATCACCGGCGTGGTCCGGGCGATGTACGAGCACGCGAACGTGATCGAGGTGTCGGGACGCACGGTCGACATCGTCGGCACGGGTGGCGACGGCGCGAAGACGGTGAACATCTCCACGATGTCCGCGATCGTGGTGGCCGGTACCGGCGCCAAGGTCGTCAAGCACGGCAACCGGGCGGCCTCGTCCGCGTCGGGCGCGTCGGACGTGCTGGAGAAGCTGGGCGTCAACCTCGACCTCACCCCGCAGAGGGTGGCCGAGGTCGCGGAGGAGGCCGGCATCACCTTCTGCTTCGCCGTGAAGTTCCACCCGGCGCTGCGGCATGTGGCCGCCGCCCGCGGCCAGTTGGGCATCCGGACGGTCTTCAACGCCCTCGGTCCGCTGACCAATCCGGCCAAGGTCAAGGCCCAGGCGGTCGGTGTCGCAGACCCACGTCTGGCACCCATGATCGCGGGCGTGCTGGCCGAGCGCGGCAACTCCTCGCTCGTCTTCCGCGGCGACGACGGCCTCGACGAGCTGACCACCACGGCCACGTCCCACGTCTGGATCGTCCGGGACGGCAAGGTCACCGAGGAGACCTTCGACCCCCGTGACGTCGGCATCGACCTCGTCCCGGTGGAGGCTCTGCGCGGCGGCGACCCCTCGTACAACGCGGAGGTCGCCCTGCGTCTCCTGGACGGCGAGAGGGGCCCGGTGCGGGACGCCGTCCTGCTGAACTCGGCGGCGGCCCTCGTGGCCCTCGATCCCGGTCCCGGCACCCTGGCCGAGCAGCTGCGGGCCGGCATGGACCGGGCGGCGGAGTCGATCGACTCCGGGGCGGCCAAGCGGGCGCTGGAGCGCTGGGTGGCGGCCAGCAACAAGTAGCCGACTCAAGGTCGCGGTCCCGTCATCCGGACACGGGTTGCGGGACCGCGATCACCTCACGTACGTTCTCTTCCAGGTCATGAGTGACAGTCATGAGGCCCCGGCCGACTGTCCGGCAACCCTCCGTCCGTGGCGGGGTGCCCCGGGTGAAGACCAGGCCGTAGGCAGCGAGGTCTACGGCAAGCGCGGATCCCTCACGCTCTTGAGATGAGCACAGCCCAGGGATCCTGGTCATCGAGGGAGTCTCCCGTGAGCAAGCGAATGCGATAGGGCCGCCGAGCCCCGCCTCCGCGCACCCACTTCTCACCTTCTTCTCTGCCTTTCACGGGAGTTCCCCCATGTCTGTCTCCACCGCTGCCTCCGTCCAGACCATTTGTGCCCCGCTGCCCGTTCTGGGCCGGGATGTCACCGTCCCGCTCGTGACGGGCGGCGAAGTCACCTATGCGGCCCTCGACTACGCGGCCAGCGCCCCCGCCCTGCAGCGCGTCTGGGACGACGTGGCGGCGTACGCCCCGTACTACGGCAGCGTCCACCGCGGTGCGGGCTACCTCTCGCAACTCTCCACCGACCTGTTCGAGAACGCCCGCAGGACCGTCGCCGAGTTCCTCGACTGCCGCGCCGACGACCAGCTGGTCTTCACCCGCTCGACCACGGACTCCCTCAACCTCCTGGCCCGCGCCCTCCCCGCCGACTGCCAGGTCTTCGTCTTCGAGACCGAGCACCACGCCAGCCTGCTGCCCTGGCAGGACGCCCGGGTCACCTACCTCAACGCCCCGCGCACCCCGGCGCAGGCCGTGGCGACCCTGGAGCAGGCTCTCGCCGACCGTGACCCTCAGGGCCCGGCCCTGGTCTGCGTCACCGGCGCATCGAACGTCACCGGCGAACTGTGGCCGGTCCGTGAGCTGGCCGCCGCCGCCCGCGCGCACGGCGCCCGCATCGTGCTGGACGCCGCCCAGCTGGCCCCGCACCACCCCGTCTCCGTCCGTGACCTGGACGTCGACTGGGTCGCCTTCTCCGGTCACAAGCTGTACGCCCCCTTCGGCTCCGGCGTCCTGGCCGGCCGCGCCGACTGGCTGCGCGCGGCCGACCCCTACCTCGCGGGCGGCGGCGCCAGCCGCAAGGTCACCCGCCGCGAGGACGGGGGAGTGGACGTGGAGTGGCACGACAGCGCCGCCCGGCACGAGGCGGGCTCCCCGAACGTGATCGGCGCCTACTCCATCGCCTCGGCCTGCAAGGCGCTGACAGAGGCCGGTTTCGACACCCTGGTCGCCCGTGAGCGGCACCTGATCGAGAAGGTGCGGGCGGGCCTGGCGGAGGTCCCGCAGGTGAAGGTGCTGTCCCTCTTCGGCGACGACGCGCCCCGGGTCGGCGTTATCTCCTTCGTCGTCGAGGGCTGGAACAGCTCCCACTTCGCCGCCGCCCTCTCCGCCGAGTACGGCATCGGCGTCCGCGACGGCCTCTTCTGCGCCCACCCGCTGGTGCGCACCCTCCTCGGCTCCGACCCCCAGACCCAGGGCGAGTGCGGCGCCCCCGAGGCCGCCCCCGGCGAGAAGTCCCTCAACGCGATCCGGGTCAGCTTCGGCGCCGGCACCCCCGACGAGCACGTGGAACGCTTCGTGAACGCCGTCCGGGAACTGGTGAGCGACGGGGCGAAGTGGACATACCGCACCGAGGACGGCCGCTGCGTGCCGGCCGTGTAATCATCCGTTGTGTGGGGATTCCGGCCGCGGTAGGTGAGTCGGCGTCGGCCGGGGAACTCGGGGAGCTCCTCGCGGTGGCCGTCGCGCGCCGTCGGCCGCGGCTGCTCCGTACGGCACCGGTGTACCTGTACGAGGAGGGGCTGGTGTCGGTGCCGGGGGCGCGGGCCCGGCGCTGGGAGCAGGTGACCCACTGGCGCTCCACGATCGACCTGACCCTGAGACGGGACCCCGAGCACGGCCCGCCCTGGTACACCTTCGGCCACCGGCACCTGGCGCGGTTCGCCGACGGCGCGGAACACTCCTTCGTCCTCGACGAGTGGCAGCTTCACGAGCCGGACGAGCAACGCGCCGAGAACGCGTCGATCCGCGCCGCCGTCCACCACGTGCGGCGACGGGTGGGCCGGGCGCAGACGCCCGGTCTGCTCGCCCGGATCGAGGAGGGCCGGCAGGTCTCCTTCGGCCCGCTCACGGCGGACGCGCGGGGGCTGTGGCTGCCGCGCGGGCGGACGCTCCTGACCTGGTCCGGCCTGGAGGAGCCCACACTTGCCGTCGACCTGCCGGACCCGTCCGTACCCCGGTCCTGGTGGGCGACGCGGCGGGACGCGAACCTCACGGTGCGCGGCGCCGACGAGGACGGCGTCCCGCACTCCGCAGACATCCCGGCCTGGCAGGTGGTGAACTGGGGCGCGCTGGTCACCCTCTGGGGCCGGCTGCACCGGCCCGCGGAGTAGGGCGGGGTGTCAGGAGTCCAGGCCGATCGCGAACGCGGCCTCCAGGTCGTGCTGCGAGTAGGTCCGGAACGCGACATGGGTGTCCGTGGCCTCGACGCCCGGGATCTTGCTGATGGAGCCCGGGATGACCTCCGCCAGGTCCTCGTGCTGCTTGACCCGGACCATGGCGATCAGGTCGTAGGTGCCCGTGACGGAGAAGACCTCACTGACGGAGTCCAGCGCGGCGATCCGCTCGGCGATCTCGGGGATCCGGTCCACGCTGGTCTTGATGAGGACGATCGCGGTGATCACGGCTGGTTCTCTCCCTCGGGGGCCGGAGCAGGGGCGGCCCTCACTCTAGTCGTACGGCGGAAACGGGCCCACGCGTAGAGGAAGCCCAGGCCGAAGCCCACCAGGTGGGCCAGATACGCCACCCCGGGCCCCTGGGGCGCCCGGCCCGCCGCCAGCCACTGCAGGGACGCCCAGAAGGGCAGGACGACCCAGGCGGGGAAGCGGAGGGGGAGGAAGAACAGGAAGGGCAGCAGGCTTGTCACCCGGGCCCCGGGGAAAAGGTACAGAAACGCCCCCAGGACCGCCGAGATCGCCCCGGACGCACCGACCAGGGACTGCTCGGAGGCGGCGTTGGCGGCCGCGTAGCCCAGCAGGGCCAGATAGCCGCAGCCGACGTAGAAGAGCGTGAACCGGATCCGGCCCATCCGTTCCTCGGCCATCGCCCCGAAGACGTAGAGGAAGAGCATGTTGCCCAGCAGGTGCACCCAGCTGCCGTGCACGAACAGGGCGGTCGCCGGGGTGAGCGCGGCCCGGGGCGAGCCCTGGAACAGCTCGGCCGGGACCACGCCCCAGCGGTGGAAGTAGGCGCGCTGCGCGGCGAGCAGCGCGTCCCCGGTGCCGTAGGCCGGGTTCAGCCCCGCCGCGGGCCCGGCCAGGAAGAGCAGACAGCACAGGGCGATCAGCCCGTACGTCACCGGTGCCGAGGGTGTGCGGAGCACTCTGCCGACGGTCACGTCCCAGTTGCCGATCATGAACACAGAGCATGACGTAACAGGACGCAGCCGCCCAGACCGCCTCGCCGCCGTGAACGCACCAGCGGTGAGTCGTCGGCAGGCCGTAGGGTTACGGCCACACGCTCCAGGGAAGCTGGGGCGTCACGGAGACTAGAAGGAAAGCGAACAGTCACGATGACGGTTCCCCTGCCGACCGCCACGACGCGGTGGCGCTGCACCCTCTGCGGCAACCTCACGCGCTTCGACGTGACCCGCTCGTCGAAGGTCGTCGAGTACGTCCACCTCGACCTGGCCGGAGAGCCGAAGGTCGAGGAGCGCGAGGTGGTCAGTGAGACCATCGAGTCGGTGCGCTGCCGCTGGTGCAACGCCGTGGACCAGGTGGAACTCGTGGACAGGCCGGGCGCCGGCTCCTGACCGGGAGCGGCCCCGCACAGTGATGGGGTGTGACGGATGGTGGAGACACAAGGCGGGGGGCCGGGCGACGGCGCCGCCGAGGTGCTCGACCGTCCGCTGCCCGACGGTGTGCGCAGAAGAGTCGTACAGATCGTCTCGGACGGGTTCGGCGGGCTGACCGTCGCGGAGCTGCCCGCCCAGCTGAGGCAGTACGCGCGCTTCGCGCCGAACCGGCGGGCCAAGTTCGCCGGGAACGCGATGGCGGCGGCGCTGGAGACCGATCCGCTGTTCAGGCAGCGCATCGGGGAGAAGCTGAGAGAGGCCCAGCCGGAGCTCGCCGGCGCCCTCGACTCCGGCTCGCCGCCCCCGGCCGCGGATCCGCTCGACGTGGCGGCCGCGGCCTATGTTCTGCGGCCCACCGGCTGGGTCAAGCTCGTCACCGCGGCCGGCGAGGAGGCCCAGCGGGCGGACGCCGAGCGGGCCGACGAGGAGAGCCGGGCCGAGCTGGAGCGGCTGCGCGAGGAGCTCACCGCCGCCCGCGACCAGACCCGCGCGGAGACCGAGCGGCTGCGGGCGGAGCTGGAGTCGGCCAAGAAGGAAGCCGAATCGCTTCACCGCAAGCTCCGTGCCGCCCTCAGCGACGTCAAGCGCGGCGAGGCCGCCCTGCGCAAGATCCAGGGGGAGATCGAGGCCGTACGGGCCGAGGGGCAGGCCCAGGTGTCCGCCGCGGAGAGTGAGACCCGGCGGCTCAAGGCGCGCCTCGGTGAGACCGAGGCGGCCCTCGAGGCCACGCGCAGAGCGGCGCGGGAGGGGCGCAGTGTCGAGGACATGCGCGTCCGTCTGCTTCTGGACACCGTTCTGGACGCGGCCCAGGGGCTGCGCCGCGAACTGGCGTTGCCGCCCGTGTCCGTACGGCCGGCGGAAACGGTCGACGCGGTCGAACCGGGACGAATGACCCCGAAGGACATCGCCGCGCGGGCGCTGTCCGAGCACGATCCGGCCGTTCTGGACCAGCTTCTCGCCCTGCCCCAGGCGCACTTGGTGGTCGACGGCTACAACGTCACCAAGACCGGCTATCCGCAGATGCCCCTGGAGAAGCAGCGCCTCCGGCTCCTCGGCCAGCTCTCCCAGCTCGCCGCGCAGACCGGCGCCGAGGTCACCTGCGTCTTCGACGGGGCCGAGCTGGCGGCCCCGGTGCTGCTGGCGCCCCCGCGCGGGGTGCGGGTGCTGTTCTCCAAACCCGGCGTCACCGCCGACGAGTTGATCCGCCAGCTGGTGCGCGCCGAGCCGCCGGGGCGGCCCGTCATCGTCGCCTCCACCGACCGTGAGGTGGCCGACGGGGTCGCCAAAGCGGGGGCGCGACCGGTCGCTTCCGCCATGCTTCTGAAGCGCCTGTCGTAAACGTCAATGTCCAGGGGCTATGCCCGATTTGATCGGATCGTCACGCAACGTAGCGTCAACCTGGTGTGACCCCATGTGAGTTGTGTGCAAAGAATGCATTGCGTGACGGGATTTTTTGGTGTGAGGATTTGATCTGATCACAGGAAGGTCACTAGGGTCTGGCCTCGAACCTCCGAGCGGGTGATCACTCAAAAGAAGGAGTTCACCTCCGTGGCGTCCCACCGTCGACCCAAGCAGCCGAGCCGCACGCGCGTGACCGTGCTCACCACCGCCGCTGCTGCCGCCGTTGCCATCAGCGCTCAGGCCGCCAACGCCGCGCCGAGCGAGAAGCCCTCCAAGGACGAGGTCAAGGCGAAGGTCGACAAGCTCTACGAGCAGGCCGAGCAGGCCACCGAGAAGCTCAACGGCGCAAAGGAGAAGGAGCAGAAGCTCCAGAAGGAGATCTCCACCATCCAGGACGACGTCGCCCGGGGCCAGGAGGAGCTCAACACCCTGCGCGACTCCATCGGCCTGGCCGCCGCCGCCCAGTACCGCAGCGGCTCCATCGACTCCTCCCTGCAGCTGTTCCTGTCGTCGAACCCGGACGACTACCTGGACAAGGCCTCCACCGCCGACCAGCTCAGCGCCCAGCAGGTCGAGGCGCTGAAGAAGATCGAGGAGAAGCAGCGCGAGCTCGCCCAGGAGCGCGCGGAGGCCTCCGGCAAGCTCAAGGACCTCTCCGCCACCCGCGCCGCGTTCGTCGCCCAGAAGAAGGCGGTCCAGGCCAAGCTCGCCCAGGCGCAGAAGCTCCTCAACTCCCTGACCGCCGCCGAGCGCGCGGCCCTCAACGCCGACCAGTCCCGCGCCAACCGCGACGCCAACGAGCGCGTGGACCTCGGCAACGGCACCGCCGCCTCCGGCCGTGCCGCCGCCGCCTTCCAGTGGGCGCAGGGCCAGCTCGGCAAGCCGTACTCCTACGGCGCCACCGGTATGGCCTCCTTCGACTGCTCCGGTCTGACCTCCCGCGCCTACGCCGCGGCCGGCGTCACCATCCCGCGCACCTCACAGGAACAGGCCAACGCCGGTACCCGGATCTACAGCGAGAGCCAGCTCAGGGTCGGCGACCTCGTCCTCTTCTACGGCGACCTGCACCACGTGGGCCTGTACGCGGGCAACGGCATGGTGCTGCACGCCCCGCGCACCGGCACCGTCGTGCGCTACGAGTCGATCGGCAACATGCCCTTCCAGTTCGGCGTCCGCGTCGGCTGACGCTCCGGGTGACGCCCGAACGGGCGAATTACGGCACCTCCCGCTGACCCCACGCCCCGCCCATGACCTGCGTCAGAGGCGGGGCGTCACTGTACGTACCCGCGAGGGTCTTTGGCCGACCCCCCACCGCGCGGCTACTGTCTGCCGCGTTTCCCCGCCGCGCGGGGAAGCGGTCCTTGTCGTCAGCGGAAGGAGCGCGGCTTCCCGTGGGGTCCCATCGCCGCCTTGTACCGACGTCCGGGTTCAACCGAGGTGCCGGCACCGCCCTGTGTGTCCTGTCCGCGGCGACCGCCGCCCTCGGCGCCGTGCCGGCCCACGCCGCGCCGCACACCGACATCAAGGCCGAGGTGGACCGCCTCTACGAGGAGGCCGAGAAGGCGACCCAGGCCTACGACAAGGCCGACGAGACCGCCGCCACCCTGCGCCGCGAGGTCGGTCAGGCACAGGACGGCATCGCCCGGCGGCAGCAGCGCATCAACACCATGCGGGACGCGCTCGGTTCGCTGGCCGGCGCCCAGTACCGTTCCGGCGGCATCGACCCGACCGTCGCCCTGCTCTTCTCCGACGACCCGGCCGACTACCTCGACAAGGCCTCCACGCTCGACCGGGTCAGCGTCCACCAGGCGGGCCAGTTGCGGGAGCTGCGGTCCGCGCTGCGTGAACTCGCCCAGGAGCGCGCGGAGGCGGCCGGCAAGCTCGCCGAACTCCAGAAGAGCCGCACGGCGGTCGCCGCCCACAAGAAGACCGTCGAGCAGAAGCTCGCCAAGGCCCGGCAGCTGCTGAACTCCCTGCCGTTCGGACAGCGTGCCGCCTACGACCGGGCCTCCCGCTCCGGAGGCGACGACATCCCCGACCTCTCGGGCGTCGTTCCGCCCGACGCCCGCGCGGCCGCCGCGATCGCCGCCGCCCGCTCCGCGCTCGGCAGACCGTACGTCTGGGGCGCGACCGGCCCCTCCGGCTTCGACTGCTCGGGCCTGATGCAGTGGTCGTACGCGCACGCCGGCGTCCATCTGCCGCGCACCTCGCAGGAGCAGCGGTTCGCCGGCCGGCAGGTCCCGCTCTCCCAGGCGCAACCCGGCGACCTGGTCGTCTACCGCTCGGACGCCAGCCATGTGGCGATGTACGTGGGCAACGGCCAGGTGATCCACGCGCCCTACCCGGGCGCCCCCGTGCGCTACGACCGCGTCAACATGATGCCGGTGTCCTCCGTCACGAGGGTCTGACGCCCCGCGCCCGGTCGGCCGTACGATCGGGAAGTGGCTGGTGGTCGTGGGCGGGTGTGGAGTTCGGGTGTCGTGGCGCTCGTTCTGCTGCTCGTCTCCCTGGTGGGCTGCGGCGGACAGTCCCCCGACGGCACGGCCAGGACGGATCTGCAGCGGGTCCTGGACCGCCGGTCCGCCGCCGTCCTCGACCGCGACCGGACGGCCTTCCTGAAGACGGGCGCGCTCGGCTGGTTCGAGAACCTCCGCGGAGTGCCGCTGGCCTCCTGGTCCTACCGCGTCACGGCCCTGCACCGGAACGGCGACGAGGCCACCGCGGACGCCGAACTCCGGTACCGGGTCCAGGGATACGACAACGCCCCCGTCACCGCCGGCCGCACCCTCACCCTCTCTCAGGGCTCGGACGGGCAGTGGCGGGTGGACGCCGACGCCCCCGCCCGCAAGTCCGCCCAACAGCTGTGGGACCAGGGCGAGGTGACCGTCATGCGCGGCAGGCGCAGCCTCGTCCTCGGCGTCGGGCAGTCCAGCGAGCGGCTGCACGTCTACGCCGACCTCGCGGACCACGCCGTCCCGGCCGTCAGCGGGGCGTGGGGCACCGACTGGGCCCGGCACGACTTCGTCCTCGTACCGAAGTCCGTGGAGGGCATGGCGGGACTGCTCGGCTCACCGGCCTCGCAGTACCGGGGCATCGCCGCGGTGACCACCGGCGAGGTGGGCGGTCCGCCGGACGCGCCCGCGGACCGGATCATCGTCAACCCGGACGCGTACGCCCTCCTCGGCACCTTGGGCAAGCAGGTCGTGCTCACCCACGAGACGACCCATGTCGCCACCCGCGCCCACACCACGGCCGCGACCCCGCTGTGGCTGTCGGAGGGTTACGCCGACTGGGTCGGCTACCTCGGCACCGGCCGCACCGCGATCCAGGCCGCGCCCGAGCTGGCCCGCTCGGTGGACGACGGACAGGTCCCGGCCGCGCTGCCGACCGACAAGGACTTCGGGTTCAGCGGGGACGCGACAAAGCTCGCGCAGGCCTACGAGGGCGGCTGGCTGGCCTGCCGGATGATCGCCGACCGGTGGGGCCAGAAGCGCCTGGGGCAGTTCTACCGGGCGGTGGGTGACCATCCGCGGCGGGCCGGCTCGGTGGAGGACGCGATGAAGAAGGTTCTGGGCACGACACCGGCGAACTTCACCGAGCAGTGGCGGGAGTACCTCAAGGCTCAACTCGGCTGATCCAGCAGGCCGATGGCCTCCCTGAGCCAGGCCCGCTCCGCCTCGCCCGTCGCCCGCGCCACCCGCAGCATGCCCTCCCGGAACAGATCCCCGGTCTCCTCCGCGCGCACGGGCTCTCCGTCGTCGTAGAAGAAGCTCGACGGCGTCTCGAGGAAGTCCAGGCGGCGGCGCAGGACGTCGGCCTGCTCCCGGCGGTCCGGGAGGTGGCGCAGGAAGGCCAGGACCGTGTTGAAGCGGACGTGGTCGGTGATCTCCGCCTCCTTGGGGTGTCGCAGGCGCTCCAGCAGGTCCTCGCGGCCCTCGGCGGTGAGGGAGAGGATGCGGCGCGGGGCCGCGCTCGCCCCGGGCTCGGTGTGCTGGTCGAGCTTGCCGGCGGTCACCAGCCGGGCGATGGCGGGGTAGAGGGCGCCGTCGCTCACCGGGCGGACATGGCCGCTCAGTGCCTTGATGCGCTCCTTCAACTCGTAGCCGTGCAGCGGCTGTTCGGCCAGGAAGCCGAGGATCGACAGTTCCAGCAACGTTCCCTCCTTGCGGGCTCCGTGCGGCCATGGTACCTCTAATCGAGCTACCTCGATTAGAGGTATGCAGAGGTGTGCCGTCACCAGGGGGAGTCCATGAACGCTCATCGCAGACAGCTCGTCTCGCTCGCCCGTCCCGTCTACTTCTCGCTCCTCGCCACCGTGGCCGCCGGGATCATCAACACCGTCTGGGTCTCCCGGCTCGGCGGTGCGGCGGTCGCCGCGGTGGCCGTGGCGACCAACACCGAGAACGTGCTGCTGGGCGTCTCGCTGGTCTTCGCGTCCGGTACGACCGTGCTGGTCGCGCACGCCAGGGGCGCCCGGGACCCGGGGGCGGTGCGGGCGGCCGTGCGCGGCGGCTGGGCGCTGTTCGCGGTGGTCACACCGATGGTCGTGCTCGGCGGGCTGCTGCTGCGCGAGCCGCTGGCCCGCGCGGTGCTGGGCGGCGAGGAGGGCGCTGCCCTGCCGCTCGCGGTCGCCTACTTCGCGGTCTCCCTGCCGGGCATCGCCGTCTTCTTCGCGCAGAACCTCGTCGACGGCATCCTCAAGGGTGCCGGCGACACCCGCACCCCGATGCGGCTCGCGCTGCTCGCCAACGGGCTGATCCTGGTCTGCGACCCGCTGCTGATCCACCTGTACGGCGTGCGGGGCGCCGCCGTCTCGACGGTGCTGTGCCGGTGCGCCGCGCTGGCAGCGGGGCTGGTCGTCCTCCGGCGGAACGCCCTGCTGAGGCAGGCGGCCCGGGCGAGGCCCGCGGAACCCCTGGCCGCGGCCCTGCGCCGGACCCTGACCACCGGGCTGCCCATGTCCGCCGACTTCACCGTGCGGCAGGGCGGGGCCCTGGTGCTGGTCGCCATCGTGGCACGCCTGGGGGTGACGGCGGTGGCCGCGTACGCCGTCGCGTACAAGGTCCTCTACGTCGCCACGATGGCGTTCTACGCGGTGCGGCAGGCCGCGTCGATCCACACCGCCCACACGCGTGGCGCCGGCCGCGACGCGCGCCGGGAGATCGGGCGCCAGGCGATGCTGGTGTCCGGGACGGCCGGACTGGTGGCCGTCGTCCTGCTGGGCGCCGCCGCCCCCTGGATCATGGCCGCCTACGGCGCCGGACCCGGGGTCGCCCACGCCGGAGTGCTGTTCCTGCGCTCCATCGGCCCATACCTGCTGCTGATGGCCTGCTTCATCGCGCTGGGCGGGGTCTTCGAGGGGAGCGGGGGAGCACCGGCCCTGCTGCGGGTGACGCTGCTCGGCACCGCGGTCCAACTCCCGCTCGCCTACGGCCTGTCGGTGCTCGGTCTGCCCGGAGTGTGCCTGGCGATGGCGCTCGCCATGGCCGTGCAGTGCGCCGTGGTGGCCGTGCTGTTCGCCCGGGGCGGGCGGGTTCGGGGGCGTGCCGGTGCGAGCCGGCACAGCCGTGCCGACCGGCTGCCCCTGCGGGGGGTGACGCGGCGCGGCGGCGACTGACGACGACCTGGCCGCCGCTGTCCCGTCCGGATCGGTGTCCGTCGGCCGGAGCCCGCGTCAGGAGGAGGCGGAGGTCTCCTTGGGGCGGGTTGTCTGCGCGGGCAGGGCCGGGACCGGTTCGCGGGAGACCGTCGAGCGCCACAGTTGCACGGCCGCACAGACGGCGGCGGCGACCAGGAGGGCGTTGCGGAGGATCAGGAGGGTCACCCCGAGGAGGTCGCTCGCGACGACGTGCTGGAACCAGAGCGGGAACTCCAGCACCGTCACCAGACAGGCCGCGAGGACCAGCAGTACGGGCAGCCCCATCCGGGTGCCCCGGAAGCACACACAGACGGCCCCGAGACCGACCAGCCACACCATGTACTGGGGGCTGATCACCCGGCTGGTGACCGTGAACATCAGCACCGCCGTGAACGCCGCGTCGGTGAGCGTGCTCGGCAGGAACCGGGCCGCCATCAGCCGCCACAGCAGCAGCCAGCCGAAGGCCACGCCGGTCAGGAACAGGGCGGCGGAGCTGACGGCGTTCACCCAGGGGCCGACGAACTCGATCGAGCCGTAGTTGAACAGCACCCGGCCGTCCCAGCCGAAGTGCCGGGCCACATGGAAGACGAGCGAGCCGAGGGACTCCACCTCGGTGCCCCGGTTGCTCTGGAAGGTCAGGAAGGAGAACGCCCCCGGCATCGACACCGCGAACAGCCCCGCCACCACGGCGACCGTCCCCGCCGTCCAGGCCCACGCGGCCCGCTTGCGGGCACCGAGCAGCAGCAGCGCCGGCCACACCTTCAGCATCGCCGCGAACCCGACCAGGACGCCCATCACGCGGGGCCGCCGGGCCCCGGCGAGCAGCCCCGCCACGGCGACGGCGGTGACCATCACGTCGTAGCGGGCGTACACGGTCGGCCCGATCAGCGGCACGCCCGCCACCCACATCCAGGCCCCGCGCAGTGACTTGCCGGGGCGCAGGCCCGCGTAGAGCAGCAGGGCGAGGACGGCCAGGTCGGCCACGCAGGCCAGGACGAAGAAGGCCGACGCGTACTGCAGGAAGGGCAGCAGCGCCGGGGACAGGATCGCCAGGGCCGCGGCGGGCGGGTACTGCCAGGTGACGTCGCCGCGCGGGAAGGTGCCGGTGCGCAGCACCTCGTACCAGCCCTGGTAGATCACCGAGACGTCGCTGGTGACGTCCGGGCCCGGGAAGATCCACACCTTGAAGACGAACAGCAGCAGGACCACCCTGGTCAGGCACCAGGTCACCAGCAGCCCCGCCAGGGACCGCCTCGCACCCGCAATGTCCACCCGAGCCCCTTCGGCCAGCTGTTCGTCTTGAGGAGAACATGATGTCCTGCCCGGCTGTGAACTCGCCATAAACGCGGCCGAGCGCACCTGTGCGGACGCGCCCGGTAGGGTCGGCGGCGATGCACAAGACGCTGATCGTGACGAACGACTTCCCGCCCCGCCCCGGCGGCATCCAGGCGTTCCTGCACAACATGGCGCTGCGCCTGGACCCCGAGCGGCTGGTCGTCTACGCCTCCACCTGGAAGCGGGGCAGGGAGGGCGTCGAGGCGACCCGCGCCTTCGACGCCGAGCAGCCCTTCACCGTCGTCCGGGACCGTACGACCATGCTGCTGCCGACGCCCGCGGCCACCCGGACGGCCGTCGGACTGCTGCGCGAGCACGGCTGTACGTCGGTGTGGTTCGGGGCGGCGGCACCGCTCGGGCTGATGGCGCCGGCGCTCAGGAGGGCCGGCGCCGAGCGGCTGGTGGCGACGACCCACGGTCACGAGGCGGGGTGGGCCCAGCTGCCCGCCGCGCGGCAGTTGCTGCGGCGGATCGGGGAGGGCACGGACACGATCACCTACCTCGGCGAGTACACGCGCTCGCGGATCGCCTCCGCGCTGACGCCCGCGGCGGCCGGGCGGATGGTGCAGCTGCCGCCCGGCGTCGACGAGAAGGTCTTCCACCCTGGGTCCGGCGGTGAGGCGGTCCGGGCGCGGCTCGGGCTGAGCGACCGGCCGGTGGTCGTGTGCGTGTCCCGGCTGGTGCCGCGCAAGGGGCAGGACACGCTGATCCTGGCCATGCCCCGGGTCCTGGCCGCCGAGCCGGACGCGGTGCTGCTGATCGTCGGGGGCGGGCCCTACGAGGGCGAGCTGCGCAAGCTGGCGCGCGAGACCGGTGTCGCCGACTCCGTGCGCTTCACGGGCGCCGTGCCCTGGTCCGAGCTGCCCGCCCACTACGGCGCCGGTGACGTCTTCGCCATGCCCTGCCGGACCCGCCGGGGCGGCCTCGATGTCGAGGGGCTCGGCATCGTCTACCTGGAGGCGTCGGCGACGGGCCTGCCGGTCGTGGCCGGCGACTCCGGCGGCGCCCCCGACGCCGTCCTGGACGGCGAGACCGGCTGGGTGGTCCGCGGCGGCTCTCCCGAGGAGACGGCCGAACGGATCACCGTCCTCCTCTCCGACCCTGAACTCAGGCGACGCATGGGGGAGCGGGGGCGTGAGTGGGTGGAAGAGAAGTGGCGCTGGGACTTGTTGGCGGAAAGGTTGAAGACGTTGCTCTAGGGGCGCAGCCGGTGGCTCACCGCCTCGTCCAGGGTGACCGGCCGCTGCATCTGGGAGCCGCCCGGCCTCCTGGCCGAGCCTGGCCACGTCTTCCCGCGTCAGCCTCACCACCTGGCCGTCGAATTCCCACCTGCCCGGCGGCGCCTGGCACGCACTCCCCACTGCCCAAGAGGCGTTTTGCCCCCAGCCGCGTTGCCGGACCACCGACGTGGCTCCTCCGCCACGCTTGAACAACCTCGCGCGGGGGACACCCATGGCACCACCGGGCCCGCGCGACGGGAATTTGGCGACAGGGGCCTAGCCGGAGGCCGATAATCCGCCGATGCTGCGCGCATGAGAGCAAAACTGACGCAGCATCAGCTGACGAGACGTCAAATACTGGGCATGATCGCCCTGCAGAGCGCGGCCGCCGCCGGGCTCACCCGGATCGGTCTGCAGTCGGCACAGGCGGCCGAGGAAGCGGCCTCCGTCGACAACGCGCCCGCCATCGTGGTCGGTTCGGGATACGGCGGTGCCGTCGCCGCCCTGCGCCTCGGCCAGGCCGGCATCCGCACGCTCGTCCTGGAGATGGGGCAGCTGTGGAACACCCCCGGCGCCGACGGCAAGATCTTCTGCAACACCGCCAACCCCGACCAGCGCTCCATGTGGTTCAAGTCCCGCACCGAGGCCCCGCTGGCCACCTTCCTGTGGCTGGACGTCGTCAACAAGGACATCACCCCCTACCCCGGCGTCCTGGACCGCGTGCACTTCGACAACATGTCCGTGTACGTCGGACGAGGTGTCGGCGGCGGCTCCCTGGTCAACGGCGGAATGGCGGTCACCCCGCTCCAGTCGTACTTCACCGAGCAGTTCCCCACCGTGAACGCGACGGAGATGTACAACACCTACTTCCCGCGCGCCCGCGCCATGCTCGGCGTCAACACCATCGACCCCGCCTGGTTCGAGTCGACCGAGTGGTACCAGTTCGCCCGCACCTCGCGGAAGGCCGCCGACAACACCGGGCTCAAGACGACCTTCGTACCGAACGTCTACGACTTCGGCTACATGCAGCGCGAGGCGGCCGGCACCGCCACCAAGTCGGCGCTCGCACAGGAGGTCATCTACGGCAACAACTACGGCAAGAAGAGCCTCGACAAGACCTACCTGGCGTCCGCGCTGGGCACCGGCAACGTCACCATCAACACCATGGAGCGGGTCAAGGCCGTCCACCGGGCGAGCGACGGGAGCTGGCTGCTGACGACCGACCGCATCGACGTCACCGGCAAGGTCGTCCAGACCAAGCAGTACAGCTGCACGTACCTCTTCCTCGGCGGCGGCAGCCTCGGTACCACCGAACTCCTCGTCCGGGCACGGGACACCGGAGCCCTGCCCGCCCTCAACTCCAGTGTCGGTGCCGGCTGGGGCCCCAACGGCAACACCATGCTCGGCCGCGCCAACCACATCTGGGACACCACCGGTGCCAACCAGTCGACCATGCCGGTCATGGGCATCGACGACTGGGCCAACACCGGCAACCCGGTCTTCGCGGAGATCGCCCCGCTCCCCATCGGGTTCGAGACCTGGGTCAGCCTCTATCTGGCGATCACCAAGAACCCCCAACGGGCGGCCTTCACCTACGACTCCGCGAGCGACGGGGTCAAGCTGGGCTGGACCGCCGCCCAGAGCGCGGTGTCCGTCGCCATGGCCAAGAAGCTCTTCGACCGGATCAACTCGGCCAACGCGACGATCTACCGCTACGACCTGTTCGGCTCCTCCAACAAGGTCTTCGCCGACGACTTCTGCTACCACCCGCTGGGCGGCTGCGTGCTGGGCCAGGCGACCGACAACTACGGCCGGGTGAAAGGCTATTCGAAGCTGTACGTCACCGACGGCTCGCTGGTGCCCGGCAACATCGGCGTGAACCCGTTCGTCACCATCACCGCGCTCGCCGAGCGCACGATGACCCGGGTCCTCGCCGAGGACACCTGACCCGAGTGGCCCGCTACTTCTGGTAGATGGCCTCGATCTCGTCCGCGTAGTCCTTCGCCACCACGTTGCGCTTGAGCTTCAGCGAGGGCGTGAGGTGGCCCGACTCCTCCGTGAACTGGGAGGACAGAATGCGGAACTTCCGCACCGATTCCGCCTTCGACACCGCGGCGTTGCCGTCGTCGACCGCGTCCTGGATCGCCGCGAGCAGATCCTGGTCCTCACGCAGCGACGCCGCGGTGACACCCGCGGGCATGCCGTGCTCGGCGGCCCAGCGGCCCAGGAACTCCTCGTCGATGGTGACCAGCGCCCCCACGAACGGCCGCCCGTCGCCCACCACCATGCACTCCGCGACCAGCGCGTGCGCGCGGATCCGGTCCTCGATCACGGCCGGGGCGACGTTCTTGCCGCCCGCCGTGACGATGATCTCCTTCTTGCGGCCGGTGATCCTGAGGTAGCCGTCCTCGTCGAGGGTGCCGATGTCACCGGTGTGGAACCAGCCGTCGGTCAGCGCCTCGGCCGTGGCGGCCTCGTTGTTCCAGTAGCCCTTGAACAGGTGCTCGCCGTGCAGCAGCACCTCCCCGTCGTCCGCGATCCGGATCACCGAGCCCGGCAGCGGCTGCCCGACGGTGCCGATCTTCGTACGGTCCCAGGGGTTGAAGGCGGTGGCCGCGCAGGACTCGGTCAGGCCGTATCCCTCCAGCACCGTGAAGCCGATGCCGCGGAAGAAGTGGCCGAGTCTCTCGCCCAGCGGGGCGCCGCCGGAGATGGCGTACTCGCCCCGGCCGCCGAGCACCGCGCGCAGCTTGCTGTAGACCAGCTTGTCGAAGGTCCGGTGCTTGATCTTCAGGCCCAGCGACGGGCCCGAGGGCGTGTCCAGTGCCTTGCTGTACGCGATCGCGGTGTCCGCGGCCTTGTCGAAGATCTTGCCCTTGCCGTCCGCCTGCGCCTTGGCACGCGCCGAGTTGTAGACCTTCTCGAAGACCCGCGGGACGCCCAGGATCAGCGTCGGCCGGAAGGACGCCAGCTCGTCGGTGAGGTTCTTGATGTCCGGGACGGTGCCCAGCTTGATCGGCGCCATCATCGGTGCGATCTGCACGAGCCTGCCGAAGACGTGCGCGAGCGGGAGGAACAGCAGCACGGAACACTCGCCGGTGCGGAACAGCGGCCGCAGGCGCTCGACGATGTTGCCGCACTCGGCGAAGAAGCTGCGGTGGGTCAGCACACAGCCCTTGGGGCGGCCGGTGGTGCCGGAGGTGTAGACGATCGTCGCCGGGTCGTCGGCCCGCGCCAGCGAGCTGCGCTCGTCGACGGTCGCGTCACTGACGTCCTTGCCGAGGCGCCCGAGCTCCTCGACCCCGCCGGCCTCGATCTGCCACAGGTGCTTGAGGGCCGGCAGCCGGTCGCGCACCGACTCGACGGCGGCGGCGTGGTTGTCCAGCTCGACGAGGGCCGCGGTCGCGCCCGAGTCGGAGAGGATCCACTGCACCTGCTCCGGCGAGCTGGTCTCGTACACCGGCACGGTGACCGCGCCCGCGCTCCAGATCGCGAAGTCCAGCAGCGTCCACTCGTACCGCGTGCGGGACATCAGGGCGACCCGGTCGCCGGGCTGGATGCCGGAGGCGATCAGGCCCTTCGCGGCGGCGTGCACCTCGGCCAGGAACGCCGTGGCCGACACGTCCTGCCACGCGCCGCCGACCTTGCGGGCGATGACGGCCACATCGGGATGCTGCGCGGCGTTTCTGCGGATGATGTCGGTGAGATTGCCGTCCGCAGGGACCTCGTACAAAGCCGGAAGGCTGAACTCGCGCAAGACTGCTGCTCCTAATAAGGCGCCGGCGCCACGACGTTGTGCGATGCGACGGTGCGTCCAAGGCTCGGGCAGGTGCTCGGGAGATCACTGGTTGAAATCCTGAGCACGACTGGACTGCCCGGACGTTACCCGCCGGTATGGCTTCTTCGACAGGGGGTCCCGGCGAGATGTTCGCTGCGTCACACAGATGGGTGTTGCTCTGTGTACGGTAGTCGACCCGCTGACTGACTAGCCAGTAACCGCAGGTCCCGACGGCTCTGTTCACGTACACCCCACACCTTTACGCTTGATCGTCATGGCATCCACACCGGCCGGCAGCGGCAGGACCCGGGTTCACGTGGTCAGTGACGTGCACGGCAACGCCCGTGACCTGGCCCGCGCCGGCGACGGCGCCGACGCCCTGATCTGCCTGGGTGACCTGGTCCTCTTCCTCGACTACGCCGACCACTCGCGCGGCATCTTCCCCGACCTGTTCGGCCGGGAGAACGCCGACCGCATCGTCGAGCTGCGCACCGCCCGCCGCTTCGAGGAGGCGCGCGAGTTCGGGGCCCGACTGTGGAGCGGCATCGGCACGGACCGGGCCACCGCCGTCGAAGGAGCGGTGCGGGGGCAGTACGCCGAGATGTTCGCGGCCTTCCCGACACCGACGTACGCGACCTACGGCAATGTCGACATGCCGTCCCTGTGGGCCGAGTACGCGAGGCCCGGCACGACCGTGCTGGACGGGGAGCGGGTGGAGATCGGCGGCTGGACCTTCGGGTTCGTCGGAGGGGGCCTGCGCTCGCCGATGCGGACGCCGTACGAGATCGACGACGAGGAGTACGAGGCGAAGCTGGCGGCCGTCGGCGAGGTGGACGTGCTGTGCACGCACATCCCGCCGGAGGTGCCCGAGCTCGTCTACGACACCGTGGCCCGGCGCTTCGAGCGCGGAAGCCGGGCACTGCTGGAGACGATCCGCCGCACCCGGCCCCGGTACGCGCTCTTCGGCCATGTCCACCAACCCCTGGTGCGGCGCATGCGGATAGGGGCCACGGAGTGTGTGAACGTCGGGCACTTCGCCGGCACCGGGAAGCCCTGGGCGCTCGAATGGTGAACTGCCCGATCCGGGTGAAGTCGCCTGGTCGGGCGCGCGGTAGCCTTCACGCTGCACACACGTGCGCACGACGACTTCTCACCGGCCCGCATCTGGAGGAGCCACGGCGATGGCGGAACACACCAGCTCGAGCATCACGATCGAGGCGGCACCGGCCGATGTCATGGGGGTGATCGCCGACTTCGGGCGGTACCCGGACTGGACCGGCGAGGTCAAGGAGGCGGAGGTCCTCGCGACCGACGCGCAGGGGCGGGCCGAGCAGGTGCGGCTCGTGATGGACGCCGGCGCGATCAAGGACGACCAGGTCCTGGCGTACACGTGGACCGGCGCCAACGAGGTGTCCTGGACGCTGGTCAAGTCCCAGATGCTGCGCTCCCTCGACGGGTCGTACATCCTGAAGCCCGCCGGTGCCGGGGCCACCGAGGTCACCTACCGGCTGACGGTGGACGTGAAGATCCCGATGCTCGGGATGATCAAGCGGAAGGCCGAGAAGGTCATCATCGACCGGGCGCTGGCCGGGCTGAAGAAGCGCGTGGAGTCGGGGGAGAAGTAGTCACGGGAGTTCGGGGGCGGCGGGCGAAGGTACCGTTCAGCCTCATGCGCACCCTCCTGATCACCGGTCCCGGCGGCAGCGGACGTACGACCGTCGCCGCCGCGACCGCGCTGCGCGCCGCGGGCGACGGCACCCGGACCCTTCTCCTCGGCGCCGACCGCACCGACACCCTCGGGGCGGCCCTCGGCGCGACGACCGGCCCGGCCCCCCTCCCCGTCTCCTCCCACCTCAGCGTCTGGCGGCCCGACGCGGTCGCCGGCTTCCGGGACGACCTCGCCGCCTTCCAGGAACGGGCCGCAGGCGTCCTCGACCTCCTCGGTGCCTCCCGGCTGGACGCCGAGGAGGTCACCCCCCTCCCCGGAGCCGAGGAGCTCACCCTCCTGCGGGCCCTGCGTGACGCCGCCCTGTCGGAGCGGTTCGATCTGCTGGTCGTCGACCTCCCGCCCGCCCCGCAGGCCCTCGCCCTGCTCGCGCTGCCCGAGGAACTGCGCCGCTATCTGCGCCGTCTGCTGCCGCCCGAGCGACAGGCGGCCCGCGCCCTGCGCCCGGTGCTCGGCCGGCTGGCCGGGGTCCCCATGCCCGCCGAGTGGCTGTACGACACCGCCGCGCGCTGGGACACGGAACTCGCCGCCGTCACGGCCGTCCTCGCCGACCGGCACACCGCCGTACGGCTGGTCGCCGAACCCGGCCCGGCCGGCGCCGACGCCGTCCGCGAGGCCGTGCTGGGCCTCGCCCTGCGCGGGCTGCGTCCCGACGTCCTGGTCGCGAACCGGGTCGTACCGGAGGACTGGCCGGCCGGTCTCGTCGCCCAGCAGCGCAAGGCGCTGGAGGAGTGGCGGGAGTCGTACGACGTACGGCAGGTCCCGCACCTCGGCCGCGACCCGCGCGGCACGGACGACCTCACCGCGCTGTCCGTCCCCGGCGTCAACGGGACGACGTCCACCGTCGAGTGGCCCGTCGTCGACCGGCTCGCCGAGGACGGTGTGCTGGTCTGGCACATCCCGCTGCCCGGGGCGGCGCGCGACGACCTGGACCTGATCCGGCGCGGGGACGAACTCCTCGTCACCGCGGGCCCGTTCCGCCGGATCGTGGCGCTGCCGTCCGCGCTGCGCCGCTGCACCGTCTCCGGCGCGGGCCTGCGGGACGGCGAACTGCGCATCCGTTTCACGCCGGACCCCGGTCTGTGGCCCGACAGGGCCTGAACGACGTACGGCCGTTCGGGTAACGTCGTAGGGACGAACCGTAGTCAGGAGTCCGTCATGAGCGAACAGCTCCCCCCGTCGGATCCCGGTGAGAACGAGGCCGCCCGCGAGGCGCGGGCCACCGACGCCGACGCCTGGGCGACGGCGGTCGCCGAGGACCTCGCCGCGGAGAAGGCTCGCCGTCGCGCCGAGTACGGCCGGCCGCCGGTCTCGGCCGCCGAGGAACTGCGCAAGCTGGTCGACACCGTCTCCGAGAAGCTGTCGTCGATCCAGTCGCCGCTGTTCGGCGCCGTCGCCGGGCCCGCAGCCCAGCAGGTGGTCAAGCAGGTCGTGCAGCAGGCCCGGGCAGCCGTCGAACCCGTCGTGGAACGCAACCCGGACGTCTTCGACCACCTGGCCGCCGCGGGCAACGAACTGCTCGCCGCGTACCGCTCCGCGGTCCAGGCCCAGGAGCAGCGCTGGGCGACCCGGCCGACCGATCTGCACAAGGACCTCGACGCAAGCCGGGACGAAGGCCGCGACAAGGGCGAGGGAACCGGGCCCGGCCAGCGCATCGACCTGGACTGACACCCCCAGTGGCCGCCGGGCCGCCCAGCGTTCGGACGCCTGAACCCCGGCGGCAGGGCCTCGGGTACGGTTGGCCGTAGCGGGGCTCGACCGAAACTGAGGGATTCATGGGACTCACCATCGGCGTCGACATCGGCGGCACGAAGATCGCGGCCGGCGTGGTCGATGAGGAAGGCAACATCCTTTCGACCTTCAAGGTGCCGACCCCGGCCACGCCCGAGGGCATCGTGGACGCCATCGCCTCCGCCGTCGAGGGGGCGCGCGCCGGGCACGAGATCGTCGGCGTGGGCATCGGTGCGGCCGGTTACGTGAACCGGCAGCGCTCCACCGTCTACTTCGCGCCGAACATCGACTGGCGCCAGGAGCCGCTGAAGGAGAAGGTCGAGGCCCGCGTCGGCCTCCCGGTCGTCGTGGAGAACGACGCCAACGCGGCCGCGTGGGGCGAGTACAAGTTCGGCGCCGGCAAGGGCCACCGCAACGTCATCTGCATCACGCTCGGCACCGGCCTCGGCGGCGGCATCATCATCGGCAACAAGCTGCGCCGCGGCCACTTCGGCGTCGCCGCCGAGTTCGGGCACATCCGGATGGTCCCCGACGGCCTGCTGTGCGGCTGCGGCTCGCAGGGCTGCTGGGAGCAGTACGCCTCCGGGCGCGCCCTGGTCAGATACGCCAAGCAGCGCGCCAACGCCACCCCCGAGAACGCCGAGATCCTGCTCGGCCTGGGGGACGGCAGCCCCGAGGGCATCGAGGGCAAGCACATCTCCATGGCCGCCCGGCAGGGCGACCCGGTCGCCGTCGACTCCTACCGCGAACTCGCCCGCTGGGCCGGTGCCGGTCTCGCCGACCTCGCCTCCCTCTTCGACCCGTCCGCGTTCATCGTCGGCGGCGGCCTCTCCGACGAGGGCGAACTGGTCCTCGACCCGATCCGCAAGTCATACAAGCGCTGGCTGGTGGGCGGCAACTGGCGCCCGGTGGCCGACGTGATCGCCGCCCAGCTCGGCAACGAGGCGGGCATGGTGGGCGCCGCGGACCTGGCCCGCGAACCCGACCCGATCATGTAGCCGGACGGTTCGTGAACGCGCCCGTCAGGGGCGCGGGGCTGTGCCGGCGCGCGGCTCGCCGCGTGGGCGCGCCCGGCCGCGCACACGGTTGGCCGCCCACAAGCCTCGCACCCCGCGCCCTGGGGCGTAGATTGATCCACATGGAGCCGCTCCCGAACTCCCGCACCGAGGCCGACGGTTCAGCCGTCCTCCGCGTTCTGAGCTACAACATCCGCTCGATGCGGGACGACACGGACGCCCTCGCCCGGGTCATCACCGCCTGCGTCCCCGACCTGGTCCTCATCCAGGAAGCCCCGCGCTTCTTCCGCTGGCGCAAGAAGCTCGCCCGCCTGGCCTCGGCCTCCGGCTTGGTCATCCTCACCGGCGGCGGGACCGCCGCGGGCCCGGCGATCCTCTGCGGCCTCCGGGCCACCGTCGAGCGCACGGAAGACGTCCTGCTCCCGCTCACCCCCGGTCAGCACCGACGCGGCTTCGCCACCGCGGTCGTCCGCTTCGGCGGCGTCCGCGTCGGCGTGCTGAGCTGCCACCTCTCCCTCGAGCAGAACGAGCGCTACGACCAGGCCGGGATGCTCCTGAACCGGCTGGCCGACCTCGGTGTGGACCACGCCATCGCGGGCGGCGACCTGAACGACCGTCCCACCGGCC
The DNA here is from genome assembly GCF_040612015.1 of Streptomyces sp. NPDC006476. Lineage (NCBI taxonomy): Bacteria > Bacillati > Actinomycetota > Actinomycetes > Kitasatosporales > Streptomycetaceae > Streptomyces > Streptomyces sp. NPDC006476. The sequence continues at coordinate 330 of NZ_JBEXPK010000090.1, read as the reverse complement.
GCACCTTCCAGCGCCTGTCCGCCGACCTCCAGGACTGCTGGACGACCGCCCCCTGGGGCAGCGAGTACACCTTCACCCCGGTCACCCCGTTCCAGCGCATCGACGCGATCTTCGCCACCAAGGGCATCGAGGTGCTGGGCGCGGGCGTCCCGCTCGGCCTCCCCGGCGTCACCGAGACAGACCTGAGGGCAGCCACGGACCACCTCCCGGTCCTGGCCGCCCTCAGGATCCCCGCCTAGCTGTACTGACCCGTGAGGTTGGGGACGCGGCTGGCGGGTGGTTGCCCTTTCAGTGCGGTGTGTCCGCGGTGGTGATTGTAGGTGTGCAGCC
>NZ_JBEXPK010000089.1:0-31862 GCF_040612015.1 Streptomyces sp. NPDC006476 | reverse complement strand
CACCCCCCAGGTCATCCGCTCGACAGGGGGACACAGTCATGCCGGGCCCGGAGGCCAGCGGCCCTCTTGCAGGACCGCGAAGAAGATAACGGGGAACCGGCCTTGTGAACGTGCGGGCTCAGGACTTGGAGCCGGACAGGGCGATGCCTTCGACGATCTGGCGTTGCGCGAACGCGAACACGATCAGCATCGGTGCCGCCAGCAACGTTGTGGCGGCCATCAGGGCGGGCCAGTCAGAGGTGTACTGGCCCATGAACTGGTTGACCAGCAGCGGCAGCGTGAACTTGTCGGAGCTGTTGAGGAAGATCAGCGGGGTAAAGAAGTTGTTCCACTGGCCGAGGAAGGTGAAGATCCCCAGCGCTGTGAGAGGGGTGCGCAGCAGCGGCAGGATGATCGTCACGAACCTGCGGACCCGGCCGGCGCCGTCAAGCTGGGCGGCTTCCTCCAACTCCAGGGGGATGCCTTTGATGTACTGACGTAGCAGGAAGACGCCGAAGGCGTTGAACAGTGCGGGTGGCACGATGATTGCGGCGTGGGTGTCCACCCAGCCCAGCCAGCCCATGATGATGTACAGCGGGATGATCGTGAGCTGGCCGGGGACCATCATGGTCGCGAGGAAGACCATGAACAGCCAGCGGCGGCCCCGGAAGTCGATCCGCGCGAACGCGTAGGCGGCCATCGCCGAGGTGAGCAGGGAGACCGCGGTGACCGTCAGGGCGATGTAGGTGCTGTTCCAGAACCCGCGGAGGAAGTCGGCCCCGCCCAGTGCGGTGCGGTAGCCCTGCAGGTTCCAGTCCTGAGGCAGGAGCCTGGGCGGCTGTATGAAGATCTCACCCAAGGGCTTGAAGGAGGAGAACAGCATCCAGGCGAACGGCAGTGCCATGCCGATGGCGCCGACGAGGAGGACCGCGTGCAGCAGCAGCTTGTGACGGGCGGACCGGCCGGAGCCGGAAGTGCCCTTGGCGGTCGTGACCGCGCGGCTGGTGGTGTCGGAGAAAGTACTCATTCTGTGTAGTGGACCCATTTCTTCTGGGCTGCGAGCTGGCAGCCGGTGACTACGAGCAGGGCCAGGAACAGGAGGAAGGCGAGAGCCGATGCCTCCCCGAAGTTGAACTGTTGGAAGGCGATCTGGACCACTTCGTAGACGATGGTGCGGGCGGAGTCCGGGGCCCCGTCGCCGAAGAAGACGTAGATGTAGTCGAACACCTGGAAGGAGCCGATGATCGAGGTGATGGAGAGGAACAGGATGGTCGGAGACAGCAGCGGGACGGTGACGTGCCGCAGCTTCTGCCACTCCGAACAGCCGTCCAGCAAGGCGGCCTCCAGGTACGAGCGGTCGATGCTCTGCAGCCCGGCCATGAACATCACCAGCTGGTAGCCCAGGCCCTGCCAGATCCCGACGATCGCGAAGGCCGGGATGACGAACCGGGCATCCTGCAGCCAGTTCGGCGCGGGCAGACCGATCCCGCGCAGCGCGTTGCTGACCGGGCTGATGTCGGGGTTGAACAGCCACAGCCAGATCGCCGCGACCGCGACCGAAGAGGTGATCACCGGGGCGAAGAACGCCAGCCGGTACACCGAGGTCAGCTTGCCGGCACGCTGCATCAGCAGGGCGAAGAACAATGCCGTGAGCATCAGTCCCGGTACCTGCAACACCGTGAACCAGACGGTGTTGACCGCCGATCGCTGGATGCGCGGGTCGGACAGGATCTCCGTGAAGTTGGACAGGCCGGCGAAGGACCGGGTGCCGAACCCGTCCCAGTGATAGAACGCCAGCACCAGCGCGAACAGCAACGGGCCGACCATGAACACCACCAGCCCCAGCAACTGGGGCGCCAGGAACAGGTATCCCGCGACCGTGTCCCCGCCTCGCCGGCGTCGGCTCCGCCGGTTTGGGTGGACGGTCTGGTCCACGGACCCCAGCTGCGCCGGGGTCCGGGAACGGGCGCTGCTGACGGCCATCAGGACCCCCCGTTGATCAGCTTGACCACCTTGCCGCTGAACGACTTCGGCGTCTCGTTGCCCGCCTTGAGCATCTTGTCCACCAGCACCGGGAGCTCGTTGGCGACCTTCGCGTTGCCGGCGATCGCGCTGGGGACGGCGTAGCCCTTGGCCGCGACGTCGTTGAACAGGCTGCCGTGCGCGGGCACGTGGCCCTCGGTGACGATGTCGTCCAGGCCCTTGATCGACGGCACCGCGTTGCCGGCGCCGGACAGGCGGAACCTCTGCCCCTCGGCGTCCAGAAAGTTGCCGAGGAACTCCAGCGCCTTGGCCTGGTTCTTGGACTTGGCGTTGACCGACAGCGCCGCCGTGTTGATCGGTACCGGCATGACGTCCTTGCCGGACAGGGAGGGCAGGGGGGCGATGTCGAAGCCGAACTTGAGCTTCTTGACGTTCGGCAGGATGACGCGGCTGTAGGTGATGCAGGCCAGCTGGCCGGCGTAGAACAGCACGTCACCGCTCTGTCCCTGCGGGAGGGTGCCGGAGTAGGTGATGTTTCCCGACTTCAACTGCTCGAACAGCCACGCGAGGGCGTCCTGGGACTTGGGGTCGGTGTCGAACACCGCCTTGCCGGACTCGTCGAAGAGCGTCCCGCCGAAGGTGGACATCCAGCCGAACCAGTCGAACCAGTTGCTGCCACCAAGCAGCAGACCCTTCTTCTTGGTGGTGCGGATCTTGTCGAGCATGTTGGTCAGCGCGTCCTGGGTCCAGGTGCCCGCCGCGAACTGGGCGGCCGGGTCGGTGCTGACGCCCGCCTCGGCCAGGAGGTCCTTGTTGAACCAGAACACCAGCGGACTGCAGTCCACCGGCAGCCCGTACAGCCCGGGGCTGCCGTCCGCAGGCCTGCACCACTGGTAGAGCCCCTTGTGGAAGTCATCGAGCTTGACCGCGGCGTGGCCGCTGTCCAGGTAGTCGGTGAGGTCGAGCAGCTGCTTGGTCTCGATCAGCTTGGCCATATAGATGTCACCGACGTAGAAGGCGTCGGGAGCAGCGCCGGCCGACAGTTGCGACAGCAGCTTGGCGAGGTAGTCACCCACAACCTGCTGGTAGGTGACCTCGACCCCCAGTTTCTGGGTCATCTTCTCGGAGAAGCGACGGAACACATCCGACTGGGGCGGCCCGTCCCAGCCCGCCCACTTCAGTCCAGGTCCCCCCGAGGAGCCGCTGCCGCTGCCGCATGCCGCAAGCGCGGGCGCGGCGGCCAGACCAAGACCGGCGAACATGCCCGCCTTGAGGAGGTCGCGGCGGCCCACAGCCGAGGCGACAGCCACCCCCTTGATCACATTCCTGCCTTTGAACACAGTCGTCCCTTCCGCTGACGGTACGTCGCCGTAGAGCAGCCCTTGATCGTTTCGCCGCGTCACGGCGCCTGGTCGAGCTTGGGGGCGCAGGTTCGCGGGCCCTCGGTGTCGTCGATATAACTTCTGTGTTACCGATAAAACGGGGACCGTAGGGGCGTTTGCCGCAGCAAGTCAAGAGGTCTGCAGGAACGTGATGGCGACCGTCGGAGTGCCGCCCGCGCTGGGGCGTCATCGAGAGGGTCCGGCATGCCCGCTGATCTATTACTGGTTACGCACCAGGTCACTTGGCTCTTTGCGGCGCGAGACATACCCGTTACCCGCCCGGAGGACGCTCGACGACAGCTCGCCGCGACCCTGCGGCCTGATCGGCTCGGCGATACGGGCGGGCGGATCGAACATCCTTGACCGCCACGCTTCCCGCCCATCAGAATGGGTGGATGGGTTTTACCGATCAACCATCGGTTCCGCCACGCGGTCGCAGGCCAGCCGCTGAGGGAACGTCCGGGTCGCCAAGGCCGACCATGGCCATGGTGGCGGCGCGGGTGGGAGTCTCCAAGCAGACCGTTCACTACGCCTTGAACTCCCCGGACCGTCTCAGCCCAACAACCTTGCGACGGGTCCTCAAAGCGGTCGACGAGTTGGGCTATCGACCCAACCAGGCCGCGCGTTCACTGCGCACGCAGTCTCCGCGAGCAGTGGGCTTTCGCCTGTTGCCGACCACCGAACGCCAGTCGGGCGGGGTATGGGCGAGCTATCTCTACGAACTCTCGGTAGCGGCACACCGAGCCGACCACGCGGTCTACTGCCACCCCGCCGCCACCGACGAAGAAGAGATCCAGGTCATCCAGGAGATCTTCAGCACGAACACCGTCGACTGCTTCGTGATCACTTCCACCCAGGACCACGACCCTCGTATCACCTTTCTACGCGAACGCGGCATTCCCTTCGTCTCCTTTGGGCGCCCCTGGGGTCATCCCATGTCGGACACGTGGTGGGTCGACGTCGACGGCGCCGCCGGTACGGAGCAGGCCGTGGACCATCTCGCCGAACGCGGTCACCGGCGCATTGCATACCTGGGCTGGGACGGGCCCAGCGGGTTCGGGGACGACCGGGAGTCCGGCTGGCGCCGCGCCATGCGTTCACACGGCTTCTCCACCCGTGATCTCGCGGCCCGCGGACCCGACGAAATCAGCACGGGCCGGGAACTCGCCGGCCGACTCCTCGACAGGAAGACGCCACCAACAGGCTTCGTGTGCGTCAGCGACACCATCGCGATCGGTGCGCTCCGAGCGTGCCGGGAGCGGGGACTGGCCGCCGGCCGTGACGTCGGCGTCGTGGGATTCGACGACAGCGTCGGCGCACACTTCGTCGACCCGGGATTGACCAGCCTCGCCCAACCGCTGGAACTCGTCGCACGACACACCATGCGCCTCCTCCTCGACCGGCTCAAGGACCCGGCCTCCAAAGCCGAACAGGTCCTGCTCCGGCCCACTCTCGTGGTCCGGGAAAGCACCGTGCCCTATGAGCCTCACTGATCGAGAGCCCCCGGCGATTGGCCTCTGCACTCTGCCTCGGTGGCGCCGAGCGGGCGGACGATGCTGTCGGCGTAGTTCCCGGACACCTTGTCCGCGAGGGGCTTGTTGCTGGTGGTGAAGGCGACGCGGCCGTTCCCGTCGTCGAGGACAATCTGATACGTCGTCCTACGCGAGCGGGTGGCGGACTGTGCGCTGGTGCGTGGGTTGCCCCGCCGCTTCTGGCGGGACAGCCCACACGGGTGCCACGAGTCGGCCTACCGGCCACCGACCTGTTCGGGCGGGGTCAGGTCCCAGGCTCCGACCGTGTACGCGGCCGAGCCGATGCCCATGGTCCCCATCTCCACGTGCCACGGACCGTCGCCGAGGGGTAGAAGCGCAGGCTGAGCGCACGTTCGGAGGCGGTGAAGATCTCTGCGACCGAATGGTCGAGCAGGATCCGCAGGGTCGCTGTCGATCCCTCGGACGGCAGCCGCCAGCTGCCGCGCTTGGCGCGGGAGTCGAGGGAGGCGTGATCGCGGTTGACGACCACTTCGCCGGTGGCCGGGTCGTGCACGATGTCGAGGTGCTCGGTCCCGTCCGGTGAGGTGAGCAGCCGCAGGCGTCCCCCGCGCTCCAGGGTCGCCATCAGGTCGGTGGCCCGGGCCACCTCGCCGAGGTCCACCGGCTGTTCGGCGCTCGCCTTGCCCGCGCCGGTGATACGGCGTTCGCCGCGAGGGCGAGCAGTTCGCGGGCGGGCTGCTGGATCAGCTCGCCGTCCGGGCCTGGCGACACCTCACGGGGCAGGGACAGCATTCCCGCTCACCCTGCCTTGTCGGTCCAGGTGCTGGGGGCACCGACGTACTCCTCGTCCCCGGCCTCCCAGATCCAGGCCCACATTAGCCTCAATACCGGCGGCATTGTCATGGGCGAGACAGGGGGACATAGTCATGCCGGGCCAGAAGGCCGGGAGCCCCAAGATCGGGGCCGTCTAGAAGGTAACGGGGGGAAGGGCGGGCGTTGCGCTCTGCTGATGCGTCTATGTGGTGCCTTTGGTCATGCGGCGTAGGTGCTGCGTGGCCTCGCGTGCCTCCCGCTCGGTCTGGGCGAGGGCGTCGGCGGCGGACCGGCTGTGTTCCTCGGCTTCCTGCTGTTCGTTCTCGGCTTGCTGGAACTCCTCGCGCGACTGCTGTAGTTGCTCTTCGATGGCGGACATCCGCTGGCGGGCCTGCTCGGTGCGTTCGCGCGCTCGCTGCAGCGCGGCGTCGACGTCCGCTTGCCGTGCGCGTTCTTCGCGCAGGCGCTGCTCGGCCGCCTCGGCTGCCTCCTTGGCCCGGGCCAGCTGCTCCTGTCGGGCGGCGAGTATGTCGAGACCGACATCGGCGGCACCAGCCTCGCCTGCCCGCTCTTCGCCGGCCTGCAGGCTGATGCCATCCAGGCCCAGGGCGGAGAAGGCATCGGCTGGGCCAACCCCGCCCTCTACGCGCGGGTCGGCAGCCCCGCCTTCACCGACCTGACCGCCAAGGGGGACGGCGCCCGCGCGGCCGGCGTCCTTGCGGCGACCCAAAACACCCCGACCGTCACCGTGACCTTCGGCGACGACCGGCTGCTGAAGGCGGGCCGCGGTTACGACGACACCTCAGGTCTCGGCACCCCCTCGCCGTACTACCTCTGGACGTACAGCATCCCGTAGCAAGCAGCACCGAGCACATGCAGTAACGCGTGCAGGAAGCTCTCGCGGTGTTGCCGACCACCATCGGATCGAAACGCGGCAGGCACGGACCGTCCACGTGGGACCGTCCGCGCCTGCCGCGCTCCCGATCAGGTCACAGGGGGCAAGTGCCCTCGAAGGCGACGGTATTGGGGTCGTTCGGGATCGGGCAGAGGAACTGGTCGTAGCGGGTGTCGTTGTCCACAAAGCGTTTGAGCCAGGAGATGCTGTACTTGGCGACCGTGGTGTTGGGGCTTGCGAAAGTGAAGTGATCGGCGCCCTTGAGTTCCACGAAAGCCTTGTCGTGGACGTTGGTCAGCGCATCGTAGGCGGGCCGGGTGAAGGTGGAGACGGGGGCGACGGTGTCGCCATCGGCTCCGAAGATCATGGTGGGCACGCTGATCTGATCGCCGGGGTTCGTGATGTCCCAGGGGGCCAGGGGGATCGCCGCCTTGAGCGACGGGTTGGCCGCCGCACTCTCCAGGGTGCCGCCGCCGCCCATCGACCACCCCATCAGGGCCAGCCTGTTCGGGTCGATCCTGTCTTTGACCGGGCTTTTCGTGGTCAGGTAGTTGAGCGCGGCGAGTTGCTGCCTGCTGCGGTCGGACGGGAAGTCCCACAACGCGTTGCTGTCCATGGTCATCACCACGAAGCCCTGGGAAGCCAGCCGTGGCCCGTACCAGGCGATCTGGCCTTGTACGGCGACGAAGCCCGGCATGATGACGACGGCGCCGAAGGTGCCCTGGCTCGTGTCGGTCGGGTAGTAGATGGTGCCGTCGTTGAAACCGGGGCCGCTTCCGGCCGACACGGTGACGGAGGAGACGGCGAACGGGCCGGTGACGGCGGTTACGGACGACTCGGTGGGGGCCGGGCCTCGCTGGTAGGGGTTACCGAAGGCCGCGTGGACGGGGGTGGCGAGTGCGATCGAGGTCACGACCGCAAGAAACGCCATGAGCGCTCGGGGGCGGAGCAGTTTCACGGTAGTCCTCTCGGCCGTGCTGTCAGTTGGTGTAGACGGTCGGGGCATCGGCGACACTGCTGTCGACCACGGGCGCGTAGCTGGCCGTGAAGTAGCCGTTGCCCGCGCACAGCAGCGAGCCGGAGACCTTCTTGAAGACCTGGTTGGTGAAGGTCAGGCCGTTGTCACCGTTGGAGCTCGTCGCGGAGAGGCTGGGCGCCTGGTAGACGCAGGTGGCGGAGCCCAGCAGGGTGGAGAGCACCACCGTGGTCTGGATGCTGCCACCGGGGGCCGGGGTCACCGTGACCGTGCCGTCGGAGGCGGCGGAGGTGGTGTAGGGCAGGGCGTTGACGGTGATGCTGCGCACTCCGGTGACGCCGAAGATGTTGCTGGTGCAGCCGCTGAAGGTCTGGGAGGTCGCGGACTCGGTGGCGGTGCCCGGGGCGGCGGGGTTCGACGTCACCGTGGCGGAGAGCGTCGAGCCGGTGCAGGCGATGCGGGAGGTGCCGTCGCTGGTGGTGGCGAGGGTGGCTGTAGTGCCGCTCGCCAGCGAGGCGGTGAGTACGTCGCCGACGGAGACCGCGTTTCCGGCGGCGCTTCCGTAGGTGAGCACGGCGCTGTCCGCCGCGGCGGCAGCGGCCGGGAGGAGGGCGAGGGCCGTCAGGGCGGCCGTGGCGGCGAGAGCGGGGATTGTGAATCTGGGCATGCGGGGTCCTCTGCTGTGAGTGCAGGTGGCGAGGGCGGGTTCGCCGGCCCCGACTCGGGGTGAACGCGGTGACCCGGGCAAGGCGGTTCCCGGACTGCGGGAACTGCTGGTCCGATGTGCGTCCCTGGCCCGAGGCCAGGGGCGAGTGTCACTTGCTGGCGGTCTTGCGCGTGCGTGACCCTGTCGGCTCTGGCGGCTCTACGGCCGCAGGCCCGCGCAAATTGAAAACCTGTGAGAGTTGTAAACCTGACGGGTATTCAAGTCAATAGACTCCACATGAGTTCGCGACGAAAGAGGACGAGCCATGGCCGCAAGGACGTCGACGCCGCCTCAGCTGGTGCTGCCCGGCATCCGTGCCGGACGCGACCCCGAGCGCTCGCTGCGAAGCGACCCACGCCATACCTCACCCGAGGCGGTCACTGCGAACCAGCGCGACAGACTGCTCGACGGCTTCGTGCGCACCGTCGCCGAGGTCGGCTACGCCGGACTCGCATCAGTGACATCTGCCAGGCCACGGGCGTGACCCACCGGTCTTCCAGGAGATCTTCGCCGGCAAGGAGGACGCCTTCCTCGCGGCTCACCGGTGCGGCACCTCCTTGGTCTTCGACGCCATGGAGCACGCCCACTCAAGGGCCTCCGACTGGCCGGGCCAGGTGCGGTCCGGGCTCGGCGCGCTGCTCGGCCGTCTGGCCGAAGCTCCCGCGTGCGCGACGACGGCCATCCTGCAGATCGATGCGGTCGGGCCCGCGGGACGCGTGGCGCGCGAAACTCTGCTGGCCCGCTTCCGGGACTTCTTCACAGACCTCCCCGATGTCCAACTCCCCTTCCATGCCGATGAGTTGATCGACACGGTGGTCGGCGGGGCGTACTCGGCGATCTACCGGCGGATCACCGCCGGCCGGACCGCCGACCTGCCGGACCTCCTTCCGGGGGCTGACGTCTTCCTTTCTGGCTCCCTTCCCCGGCCCGGAACTCGCCGCGGCCGGCCTCAGCGAACCGGCGTCCTCTTCCCGCCTCCACCTGGGCTGTCCGGCCCCGGCACCGGACATCGAAGACAGCGAACAATCGCCGAGGCGGTGAGCACCTCCTGGCAGTAGGACGCCCGCCTGAAGTCTTGAAAACAGGCTGGGGCGTGACACTCAGGTGCCCGTCGAGCGCAAGGGGGACGCCGGGGGCCGGACGTATTCCGGTGCCGGCCGGGAATGCTCGCGGTCAGTGCCCGACCGGCCCCGTTCACGGAACGGGCCGAAGGTCACGTTCGCCCGCAGGGCCATCTCCAACTCGAAACGGACCTCCGCATCCCGCAGTGCCTCGCCGAACAACTTCTCCAGCTGCCTCATCCTGTACCGCACGGTCTGCGGATGGACATGCAGCCGCGCGGCGGTCACCCCCACGCTGCTCTCGCTCTGTAACCAGGCCAGCAACGTCTCCGCCAGCCGGTCACGTTGCGGTGCGGGGATTCCGGCCAGCGGTGCCAGAGCCCGGACCGACAGTGCCCGGATCAGCGGCTCGTCCGCGTACAGCACCAGCGTCGAGAGGTGGTCGGCGCACCGGAGCACGCCGTCACCGGGCAGGATTCCACGGCGCATCAGCGACAAAGCCCGTGCCGCGCAGCGCAGCGAGTCGGCGATCTGGGACAGCGGGACGGTCGGCCCAACCGCGGTGGGCCGACCACGCAGCACGGGCGCGAGGGTGTGTCTTCGTGGCCCGCCAGGCCTGTCCGGGTCCGGGATGACCAGGCGAGCCGGGCGTGCGCTCATGTCGGCCAGCACTCCGGCGGGCAGCAGCCCTTCGTCGTTCTCCTGCTCCATTCCGTCCACAGCCATGACCGCGACACGCCGCGGCATGGCCCAGCGTGCGGCGCGGGCCAGTTCCTCGACCGCTTCGGCGGAGGCCGGCGGATCGGCGAACAGCAGGTCCATCAGGCGTTTGCGGCGGCGTTGCAACTCGCCGGTGCTGTGCAGGAGCGCCTCGCCGTGGCCTTCGGTGGCCGCCTGCATGATCTCGTGCATATGGGTGAAGGCCGCCTCCGCAAGCGCGGCCACCTCGCCGGAGTCCAGCCCGAGTTCGTCGGCGGCCTTCGTCAGGCGCCGCCACGCGGCCCGCCCGCCGAGCCGGAGCGCGGCCTGCAGCACTTCCAGGCCACGTCCTTCACCGGCCTCGCCTCGCCCGATCTCCTGGTAGGTGTGAGCGACACGCTCCTGATCCTGGTCGACGGCGGCGATGCGGTCCACGAAAAGCGTCAGAGCCCGTCTGACTCCGGCTCTGATGGTTCGCACATACGCGTCGTCGGCGGGCCGCGCGTATTCGGGTACCTGAAGCTGTACCTCGCGTTCGATTTCCTGGGTGATCTCGTCGAGGTGCGGACGCAGAAAGTCCGCCAATCGTTGGGGGACGACGGCGAAGGGATCCATCTTGGCTGCTCCTACCGCTCGGTCAAGGCGGCACAACCGAAGACGATATCCCCCGCCGGATCCCGCCGAACTGTTCTTCACGTGATAAGGCAGGATGGGAAGTTGTCCGTCCATGACAAACACACACGGATCAGGCGGGCACGCCGAGCGCCGCGGCAAGCACCGGCCAGGAGGTGACGAACTCCCGCTTCCAGTCGCTCCATTGGTGACCGCCGCCCTGATAGATGTGCTGGGTGACCGGGACGCCCAGGCGGCCGAGCTCGGTGACGAAGCTCTGGGTGGAGGGGGCCACGAGGCTCTCCAGGACTCCGGGCAGAGCGCCGTTGAAGTCGAAGTTGCCGTTGATGAGCTGGATAAACGCGAGGATGATGGCGACGGGGTTGTTGAGGCTGCCGCTTCCCACGGAGACGTAGAGCGCGGTGCCCCGCAGGGCGCTCGCCCGGGCCAGGGGGTTGAAGTCCTGCCACATGGCCACGTCGCGGGTCGGATCGCCCCACAGTGTCATGGGGTCGATGTTCTCGCGCGCCACGATCGCCTCGATGATCGACGGCATCCTCGTCACCATGGTGTCGGGAATCCCGCTGTACGACGCGGCGGCCACGAACGCTCCCGGATGGCGGGCGGCGTGCGCCATCGCCCCGTACCCTCCCGTCGACACCCCGGCGACGGCCCGGACGCCCGAGGCCCGGTAGTTGGCGCTCAGCACTGCCGGAACCTCCTGGAGCTGGAAGGTCTCGTAGTCAGGGCCGGTCCGCCAGTGCGTGGGGATGGCGGTGGGACCGCCGTCGGGCATCGCGACGATGAGGTTCCGGTTCGCCGTGAACGCCTCGATGTCGGTTTCCCTGGTCCACGAGGTGTAGTCGTCGTGCGCGCCATGCAGGAGGTAGAGCACCGGCCAAGTCCGGTTGGGCTGGTCGGCGTAGGAGGTCGGCAGGATGATCCGCACGGGCGCGGTGCGGCCCAGCGCGGCGGAGGGAACGCCGAGGTCGTAGGTGCGGGCGTCCAGTTGAGTAACGGTGACATCGGCGGCCGAAGCCTTCCAGGCCCCCGCCAGCACCCCCGCGACTCCGAGGGCGGCTGCCTTGGCGACGGTACGGCGGGATGCACCGAGGCGGTGAGCGGACGGGCGGTCGGACATGGTGGGCGGCTCCTTGCGGGGTGGGTGGGGGGACGAGGCCGGAGGTTCCGGCCGCGGATCCTCAGACCGGGTCTTCGCCGAGTACTCGGTTCAGGTGGTCGGCGATGGCATGGGCATGCGGCGGGTCGAGCAGCGACAGGTGGTGTCCCGGTATGCGCACGACCTCCAGGGCCGGGCACAGTTCCGCCCAGCCGAGGTCGTCGTCCGCGCGCTCGTATGCCGGGTCGCGCACCGTGTGCGGGGCGCGCTCGGTGGCCCGGTAGAGGATCACGCGGCCGTCGTAGGGCCGAGGCGTGTGCGCCTCACCGGCCCGCAGGTCCAGGTAGGAGTCACGCTGGTGTCGCAGCGCGGCGGCCGGGACGTCCGCGACCGCGCTGAGCACCCCCAGCACCCGTTCGATGCGGCCTCGGTCGTCGAGTCCGGCGAGCTCCTCGTACGGCAGATCCAGCCACGCACCGTAGGTACGGGCGACGTACGCGGTGAATCCCTCGAAGTACTCGCGTGCGACCTCCCAGGCAGTCCGCCCGGGCGCCCGGGGCAGCGGACGTACCGCGTCGATGAGCACCACCGCGTCGGGCGGTGCTAGCTCGGCGGCCAGCAGCCGGGCGGCCTCCTGGGCGACGAACCCGCCGAACGACCAGCCGCCGATCCGGTAACGGCCGTCGGGCCACGCCTCGCGGATCGCCTCCGCGTACAGCCGCGCCTTTGACGCGACCGTCTCCGCCTCCTCCACCCGGTCCAGCCCGAACACCGGCTGCTCTGGAGCCAGAAGTCCGGCCAGCGGCCGGTACACGTCGGGAGTGCCACCAGCGGCATGGACCAGGATCAGGGGCGGGCGGTCGCCGACCGGTTGGAGCGCGCGGAGCGGGTACGGCAGAGCTCGGCCGACCCGTCGGGGCGCGGCCATGGGGTCCGCAAGGCGTGTCCATCGGTCGTCGTGCCGAGCGAGAGTGATCATGTCCGCGGCGGCCTGTACGGTACCGGCCCGCAACAGGTCGCTCAGTGCCAGCGGAACGCCGAACTCGCGGACGGCGGCCTCGCGGAGTCGGACGGCCATGAGCGAGTCCAGGCCGAGTGCTGCGAGTGGGATGTCGGGGCTGATGTGCTCGGGGCGGTGGCCGGTGATGGTGGCGAGATGGCGGATCAGCCGCTCGGTGACGGTTGCTTCACTTTCACCGGCATCCGGATCCGGCAAGGGAGGCACGTTGCCGGGCACGGGGACGGGTACGGGGGGCGGGACGGCGGCGGGCGGTCCACTGGGCGGGCTGCTCGGTTCGGCCGTCCACCAGTGGCGGCTGTGGCGCCAGGCCGGGAGGGGTACGTCGACGACCTCGCCGCCCGGGTGGAGGAGGCGGGCAGGAAGGCGATGGCCCGCTGTGTGCAGGGCGGCCAGTTGGCCGCGGAAGGTGAGGGCGGGGTCCTCGCCCCTGCGCAGTGTGGGCAGGTGGAGGGCGTCGGGCAGGTTCTCGGCGAGCGGGTGCAGGAGCAACGGGTGCGGGGAGATCTCGATGAACGCGGTGTGCCCGTCCGCCGCCGCGGCGGCCAGCGCGCCGGCGAGCCGGACCGGAGAGCGGAGATTGGCCGCCCAGTAGGCGGCGCCGAAGTCGCAGGGGCCGGTGGGGTCGTCGTGGACGGTCGAGTAGACGCGTACGGCGGTGTCGGAGCGGCCCCGGACGTCGCTGAGACGGGCGACCAGTTCGGGCATCAGCGGCTCGACCTGGGGCGAGTGCCCGGCGCCCTGGACGAGCATGGTGCGGGCGGTTCGGCCCCGGGCTGTGAGGTGTTCGACGAGCCGGGAGACGGCCGGTGCCTCACCGGTCACGGTCTTGTGCCTGGGTGACGTGTGCACGGCGAGGTGGACACCCGGGAACCGGGGTGCGATCTCGTCGAGTTCGTCGTCGGTGAGGTCCACCACCGCCATCGCCCCGCCTCGCAGGGTGGCGAGCAGCCGGGACCGTACGGCGATGACGCGGGCACCGTCGGCGGGGTCGAGCGCCCCGGCGGCGACTGCCGCCGTGACCTCTCCCATCGAGTGTCCGATGACCGCGGCGGGTTCGACGCCGTAGAACCGCCAGAGTTCGGCCAGCGCCAGCTGAGTGCCGTACAGGAGGGGCTGTGCGGTCTCCACACGTTGTAGGTCGTCCGGGGTGCAGCTGTCGAGCAGTTCGTGCAGGGCGACGCCGCACTCGGCGGCGAGCACCGGAGCGAGCTTGTCCACGGCCGCGGCGAACGCCGGTTCGCAGGCGAGCAGTCGGCGCCCCATGCCGGCCCACTGGGAGCCGTAGCCGGAGAAGACCCAGACCGGGCCGGGCCCGAGCCGGTCCTGGTCGCCGGTACTGACCCGCGGATGGGGGCGCCCCGCGGCCAGTGAACGCAGTGCGTCCGCGAGTTCCGCGCGATCGTGCGCGACGACGGCCGCGCGGGCGGGACCTCGGCCGGTGCGCCCGGCCAGGGTCCGTCCGACGTCCCGGAGCGGCACGGCGCTCCCGCCAGCTGTGTCCAGCCAGTCGGCGAGCCGGGCGGCGGTGTCCCGCACCCGGGCCGCGTCCGCGTCGCTGAGCTGGAACACACCGGGGCTCTGTGCGGCGGGCGGGACGGATGCCGCAGGTGTCCGAGGCTGCCACTCCTCCAGGACGACGTGCGCGTTTGTGCCGCTGAAGCCGAAGGCGGAGACTCCGGCGGTCGCCGTCCCGCTGTAGCGGGGCCAGGGCTCGGATTCGACGACCACTTGCAGCCGTTCGTCGTCCAGGGCCGGCGAGTCGCAGTGCAGCGAGCCGGGGATGACACCGCGGTGGAGGGCGAGGACGGTCTTGACGAGTCCCGCCACCCCTGCGGCCGCTTCCAGGTGGCCGAGCTGGCTCTTGACCGAGCCGAGCAGCAGTGGCTGGTCCGGGTGGCGTGCGCGCCCTAGGACGTCGGTCAGAGCCCCGGCCTCGATGGGGTCGCCGAGCGGCGTACCGGTGCCGTGCGCCTCGACGTAGTCGACGGTCCCGGGGTCACGGTCCGCTCTCGCGTAGGCGGTCTCCAGAAGGGCGCGCTGCGCCGCCGGGCTGGGCGCGGTCAGGCCGTTGGACCGACCGTCGGAGTTGACGGTGGTGGCCGTGATGAGGGCGAGGATCCGGTCGCCCTCGCGCAGCGCGTCGCTCAGACGTCTGAGGACCACGACGGCACAGCCCTCGGCGCGGCCGATGCCGTCGGCCGACCGGGAGAACGGCTTGCACCGGCCGTCGGGCGCGAGAGCCCCGGAGCGGTCGAAGGCGACGGTGACGGCGGGTGTCAGAAGCACGTTGACGCCGGCGGCGAGCGCTGTGTCGCAGTCACCGCCGCGCAGGGCGGCGCAGGCCTGATGGACGGCGACGAGGGAGGAGGAACAGGCCGTGTCGACGGCCACACTGGGGCCGCGCAGGTCGTACACGTAGCTGAGCCTGCCGGCGGCGACCGAGGAAGCAGCCCCGGTGGTCGCCCAGGCCTCGACGGTCGCGGGGTCGGCGCTCGTGAGCCGACCGTAGTCCTGAGCCGAGATGCCCACGAAGACCCCCGTGGCGGTGCCCGCCAGTCGGGCGGCGGGGACGGCGCCGTGGTCGAGGGCCTCCTGCGTCACCTCCAGGAGCATGCGCTGCTGAGGATCCATCGCGTCGGCCTCACGCGGGGAAAACCTGAAGAAGGAGGAGTCGAAGCCGGTCAGGGTGGCGTCGTCGAGATAGCCGCCCCACGTGTTGGCGTCCGGCGGCGCCGGGGACACGAAGTCCCGCCGACGGCCTGGGGACACCTGCGTGACGGCGTCGGTGCCCTCGACGAGCAGCCGCCAGTAGTCATCGGGGCCGTGCACGCCTCCGGGCAGTCGGCAGCCGACTCCGACCACGGCGATCGGTTCCTGGGCGAGCACTCCGCCGGGGGTGGTGTGCTGTGCCTGCGGGCCGGGTACCGCGCCGCCGAGCAGGGTGACCAACGCATCGACGGTGGGCGCCTCCCACAGCAGGGTCGTGGCCAGCTCCCGGCCCACTGCGTGGGCCAGTTCTCCGGTGATGGCGACCGCGTCGCGCGAGGACAGACCGAGCTCCGCCAACGGCCGGTCCCCGGTGACATCCTCCTCCGGCAACCCCGCCCAGAAAGCGATCCGTTCAACGACCAACCCTCGCAGATCGATCGGGCCGTCCGCAATCGCGCTCATCGGTCTGTCCTTCGTGGGTAGTCCGGCCTTCGGGCCGGGGAGGAAGCGAAGCTCCTGCGGAGCAGGGCAGGAAGAGCCGGTTCGCCGGCCCGACGGACCGGCGTCCACCGTTCATGGGCCGACACCCGGTGCTCACACGGAATGTGATACGGCGTGAGGTATGGCGCGGCAGGTCAAGCGGGCGTTCAAGTACCGCTTCGATCCCACGAACGAGAAGGCGGCTGAGCTGTCGCGCACGTTCGGTACGGCGAGCAGCGCCGGATCTGCTACGTGCACTCGTCCGCCGCGCTGACGGAGTGGAAGAAGAGCGAGGAACTGGCATTCGTGGCGGAGGTGTCTTCCGTGCCGCTGCAGCAGGCGCTGCGGCGTTTGCAGACGGCGTTCGTCAGCTTCTTCGCCGAGCGCGCCCAGTACCCCCGCTACAAGAGCCGGAAGAAGTTCCGGTCGTCGGCCGAGTACACCCGCAGCGCCTTCACGTGGCGCGAGGGGCAGCTGACGCTGGCGAAGATGACGAAGCCGGTCGTGATCGAGGACCTCACCGTCCGCAACCTGCTGAAGAACGGCACGCTCGCGCGAGCCATCTCGGACGCGGCCTGGACGCAACTCCGGTCGATGCTCGAGTACAAGTGCGCCTGGTACGGACGCGAACTCGTCGTGATCGACCACTTCTTCCCCTCCAGCAAGCTGTGCGGAACCTGCGGGACGATCTGCGAGCAGATGCCACTGCATGTGAGGGAGTGGACGTGCGTGTGCGGCGCGGTGTATGACCCTGACGTGAACGCGGCCCGCACCATTCTGGCCGTCGGGCTGGCGGCTGCTGCCTGTGGAGACGGTGTAAGACCTCAACGGGAGTCCTCCCGGACGGGGCGGTCGTCGGTGAAGCAGGAACCCCAGCGTGCGACCGCTGGAATCCCCCGCCATTAGGCGGGAAAGGAAGTCAAGACATGCCCCGTTCCACGGGCTGGTCGTAGGAGCCGTCGAGATAGCGGGCGCGGGTCAGCGTGCGGGAGATCTTGCCGCTGGAGGTGCGCGGCACGCTGCCGGGCGGGACGAGGAGCACCTCGGCCAGCCGCAGGCCGTGCCGGGCGGAGACGGCCGCGCGCACGGCGGCAGCGACCTCCTGGGGATTGCGGGCCGGGGCGGGCAGGCCACGGACGTGTTCGGCGACGATCACCGCGGACTCCGTGGCGATCGCGGCACGGGTCTCGGTGCCGCCGTCGAGGTCCCGGCCGGCGGGGAGTTGTCCGGCCGGGACGGCGAAGGCCGCGAGACGGTCGGGGCGTATTGCCCGGTGGGCCGCTTGCGCGGTGCCTTCGACGTCCTGCGGATAGTGGTTGCGCCCGTCCACGATGATCAGGTCCTTGAGGCGGCCGGTGACCAGGAGCTGCCCGTCGAGTACCGTGCCGAGATCACCTGTCCGCAGCCAGTGGCCGGGTTCGTGTGTCAATCGGGCCCGGAAGGTCTCACGGGTTTGCGGGCCGCGATCCTGGTAGCCGCGCCCGATGTTGGGTCCCTGGACCCAGATCTCGCCCACCTCCCCTTGCGGCAGGACGTCGGTGGTGACGGGGTCGACGACACGAATCGTCTGCCCGACGGGTTCGCCGCAGGCGACGAGCAGGACGGCG
This sequence comes from Streptomyces sp. NPDC006476, assembly GCF_040612015.1. NCBI lineage: Bacteria > Bacillati > Actinomycetota > Actinomycetes > Kitasatosporales > Streptomycetaceae > Streptomyces > Streptomyces sp. NPDC006476. The sequence goes on along the minus strand of NZ_JBEXPK010000089.1, from coordinate 14,326 downwards.
GACGGATCATTCGGGGAGACGGGTACGGCTCTGCCGGCCGCCAGGGTCTCGCGGTCCAGGGAGTATCGGCGCAACGGCTGTCCGGGCCGGTGGGCACTGACGAAGACGGTGGCCTCGGCCAGCCCGTAGGACGGGCAGTGCACCTCTGCATGCAGTCCTTGGTTGGCGAAGGCCGCGTGGAAGCGGTCGGCGGTTTCGGGCCGCACGGGTTCGCTGCCGTTGACGAGCACGGCGACCCGGTCCAGCCGGAGGCCGGCCTTGTCCTCGTCGGAGATGACGGTCGCGCAGTAGTCGTACGCGAAGTTCGGCGCGGCGCTGAGAGCGTTCGGGAAGTCGGACAGCAGGCGCAGCCAGCGTGCGGGCCGCCGCAGGAAGGCCAGCGGGTCCATGACGACGGACCGCAGTCCGCGTACGACGGGGGCGGCGACACTGAGCACCAGCCCCATGTCGTGGTAGAGGGGCAACCAGCCGACCATGGTGGGTGGCCGCTCGTCGGCGCCGTACGCGGTGAGCGCCTGGCGGGCGTTGGCGACGACGTTCGCGTGCGAGATCTCGACGGCGGTCGGGGTTCGGGTGGAGCCGGAGCTGTACTGCAGGTAGGCGGTCGCCTGCCCGTCCGGAGCGGGGGCACACGGGCGGTCTGCCCGGTCGTCGGGGACGAGGTCGGTGACGATCAGCTCGGGCCGCAGACCATGTGCGGCAAGGAAGGCGCTCACGGTGTCGGCATCGGCGCTGGTGGTGAGCACGGCGGTGGGCCGGGAGTCGGCGAGGATCCCGGCCAGGCGGTCGGCGTGGCCCGGTAGGTCGGGGGTGAACAGCGGGACGGCGACGGTGCCGGAGGTGAGCGCGGAGAGGAAACCGACGACGTATTCGAGGCCTTGGCCGCAGAGCAGGGCGACGCGTTCGCCGGGAGCCACGGTCTCCATCAGGCGGGAGGCGACCGCGCGTGTGCGTACGTCGGCACGGTGCCAGGTGAGCGTGCGCTGCTTGGCCCGGAGGCCCGGCGCCGGGTACTCGGCGAAGGTGAACGCGGGACGGCCAGGGGTGTGATGGGCCCAGTGTGAAAGGTGAGCGGAGAGACTGCTCGAGTCGTCCGGCGCTGTGCTCGATGTGTCGGAGATGTGCGGCAAGGCGTGCGCGGGCATGGGAGTACTCCTCACGTCACTGGTCGTCTCGCGGACCGGGGACTGCGATCACGGCTGCGCTGTACTCACAGCGGAATGTTGCCGTGCCGCCGGTCGGGGACGGTGGCACGTTTGGTGCGTAGCGCACGCAGGGCGCGAACGATGTGCGAGCGGGTGCTGCGCGGCTCGATGACCGCGTCGATGTAGCCGCGGGCGGCAGCCGCATAGGGGGTGCCGCAGACGGTTTCGTACTGCTCCACCAACTTCGCCCTCAGATCCGCCGCCGACCGCTCGCCGACTGCCGCGGCCGCGGCGAGCTCACGGCGATGCAGCACGCCGACCGCCCCCTGAGCGCCCATCACGGCGATGCTGGCGGTGGGCCAGGCGAAGTTGACGTCGGCGCCCAGATGCTTGGAGCCCATGACAGCGTATCCGCCGCCGTAGGCCTTGCGGACCACCACGGTGATCTTCGGCACGGTGGCCTCGGCGTAGGCATACAGCAGCTTTGCTCCGCGCCGAATGATCCCGGCCTGTTCCTGGTGGGTGCCCGAAAGGTAGCCGGGGACATCGGCGAAGGTCAGCAGCGGTACACCAAACGCATCACAGAAGCGGACGAACCGGGCAGCCTTCTCGGAGGCGTCGATGTCGAGCACACCGGCGCTGTGCAACGGCTGGTTCGCCACGACGCCCACGGAGCGGCCCTCGACCCGGGCCAGGGCGCAGAGGATGTTGGGTGCGAACAGCTCGTGCACTTCGAGCAGTTCACCGTCGTCGACGACCGAGACGAGGATCTCCCGCATGTCGTACGCCGCCTCGGGCCGATCGGGGACGATGGCGTCCAGGCGCGGATCGTCGAAGGAGGCGCCCGGCGCAAAAGCGTACTCGGGGCAGCCGGAACGGTTGTTCGCCGGAAGGTAGGAGAGCAGGACCCGGACCAGGTCGAGGGCGTCGTCCTCGTCCTCGGCGAGGAAATGGGCGTTTCCGTTGACGGAGTTGCTGGCGCGGGCTCCGCCGAGTTCCTCGGCCGTCGTCCGTTCCCCGGTGACCGACGCGATGACATCCGGGCCGGTGACGAACATGTGCGAGGTGCCGTCGACCATGACAGTGAAGTCGGTGAGGGCGGGCGAGTAGGCGGCGCCGCCCGCGCACGGGCCCATGATCACGGAGATCTGCGGGATGACGCCGGAGGCATGGACGTTGCGATAGGCCAGTTCCGCGTAGAGGGCCAGAGCGGCCACGCCTTCCTGGATGCGTGCACCGCCGGAGTCGTTGAGACCGATGACCGGGCACCCGGTCTCCATCGCCAGATCCATCGTCCTGACGACCTTCTCCCCGAACGCCTCCCCCATACTGCCACCGTGGACGGTGGCATCCTGTGCGAAGACGCACACCTGGCGTGCGTCGACAGTGCCGAAGCCGGTGATCACCCCGTCGCCGTACGCCGTGTCCCCACTGCCGTTGCGGCCGCACACCAGTGCACCGGTCTCGACGAAGGAATCCGGATCCAGCAACCGAGCCAGGCGCTCGCGAGCGGTCAGGCGGCCGCGCGCGGCCTGTCGGGCCACGGCCTGCGCGGATCCGCCGGCCAGGGCCCGTCGCTGTCGAGCAGCGAGGTCCGCGAGCCGTTGCGCCGTCGCACCCACGGCAAGAGCGGGCGATTCCCGGGTCTTTGCGGTCGAGGTCACAGCCACCTCCTTCGGCAGCTGTGAGCATGGCAGTTGCGCAAGCGGCAGTCCTCTTTTTCGCGCCCGATGTGAAGTTATTGAGCGATCTGCGGCGCGCGTTCGTAGACGGACTACAAGCGGAGACGACCGAACGTCGGCTGACTCACCGCTGTGCCGACACCCAGCCGGGCATTCGGGGAGGGGGCGGACTGGAGGTTGCCGGACGTGGACCGGATCGGTCCCCTTTGACCACAGGGCATCACACCCGGCCGTCCGTGAACCGAGCGGACAGCAGACGCCGACGCTTCTCCGAGCGGCCAGCCTCATTGACCACCCGGTCCACCAGCTCTGGCGGGCACGACCGGGTCAAGCTCCCAGGCCCAGCCACTCCAGACGGGATATCAGCACACCGGCCCAACCGGCCGACAGCCACAAAAGCAACGGCATTGTCATCGGTTCGACAAGGGGAAACAGTCATGCCGGGCCCGGAGGCCAGCGGTCCCCTTGCAGGACCGCGAAGAAGATAACGGGGGAGAGATCCCTGACCTGGGCCCGGCCGTTGCGAGTCGCTGGTGGCGGTATGGCGGGGATACCGCCGCGCCCGAGGCGGCGGCATCCCCGCCGGCCTCATCCGGTGAAGTAGCCGTCCAGGTCGGCGATGAGATCGACGTTCTGAGAGGCGTTGTGGAAGTCCCCCGTGCCGTGGGTCACGGGCACGATGACTAGGTTGGGGAAGTTCTCCCCGGGAGTGAAGTTGAGTTGGAACCGCGAGCTCACCCCCGGGGGCAATACGGCGCTGACGTAGGGCTCAACGGTTCACCAAGCAGCGAACGGTCCCCAGCTTGACGTCAGCGAGTCCCCGGCAGCCCCGCCACGAACCGCGGTCCGTCCCCTCGGTGCTGCACCGGGAACGTCACCTTGAGACCGGTCTCCTGACCTGCCACCGACAACCACGTGACGAACTGCAGCCCCAGGAAGGCTTTCTTCGAGCCGCCTGCCGAGACGTACGGTCGGGGCAGGTGGAGCGTCAGCTTGCCGGGTCTGCCGCCCCGGTTGCCGTCGAAGAAAAGCAGACGCTGGTCGGTCATCACTATGTACAGGGGGCGGGGTGTGACCGTGGCCATGACCGTGCCGGCGCTGAGGACACCGACCACTGCCGCGGTGAGGGCTTGTTTGCGTACGGAGACCGATCCGACGCCCGCGAGTGAGGTGAACTCGACCTGTTCGCCCTGGAGCATCAAGGGGGCCGCCGTTTCCATGAGTTGGCGGGTGCGGCGGGCGTTGAGGGCCATGAGGGCTCCAGGTGCATTGGGGGCAGGTGGGACGTGGAGGCCCGCGGGCACAGGCCGGCAGAAGGTGTGCAAGCTACGGATATCACACGTCCGACAGGTGTCCGGGGGTGGGTACCGGTCAAGCCGTGCCCCTGTTCTGACCGGGCCGGAACCGAGTATTGCCCGGTGGACCCGTGTTCACCGGCCTCGCTTGCGATCCGCCGCATGTCGCACCCTTCGTCCCTGCCGCATCCCGACTTCGAGCTCGCAGGCCGCTCCGTGTCGGACTGGGCGGCGGTCCTGCAGTACGTCGACGGGCTGCCCTACTGCACCGACCGCAGCTTCGCCGTCCATGTGCTCTCCGAGGTGGACGGGCTCGAACAGTGGCTGCGCTCCCTCGTCGCCGCCCCCGACGACGTGCTCGCCCTCACCGTCCTCGGCGCCCGCGTGGTGCGCATCGGCTGGACGATCCGGACCACGGCCCGTGCCGAGCACGTCAGCCGGGAGCAGTTCGCCGGGCTGCACGCTCACCTGCGCCAGGCCGAGCAGCTGCTGATCCGGGCCACCGCCCTCGACCCGTCGCACGACGCGCCCACCACCGCCATTGGGCTGCAGCTCGGGCAGAACGAAGCGCCCGAAGCGGGGCGGCAGCTGGGAAGCAACTCACGATTTCGCCCGGGAATGCATGCTGAGCGCACCAGAGGGGGCCATGAACGGCGGGCTGGTGGCCGAAGTGCACATGGAGCAATGGCCTGCGCCGGAAGGAGCGCGAGCAGTACCTGCGGCAGGACCACGTGCGCACCGAACTCGTCGAAGTCGCCGAACGCTCCGCCCTGCACCCGCACTTCCACCGCAGTTACGGCTGGATCACCGCCCAGGACCACTTCGCCCAACTGGGCTCCGAGCTGTGGGCGGTGACGACAGCTCATCTGCGCGCGGTGGCAGGGGAGGCGGCGCGGACCGCCTTGATGCAGGTACCTGCGGGACACGCCGCGGGGTGGGCCGGGTACCCGGCCGCCCCGACCAGTTCGCCGTACGCGCACTGGGAGGCGGTTCGCGTCGGTGCGCGGTGACGCGTCGGCACTGGTGGTCGGAGACGAGGGCGTCAGCCTGATAACGGCGAGGCAGGGCGGCACGCAGGAGGCGGCGACCGTGCTCTACCGCGCCTGCGCCGCCGTACTGAACTGGCCCGACGGTGGCCGCCGGCTCATCGGCACCGACAGCATCACCATTGATTGTCGAGCCCGGGCACTACGGCCTCGACGCAGACACGATGGCCGCCCTTGACATCGCCGTACCGCCGACTGGCTTCGTCGGGCTGCCGCCCCGGCAGCAGCCGGACGAAGGCACAGCCGCCCGTCGTGCGGGCGGGGACCGAGGCGCCCCGAGCAGGGCGCCCCCGCCTTCGGCCGGCGCACCGGCCGGCAGACGGCGGCGCTGGCAGCGGGCCGCAAACCCGGAGCCGAGGAGGCTCTCTCCAGTTCCCAGGACAACCTTCCGACCATTCCACGCCCCTTACGCCGGGAGGTTCTTCGGCGACCGCTCCAGGTCCAAGATCGCCTTCCATGGCCTTCGCCAATCAAGCACAGGCTCAGCTCCTCCTTGGCCCGCCCACGGGCGGGGGTTAAATGACGACGCTGCAGGCTTCACTTCATGTTGCGGACTGGCCGGTTGCACACCCCCGAAGGGCGCTTGTCACTCCACTTCGACGCCACCATTTCGAGTGACGCCGGGAGTCAGCTACCAGGGACCCTGGCGTCTCCCCGGACCGGACTTCCACCGGCTGGCTACCCTGAGCTTGACGTCCGGTTACATCAGTTCACCTCCCTTCTGAGCTGCGGTGACGCCCGGACTGCTGGACGTACGCTTGCCGTTTAACCTCGGCGCTCGATGAGACGGGCGAGTGATTCTGTGGGCCAGCAGAGCCACTGCAGGAGTGGGTCGGCGACCACGAAGTAGTGGGCGCTGACCCAACCTCGCTTCTTGTCCAGGGTCTGCGGGGCCTCATCGCGGTAGACGTAGCGGAGATAGCGGCGGCGGATCGGTGCTCCTGCTATCAGCAGTACTGGTGAGGCGACAAGGATAGCCAGCGGGATCAGGGCTTTCACGGCCGTGAGCTTGGCTCTCTCCCCGCTGCGGCACGTAACCGCACACGCCTGCTCGACACCGCACGCCATGCCTTCTCGTCCGGGCCAGCGCCGGTGTCCATGAAGCAGATCGCGCGGGACACGGGGGTAGGCATCGGCACGCTCTACCGGCACTTCCCCACACGGGAAGCACTCGTCGAAGCGATCCCAGGCACGAGCTCGCCCAACTGTGCGCCGACGCCGAGGCGCTTCTCCGGACGAGGGATCGGCCCACGCACTGCCCAGCTGAATGGACCACTTCGCCGACTACGCGATGACGCGGCGAGAGAGCACAGACGCGCTGCGTGGCGTTCTCACGTCCAGCGCCGTGACCGCGTCAACGGCACATGAACAGCTCTGCGCAGCGGTGCGAACCCCCACCCTCTCCGCCTGACCCGAGCGCCCGGCGCCCGAGGATCGCCTTCCTCGGGCGCTCCGGCGTACGTACGGCGCGGCAAGGCGGAGGGAGGGCCGTGCAGCCGGGGTCACCCTTGAGGCCAGGCACGGGGAGGAGTGGGCCGTGGGTGGCGGCAGTCAGGGGCCCTTGGCGACGCACAACCGGGGCCGGGAATGACTTCCTGCGCTCCCTCGGAGCGGACGCGATCGCCGGGGACACCCTGGCCCGCTCCCTCGACGTCCTGCGCCCGGGCGGCACCCTCGTCTCGCTGCCGGGCGGCGATCCCCACGTGGTGGCGAATGGTGCCGAGCAGGGCATCCGCTTCGAGGGCCTCTCGTCGAGGCCGACCACGGCCGGCATGCGAGTCATCGCCGACCTCGTCGAAGCCGTCTTTGGTCACCGCTTACGTCGACCAGCTGCTGGTCCGGAAGAACGTGACCGCCCGCCATCTGTACCTGGGTCCCTCGGCACTTGACCGCCGGACAGGGGCGAGTGGCCGGGCAGGAGAGGCAACGGGCGGTTCCCCTTCGGTGTGGCCGGGTGCGTGGGCGCACTCCGACCGCACCGAAGGGATCGGCCACCCCAGCCGCGACAACGTGCCGGCCACTCAGGAGAGTCGACGCTTGAGGATCTTGCCGGTGGAGGTCAGGGGCAGTTCGTCGACGAACTGGACGACGCGCGGGTACTTGTACGCGGCGAGCCGCTCCTTCGCCCAGGCCACGAGCTCGTCCTCGGTCGTGCCGCTGCCTGCCTCCTTCACCACGACGGCCTTGATCTCCTCGCCGTGGGACTCGTGCGGTACGCCGATCACGGCGGCCAGCGAGACCGCGGGGTGTTCCATGAGCACGTCCTCGATCTCACGCGGATAGACGTTGAAGCCACCCCGGATGATCATGTCCTTGGACCGGTCGACGATGTAGTAGAAGCCGTCCTCGTCCTTGCGGGCGAGGTCGCCGGAGCGGAACCAGCCCTCCCTGATCGCCTCGGCCGTCGCTTCGGGCCGCTTGTAGTAGCCCTTCATGACGTTGTGCCCCTTGATCGCGATCTCCCCGATCTCGTCGGCGCCACCCTTGACCTCCGACCAGTCGTCGCGGATGAGTTTCATCTCCACGCCCGGAATGGGCACACCGATCGAACCGACGCGGGGCTCCTCACCGAAACGGGAGAAGGACGCGATCGGCGAGGTCTCGGACAGTCCGTAGCCTTCGAGGATCGTGACGCCGAAGCGGTCCTTGAACTGCTTGTGGATCTCGGCGGGCAGCGCCGCGCCGCCGGCCGCGGCCACACGAAGGTTCGCTGCCAGGCGGGCGACGTCGACCGTCTCATCGAGTGCCGCGAGCAGACCCCAGTACATCGTCGGGACCCCGGCGAAGAACGACACGTCGTGGGCGAGCATGAGGCGCAGGGCCGCCTGCGCCTCGAACCTCGGCTGCATCACGATCGTGCCGCCGAACGCGAAGCTGAGGACGTCAACCTGCTCGAACCCCAGCGCCCGGATGAAAGTGACGGCGTCCTTGGCCATCTCCTCGATGGTCTTCGGCGTCACGCCGGTGGAGGCGCCCACGCCCCTGTTGTCGAACGTGATCACCCGGTGCTTGGCGGCGATGCCGTCGACGACCCGGGGATCCCAGTTGTCCAGGACCGCGGCGAGGTGGGTGATGAAGATGACCGGCATGCCGGTCCGGGGGCCGAGGTCGCGGTAGGCGAAGGTCACTCCGTCGGCGGTGACGGTGCGGGTCTGCGCGTTCTTGTACGACGTCACCACGTCGCCTCGTACTTCATGTGCTTCATGCGCGTCGTTCACGGTCGTGTCCTTCGATGTGAGGGTTGGCGCCAGTGTGCGCCGCCCCCTTCTTCCTTGCAGGGTGGGTGCAGGGCGGTAACCCGGTCTCCCGACTGCGGCGGCACTCGGCGGCCAGAGGCCTCGGGCGCGGGCGCGGGGCCGCTCCGGGTCAGATCCCTGAGGTCCCAGCGACCTTTAAAGCATGACCGTAATTTTATGAGGGGGCAAGAGGGGAAGCGGAACGAGATGGGATAGCGACAGCGATCTGGTCCGTGGTGACGCCGTCCATAGACGCGCCGCTGCCGATGAGGAAGAAGTGCGCGGCCGGGTCGGCGGCCTGAAAGGCCGACCATGCCTCGCGCCCGATCGGGAGTTCTGGACTGCCTTCGAAGGCGAAGTACGCCGTCGCGTCCGAGTCGTTGAGGTGGTAGGCGATCTCCCGCGCCTTGAGGAGTACGTTCAACGGCACCACGACCGCGCCGGCTTTGAGGATCCCGAAGTAGATCGTCGTGAACTGCGGGATGTTCGCGCAGGACAGGGCAACCTTCTCGCCAGGGCGGATGCCGCGCTCGGTCAGCAGGTTCGCCACCCGGTTCGACGCCGCGTCGAGTTCCGCGTAGGAGATCCGATCACCACCGAAGACGATCGCCGTGCGCGCCGGGTATTCCGACGCGGTGCGGGTCAGTAGACCGGACACGTTCCGGGTCGAACTCGTCATCAACGGCTCCTGGTCTGTGCGTAGTCGGCGCACCGCGTTGTTGCTGACATCAGGTGGTGAGAAAGTCCTCGCCCTCACGCACGTCGAGGCGTCCGAGGATGCTCTGGACGGTACGATCCCGCGCCAGGCCGGAGTCCAGGGCGGGTGCGATGATGCCGCGGACCCTCGATACCACTGTCCATCTGCGCGGACGGAAGACCCGCACATCGCGGCGGCACAGGCCCTCGAGTATGGCTTGCGCCGCTTGCTCGGGGCTGATGCGCTTGCGCAGGAACCTCGGTTGGGTGTCGAGCAGCGCCTGGGCTGCCGGATCCTCGTCGACGCTCTGCCGGATCATGTCCGTGTTGATCATCGCGAAGTACGCGGTCGTGACGCTGACGCCATGGGCGGCGAGCTCGACCCTCAGTCCACGGCCAAGCTGCTCGACCGCTGCCTTGCTCATCGCGTACGGGATCGTGCCGGCCCCGTTGACGAAGGCGAACACCGACGAGATCAGGACGAGCCGGCCACGGTTCTCTATGAGGCCCGGAAGGGCAGCACGGACCGTGTTGAGCACACCCCCGACGTTCACGTCGAAGAGTCGGTCGGCCACCGGAGGCGATGACGCCCGGAGGGTCACGCCCCGCGCGACCACACCTGCGTTCGCGATCACGATGTCCAGGCGGCCGGCGTCCCCGACGACGGTCTCGACCGCTCGGGTCAGGTCGCCGAAGTCGGTCACATCACCGACCAGGTAGGTGACCCGCTCGTCGATCGCCTCACCCGCGGCCGGACGGTGCAGATCGACGACGAAGACCCGGGCACCGGCGGCGGTCAGGGACCGCGCGGTCGCCGCGCCCAGGCCCCGGCCGCCGCCAGTGACGAGGGCGACCTTTCCGGCGATCGACCGGTCGGATCTCTCAGCCATTGAGGAACTCCAGAACCTCGGGGACGAACTCCCGGTGGTACTGGAAGACGCCGCCGTGCCCGGAGTTCGGATAGATCTTCAGCCGAGCGTTCGGGATCCGGCGGGCCATGTCGGCCGAGTTGCTGCTGGCCACCATGAGGTCGTGATCACCGTTGGCGACGAAGACCGGCTGGATGATCACCGAGAGGTCGTCGGGTGCGTGCAGTCCGGCCGCGCGGATGGCCTTCAGCTGCGCGCGTCGAGCCTGCAGGGAGATTTTCTCGTCGCGATTCTGGGTGCGTTCCTTGAGCCGGGCGAGGTAGTCCTTCGCGGCCCGCTTGCCCTCTGCGTCGCGCGGGAAGAACAGGAATGTCCTGGCGTCTTTCAGGGTGAGCGCGGACTTGACGTACGCCTTGACCGCGACCTTGTTGATCTCCTTGATGCCGCCGCCTCCACGGGGACCGGTCCCGGCCAGGATGATCCGGCGCACGAGCTCGGGTGCCTGCAGGGCCACCATCTGTGCGACTCCGCCGCCGAGCGAGAACCCGAAGAGGTCGACCTTCTCGAGTCCCATCGCACGGATGAAGGCGACGGCGTCGCGGCCCATCTCCTCGACGTCGGGCGGCACGGATCCTCCGGACCCACCGACCCCGCGGTTGTCGAACGTGATCACCCGGTGGCGGGCAGCGATGCCGTCGATGATCCTCGGGTCCCAGTCATCAAGGACAGCCATCAGATGGTGCAGGAACACCACCGGAACACCACCGGTCGGACCGAGCTCGCGGTAGGCGAACGGCACCCCGCCGACATCGATTGTGCGCGTGGGCACGTCGATCCACTTCATGCTCTTTGTCGTCTTCATCTGGCCTCCCCGGATACGGCGCGAGGACCGCAGCTCCGTGCAGTTACATTACGATCGTTCTTCTTACGGTCGTAATAGATACACGCCGGAATGGGGCGACGGCAAGGGCCCTGCACCCACTGAGCCCGGATCCACCGGCTTGATTCAGGAGCGATCGTTCCGGGGTCGTTCGGGTGGTCTGGCGGTTGATCTGCGGTTTGGGCAGGCAGTGTCCGCTGGTCTGCCCAGCTCTCCCACATGTCCACACGCCTCGGGCCCCTTCAGGCGGGTTGGGCAGAAGCGCGTCAGGCGGTCGGTGGCGCGGGTGAGGTTGTGGGCCAGGGCGGCGAGGTGAGCCAGACGGCATTCGCCTGGAAGTGCCCGGACGGCGCGTGTGCGAACGCGCTGAGGCGCCCGTTCGGGATCGCGCGCTGCGTCGTACTCGGCGGGCGGTACGTAGTCGAGTGCGGAGTGCAGGCGTTCTTCGTTGTACCACGTGACCCACTGGAAGATCGCCCGCTCGACCTGGTCGAAGTCCCGCCACGGCCCTTGCATCTCGATCAGCTCGGCCTTGAAGGTGCCGTTGAGCGCATCGGCCATCGCGGCGTACGAGTCCGCGACAGATCCGACCGAGGCGGCGGCACCGATGTCTGCGAGCCGCTCGGTGTACCGAATGGACAGGTATTGACCAGGTTCGACCAATGGATGCAACCCCATCCGACTTGTATCGAGCATTTGACACAAGATCTTGCGCACGGCATCTTGTACTAGCTGCTCGATACAACCGTGCTCGCGGCAGGCAGCCCCCTGTACCGCTGGGCACCGACCACCGCAACCGCCCCCACTCCACCGAGGTCCCCACATGCTCGACACCGCTCCACCCGCATCCCCCCGCCGCGCCCGCGCCGATCACTACGCCCGCTGGGCCGGTCTGGTCGCGGGCACCGTGGCCGCGCTGCGACTGGCCACCCTTCCCACCGCCGAGTTCGGCGACGATTTCAGCAGGCCGATCGTCATGGCCATCACCGGCTTCGGTCTGTGCGTGGCGGGCGGCGTCCTGCTCGGCGACGCCCTCACCCCCCGTCCTCAGGAAGCGATCCGCACTGCCGAACTCACCCCCCGCCGGGTCCGAGACCACGTGCCGCCTCGCATGACGCCCTTACTTCTCCTGCAGGCGGTCGCCCTCGTCGTACTGCTGGCAGCCGGCGCTGCCACCGCCTCCCCCGACCTCATAGGCCGACCGGACAGGGCCCTCACCCTCTCGTGCGGCGGCGTGAGCGAACCCGTCAGCTCCTGGCCGGGCTTGTACTACGGCCCCCCAATCCTCGCCTCACTCAGCGCCGGCACAGCCGCCTGCGTCTGGGCCCTGCGCCGCATCGCCCACCGCCCCGGCAGCGACCGGCAACGCCGCGACCGCTCGCTGGCGATCACCGCCGCCTGGGGCCTGCTGGTCTCGCCGCAGCTGCTCCTCGTCGTTTTGATGATGGCCATCACGCTGACGCACGTGACCTGCGCCGCCACGTTCGGCACCGTCACCGCGGTGGTCATATACCCCCTGGGCCTGCTCGCCCTGACCACCCTGGTCTGGTCCCTGTTCACCGTTGTGGCACCCCGGGCGGCCCGGCGATGACCGGCCCCGTCGTCCGCGTCGACACCAGCAGCGCCATCCCGCCATACGAGCAGATCCGCGCCCAACTGGCCGCCATGATCCTCACCGGCCAACTGACCGAGGGCGAACGCCTCCCGACCGTGCGTCAGCTCGCCGCCGACCTGGGCCTGGCCCCGGGCACCGTGGCCCGCGCCTACCGCGAGCTGGAGGCAGCGGAGCTGATCCGCACCCGCCGCGGCGCAGGCACCCGGGTCGCGCCACCGCCATCCGAGCCGAACCACCCGAATCCTCACCAACTCGCCACGCTGGCGAGGGACTTCACCTCAGCCGCCCGCGCTCTGGGCGCCGACACCGAAGCCATCCTGGCCGCTGTCCATGATGCCCTGGGCCAGGACCAGCCGCGGACCAGCAACATGACCCACGGCTGAAGGCATCCAACCCGGCGAACCAATGCGGTCACAGCACTGATATGTAGGGGCGGTCTGTCAAGGGGCAGTGTTCAGCGGCGTCCGGGACAGGGGTCGCGGGCGCTGTTGGTGTGTCTGGGGCCGGTCGGTGCCTGGTGGCGCGCGTGTCGGTCTCGACGCGTGGTCCATGCTGATATGCGCGGGTTGGGTACCGCAGGACGGGCTGTTCGGCGGGAGCGTTTCCGCGGGTCTAGAGATCGAGCGTGGCGGGCTGTGGCCGCTGCTCATAGTGCTGCCGCGGGTCGCTCCTCACGCTGCCGCCACCAGGTCACCGGCCGGCCGGTCTGTGGGCCTGTCTCAGTCGGGCAGGGTGGCCAGCGACCAGCACCAGCCGGCCAGCTCGCGGGCGATGGCCACGTTCGCCACCACCGGCCGCTTGTGATGGGCGGTGAAGGTCTTCCAGCGCTGGTTGAGCCGCTGATTGCCCAGGTGTCCGCGGGCGCGCGCTGCGGCCGGTGCGCGTTGCCAGCGGGCCTGGATCGTGGCCCCGGCCCGGTAGCGCTTGCGGTGGTGCCAGGCGGCTTCGACCAACAGCCTGCGGGCATGGGAGTTGCCCGTCTTGGTGATCGGCCCTTGCGCACGGGACTGGCCGCTGGAGGACTCACCCGGTACCAGCCCGAGGTAGGCGCCGATGCTCGCTCCGGTGAACCGCTCCCAGTCACCGATTTCCACGGCCAGGGCGAAGGCGGTGAGCGTGTCGATTCCGCGCAGGCACCCGAGCCGGGCGACCACCGCAGACCACGGTGAGTCGATGGCCATCGCGGCGATCGTTTTGTCGAGTCGGGCCCGGCGTGCCTCGGCCAGGACCACCGCCTCGTAGGCGCTGTCGTAGGCGGCCTGCAGCGCCACGTCGTCGAAGCGCTGCCCGCCCAGCCACGCATGGTGCGCCGGCCTCCACGTCACCCCGCCGCTCCACACGAGCCCGTGGCGCAGCAGCAGTTTGCTCACCCGATGGCGCGCCCGCATCAGATCCCCGCGCACGTCCTCGCGGGCCCGCACCAGATCCCGGGCGGCTTCCTCGGCCGGCGAGGGCACCCGCACCGCGGTGAACTCGTCCAGGCGCAGCAGCTTCGCCAGGTGCAGGGCGTCACGCGCATCGGTTTTCACCCGCTCACCGGCCGGACGCTGCAGCCTTGAGGGCGCGAGTACCTCGCAGCGTCTCCCCGCTGCCGAAAGCGCCCGGGCCAGGCCGAAACCGGTCGGTCCGGCTTCGTAGGCCACCGCGGCCGGAGCGGGCAGGCCACTGATCCACCCCAGGACGTCCGCGTACTGCGGCGTGAGCCCACAGCGGATCAACTCCCCGGTCACCGTGTCGATCGCGCACGCCACCACGCTGCGGGCATGCACATCCAACCCGACGCTCGTACGCTCAGAAAACACCGGGCCTCCCGCAAATGTAGGCACTACCGGCCAGGCTGCGCCCGGCCGGCAACCCACGAC
>NZ_JBEXPK010000088.1:0-32536 GCF_040612015.1 Streptomyces sp. NPDC006476 | reverse complement strand
ACGCCCGGTTACATTCCGAACCCGGAAGCTAAGCCTTACAGCGCCGATGGTACTGCAGGGGGGACCCTGTGGGAGAGTAGGACGCCGCCGAACAAATCTTGAGAAAACCCCGCACCTTTCCGGTGCGGGGTTTTCTGCGTTTACAGTGACTCCATGCGCTACGACCTCGTCATCTTCGACAACGACGGCGTCCTCGTCGACAGTGAGCCCATCTCCAACCGGCTCCTGGCCGCCTATCTGACCGAGCTGGGGCATCCGACGTCGTACGAGGACTCCATCCGGGACTACATGGGGTCGGCGATGCACCGGGTGCATGACCTGGTGCTGGAGCGGACGGGGCAGCGGCTCCCGGACGACTTCGACGACGTCTTCCATGCGCGGGTGTTCGCCGCTTTCGAGCGGGAGTTGGAGCCGATGCCCGGGGCTGTCGACGTGCTGGGGAAGCTCGCGGCGGACGGGGTGCCGTACTGCGTGGCGTCCTCCGGGAGTCATGAGCGGATTCGGGTGGGGCATCGGAAGACCGGGCTGGACCGGTGGTTCGGGGAGGAGCAGATCTTCAGCTCCGAGGACGTGGGGCGGGGGAAGCCGGCGCCGGATCTGTTCCTGTACGCGGCCGGGCGGATGGGTGTCGCGCCGGAGCGGTGTGTGGTCGTCGAGGACAGTCCGCTGGGGGTGCGGGCGGCTGTCGCGGCCGGGATGGACGTCTACGGGTTCACCGCCGTGACGCCCGCCGCCAAGCTCGCCGGGGCCACCCAACTGTTCAGCGACATGTGTGAGTTGGCAGGGCTGCTCGGCTGACAAATGTCATGCCGAGCCCTGGACGATCGTTTCTACTGCCGCGGGGGTGCCCTCCGCGAAGGTAGAGGGCATGACGACGAAGACGAGCAACAGCGACAAGGCGAACAAGCAGAGCACCTTCGGGCCGCTGATCGTGGACGTGGCGGTGCCGCTCGGAACGTACTACCTGCTGAAGGACGGGTTCGGTGCGAGCACCTTCGCCGCCCTCGCGTGGAGCAGTGTCGGGCCGGCTCTCCGGACCGTGTGGGGCGTGGTCAAGGAGCGTCAGGTCAATGCGCTGGCCGGGCTCATCCTGCTGGTCAACGTGGTGTCGCTGGCGCTGAGCTTCGTCTCCGGTGACCCGCGGCTGATGCTTGCCAAGGACAGCGGAGTCAGCAGCACGATCGGTATCGCGATCCTGGTGTCGGTGGCGCTGGGACGCCCGATGATGACCGAGGGACTCAAGCCCTTCCTGGTCAAGGGGGACGAGGCCAGGGACGCGGCCTTCGAGCGGCTGCGGACCGGGTCCGCCGCCTTCCGGCGGTCGGAGCGGGCGTACTCCTTGGTGTGGGGTGTGGCGCTGCTCGCCGAGTGCGTGGTGCGGGTCGTGGGGGCGTACACGCTGCCGGTGGACACGATGGTGTGGCTCGGTACGGTCATCCTGCTCGGGGCGATCGGGATCGGGATCGTGGTCAGCGGCGGGCTCGCCGCCGAGCCGATGGCACGGATGGTCTCCGCCGAGGTGACCGCCGCCGACACCGCCGAGGTTCCCGAGGTCGCTGTCGCCGCCTGAAGGCACCGAAGGTAAAGGTGAAGGAAATTCATCTTTGGCTGGATCTACCCACAGGTAGTCAGGGGCCCTACGCTCGCCGCCATGACAGATGTCTTGCGGCGCGGTAGGGCCTCTTTGGCGTTGAGCTTCTTCGCCCAGGGCGCCACCTTCGCCCTTCTGGTGACCCGCATCCCGGCCATTCAGGACCGGTACGGCGTCTCCGACGCGCTACTGCCCGCCTTCCTGGCCGCCGTGCCCATCCTGGCCGGCGTCGGGAGCGTGACGACCGAGCAGTTGGTGAAGCGAATACGGCCCAGTGTGCTGCTGCGCTGGCTGCAGCCGGTGGTGATGCTGGCGCTGGTCGGTGTCGGGTCGGGGGACCAGCTGGCCGAGCTGGGAATCGCGCTGGCCGCCTTCGGGCTGGCCGTGGGCGGGCTGGACGCCTCGATGAACATGCTCGGGGTGAGTCTGCAGCGGTCGTACGGGCGCAGCATCATGCTCAGCTTCCATGCCGCGTTCAGTCTGGGCGGCATCGTGGGGGCCTCGCTGGCCTGGGTGGGGGCGCACTGGCATCTCACGCTGTGGGTGTCGTATCTGCCGGTCGTCGCGGTGCTGCTGCCGGTCGTGCTGATCGGGAGCCGGTGGTATGTCGACGCCGATCCCGTGGCCGTGTTGGCGGAGGAGCGGAGCCAGGGGCAGTCGGTCGTCTTCAAGCTGCTGCTGCCGCTGTGTCTGGTGATGACCTTCGCGTACATCGGGGACTCGACCGTCTCCAACTGGAGCGCCAAGTATCTGAAGGACGTGCTGGGCAGTTCGGAGCAGCTGTCGACGGTGCCGTACAACGTGTACATGGTGACCACGCTGGTGGGGCGGTCGCTGGGGGACCTGGGGGTACGGCGGTTCGGGGCCGTGGCGGTCGTGCGGGTGGGGGCGGTGGTGGCCGCGGGCGGGTTCGCCGTGGTGGCTGTCGCGCCCGGGCCGTGGGTCGGGATGCTCGGGTTCACTCTGCTGGGGCTCGGGCTGTGTGTGCTGGTGCCGCAGACCTTCGCGGCCGCCGGGCGGCTGTTCCCGGGGGCGTCCGACGCGGCCGTGGCGCGGCTGAATGTGTTCAACTACGTCGGCTTTCTGATCGGGTCGCCGCTCGTGGGGGCGCTGGGGGACGCGTGGAGCTACCGCTGGGCGATGCTGGTGCCGATGGTGTTGGTGCTGGTGACCCTGGTCTACGCCCGCTCGTTCGCTCCCGCGTCGGACCGATACGGTGGCGAGCATGAGCGGCCGCGCACAGCTGATGTGGGACGAGGCAGTAACGGGCTATGACTTCGGTCCGGACCATCCGATGGATCCGGTTCGGCTCGCCCTGACCCGGCGGCTTGTCGACGCCTTCGGGCTCGACAAGGACGTCCAGGTGGCGGCTGCCAAGCCCGCCGGGGAGTCGACCCTGCGGCTCGTCCACCGAGAGGACTACATCGCGGCCGTGAAGGCGGCCTCGGCGGATCCGGGGGCCGCGGACGGGGCGTACGGGCTCGGCACGATGGACGATCCCGCCTTCGCCGGGATGCACGAGGTGTCGGCGATGATCGCCGGGCAGTCGGTGGGCGCGGCGGAGGCCGTGTGGCGGGGTGAGGCGCTGCACGCCGTGAACTTCGCGGGCGGGCTGCACCACGCCATGCCGGGCGGTGCGTCCGGGTTCTGCATCTACAACGACGCCTCGCTCGCGATCGCGCGGCTGCTGGAGCTGGGGGCCGAGCGGGTCGCCTACGTCGACGTGGACGTGCATCACGGGGACGGGGTGCAGGCGGCCTTCTGGGAGGATCCGCGGGTTCTGACGATCTCCCTGCACGAGCATCCGCGGACGCTGTTCCCGCAGACCGGGTGGCCGGAGGAGACGGGCGCGGACTCGGCGGAGGGGTCGGCGGTCAATGTCGCGCTTCCGGCGGGGACCGGGGACGCGGGGTGGCTTCGGGCTTTCCACGCGGTGGTGCCGGAGCTGATCGCGGACTTCCGGCCGCAGGTGCTGGTGACCCAGCACGGGGCCGACACGCACTTCGAGGATCCGCTCGCGCATCTCGCCGTATCGCTGGACGCGCAGCGGGCCGTGCAGGTGGCCTGTCATGAGCTGGCGCACGAGTACGCCGACGGGCGGTGGGTCGCGCTGGGCGGTGGCGGTTATGCCGTGGTCGAGGTCGTGCCGCGGTCGTGGACGCATCTCGTGGGGATCGCGGCGGGGCGGCCGGTGGAGCCGGAGGCGATGATCCCGGAGGGCTGGCGGCAGGAAGTCTTCGCGCGGACCCGGCAGTTGGCGCCGGCGCGGATGACGGACGGGCGGTGGCCGGTGTCCTTCGCGGGCTGGGAGCAGGGGTACGACCCCGCCGACCGCCTGGACCAGGCGGTGCTGGCGACCCGGCGGGCGGTGTTCCCGCTGCGGGGGCTGCTGGCGTAGCCGGCCCGGAGGTCGACCACGCCGGCAGCCGTCGGCTCAGGAGCAGAGGCCGTCGTCCGAGGTGTGGTAGACGTCGAACGTGCCGCTCCAGGTCAGGCACTGGCCGTCATCGGGAGCGTCCTTGTAGACCGGGCCCGCGTAGCTGGTGTAGGAGCCGTAGTCCTTGGCCACGCCGCTGCTGTACGGCGAGGTGTCGAGCGTGACCTCCATGAAGACGCGGGAGCCCGGGGTGGTGCGCACGGTCACCGCGCAGACCTTGCCGGCGGCGCTGTTGTAGGTCACGAACGTGGTGGCGGGGATGGTGGTCTGCGAGGTGGAGTGGATCGGCGTGGCCCGCACGACGTCGTAGCCCTTCCCGCAGGCGCCGTTGTACTGGGTGGGCGTGGCGGCCGAGGCCGGTGCGGTCGCGGCGAGCGTACCGCCGAGGGCGAGGACGGCGAGGGCGCCGGCGGTGGCTGCCTTGTGGCGGATCGACTTCATGGTGTTCCCCCTGTTGGTGTCTTGGCGGGACGGCCGGTCGTCGCCGTCCACGCAGAGGGAGACCAGGGAGGTCCGTCGACAGTTGTGGGCCTTTGTGTCGCGGTCCTGTCACCGGTGTCACAAGGGCCGTTACGCCAACTGTGCGGTGTTTGGCTGTTCGTGTGGTCCGGGCCGTGCCCGTCCGTCACCATCGCTGACGTGTTGAGCACCGGGGCCCTGCGAGCCCATCTGCTGGCCGCTCGTCTCGCCGGGGCCGTCGCCACCACGCGGGAGGAGGGTCTGCGCAGTTATCGGCTGTTCGTCGCGCGGGATCCTCGGGTGCTGATCGGTCTCGATCCCGAATGGACGTGGCGGGAGCGGGATGTGATCGGTTTGATGGCGGACAAGTGTGGGGTTTCGGGCGATCCTGACCATGTTTCCGGTCATGATGTGATCGATCCGGACCGGACACTGGCCGCTCTGGACGCGTTCGCCGGGCGTCTGGCCGTGGTGGCGCAGCGTGGCGCTCCCGTGCTGCTCGGCACCGGACACCCGCACCGGCTGCTCGGCTTCTACGCAGCCTTGGCGGACGCGCTGTCGGCGGCGGGATGTGCCGTCCTCACACCGGCGCATGGTCGCCGTATCGACATAACGACCCGGTTCGGTCTACGTACGTACAACCTTGAGTACGTACGAGGAGTCGCGCTCGTCCGGCAACCCGGTGCCTCTCGCCCCGGTTGTGCGACCGGCGCACACACGCACTCACCGCTCCCGGTTCGGCTGGCGCTGGCGGCGGCCGCGGAGGGCGGCGGGCCGCTGCCCGAGCTCGTCGTCGGAGACCATGGCTGGGTCTGCGGGGCAGGTCAGCTGGGGTTCGAGGCCATCGGTCTCGCCGATACGGACGACCCTGCCCTGTTCGTGGGGGAGGCCGAGGGGCGCGTGTCCGTCGTCGTTCCACTTGATGACGCCGTGCGGTCCGCTTACTACCGGCCGCTGACCCGCTACGTACTCAATCGAGCGTGTCTGTCACAGTAGGCCTGCGATGGGTGCACCTCTTCCCCACTCGCATCACCCGCCCCTACATTGGGGAGTGAGCACGCAGCGACGAAGAGTCACCGGAAGGGGAAGCCGGTGGCCGTCGAGTGCGGAAGGTTCAGGTGTGTCATGGCTGCTGAGCAGAGGCCTCTGAGCGAGGTTCAGTTCCTTACCGTGGCGGAGGTCGCCTCGGTGATGCGAGTGTCGAAGATGACCGTGTACCGGCTGGTGCACAGTGGTCATCTGCCCGCGATCAGGGTGGGGCGGTCCTTCCGCGTCCCCGAGAACGCGGTCCACGAGTACCTCCGCGAGAGTTACGTGGGGGTGGAAACCGCCTGACGATGTGGCTTCGGGGGAGATCCTCAGGGCACTTCGGGATCTCCCCCGGCAACCTCGATTACGACCTCAGCGCTCGGACCGGTAGGCTAGCCCCTCGTAGGTCGTGTGGGCCCATGGCGCCCAAACACCGAGTGATGAGAAGTGAGCGAGGGTAGTCGTGGGCTCTGTTATCAAGAAGCGGCGCAAGCGGATGGCCAAGAAGAAGCACCGCAAGCTGCTCAAGCGCACGCGCGTTCAGCGTCGCAACAAGAAGTAAGCGGCGCCGTAGAGCGTGTTCTGTGGCCCCCCACCAGACTGGGTGGGGGGCCACACGCATATGCGCTCCCGGCGTGTCGGTGCCTACGCACGCGGTTCACATGGCTTGCTCTGTACGTACGTCTGTGGATGTCGTTACTTCGTGCATTGGGCGGTCATCACAGCGCAACATCGACCCGCTAAGTTGGCCGCACACGGGGAACGCGGCAGGCTACGACTACCGGACGGTCTGGAAGGAAGGCGCTGATCTTGGGCAAGGTCGTGCTCGTGACCGGAGTGGCCCGCAGGCTCGGGGGCCGGTTCGTACGACGGATTCAGCGTGACCCACAGGTGGACCGGGTCGTCGCCGTGGACGCGGTCCCTCCCGAGCACCATCTCGGGGGCGCCGACTTCATCCAGGCCGACATCCGGCAGCCCGGCATCGCGCGGATCCTCGCGGAGACCGCCGCCGACACGGTCGTACACCTGGACGTGACGGCGATGGCGCTGGGCAGTGGCAGCCGGACCACGGTCAAGGAGACCAACGTCATCGGCACCATGCAGCTGCTGGGTGCCTGCCAGAAGTCGCCGACGGTGAAGCGGCTGGTGGTGAAGTCCAGTACGAACGTCTACGGCTCCGCGTCGCGCGACCCGGCCGTGTTCACCGAGACGACCCCGCCCAAGTCGCTGCCCTCCGGCGGGTTCGCGAAGGACGCGGTCGAGGTCGAGGGGTACGTGCGCGGATTCGCGCGGCGGCGGCCGGATGTGGCGGTGGCCGTGCTGCGGTTCGCCAACATCCTGGGGCCGGCCGCGGACACCCCGCTCGCCTCGTACTTCTCGCTGCCCGTGCTGCCGACCGTGTTCGGCTACGACCCGCGGCTGCAGTTCGTGCACGAGGACGACGTGATGGAGGTGCTGCGGATCGCCTCGCACGCGCCGGAGCGCGGCACGCTCAACAGCGGCACCTTCAACATCGCCGGTGACGGGGTGCTGCTGTTGTCGCAGTGCTCACGGCGGCTCGGCAAGCCCACCGTGCCCCTGCTGCTGCCCGCCGTCACCTGGGCCGGCTCGCTGGTGCGTACGCTGGGAGTGACGGACTTCTCGCCGGAGCAGATCCGGCTGCTGACGCACGGCCGGGTCGTGGCGACGGACCAGATGCGAGAGACGCTCGGCTTCAGGCCGAAGTACACGACCGCGGAGACGTTCGCGGACTTCGCCCGCAGTCACGGACCCGGACTGCTGCCGCCGGAGGCCCTCGCTGGGGCCGTCGACCGGATCGCCGCACTGCCCGTCCTGGGCGGTGGCCACCCCCCGACGCAGAGCGCCAACTGAGGAGCGCATCAACGATGGCGGACGCCAAGGTCATTCCGTTCGACGACGACCGGTCCCGCGGGGGCGCCGTGCAGCGGCCGACGCGGCGCCGGGGCGCGGGGAGCAGGCGCAAGAACACGGATCCCGCGCTGGTCGGTGAGGTCCAGCCCCTGCCGGGCAGGGGTCCGGCGCAGGATGATGTTCCCGTGACGCGTGAGGAACAGCCGGCCGAGAAGCCGCGGGAAGACGGTGGCCTCGAGCGCCGGATCGCCGGGGGGCTGGACTTCCTGCGCCGGCGCCTCACCGGCGACTACGAGGTCGACGACTTCGGGTACGACGAGGAGCTGACCGACCAGGTCCTGATGTCCCTGCTGCGCCCGGTGTACGAGAAGTACTTCCGGGTCGAGGTGAAGGGCGTCGAGAACATCCCGGCCGAGGGCGGTGCGCTGATCGTCGCCAACCATTCCGGGACGCTGCCGCTGGACGGTCTGATGATGCAGGTCGCCGTCCACGACCACCACCCCGCCGGCCGGCATCTGCGCCTGCTGGCCGCGGACCTCGTCTTCGTGCTGCCGGTGGTCAACGAACTGGCCCGCAAGCTCGGACACACCCTGGCCTGCGCGGAGGACGCGGAACGGCTGCTCGGGCAGGGCGAGTTGGTCGGGGTCATGCCGGAGGGCTTCAAGGGCATCGGCAAGCCCTTCAGCGAGCGCTACAAGCTGCAGCGCTTCGGCCGTGGCGGCTTCGTCTCCACGGCCCTGCGCAGGGGCACACCGATCATTCCGTGCTCGATCGTCGGCGCGGAGGAGATCTACCCGATGATCGGCAACGCCAAGACACTGGCGCGCCTCCTGGGCTTCCCGTACTTCCCGCTGACGCCGACCTTCCCGTGGCTTGGCCCCCTGGGTGCCATCCCGCTCCCCACGAAGTGGACGATCCAGTTCGGCGAGCCGATCCTGACGGACGGCTATCCGCCGGAGGCCGCCGAGGACCCGATGCTGATGTTCAACCTGACGGACCAGGTCAGGGAACAGATCCAGCACACCCTGTACAAGCTGTTGGTGCAGCGGCGGTCGGTGTTCTTCTGAACTTTCGGGGTTTTCGGGTACGACGACGGGGGCGCCCCTTCTGGAAGGGGCGCCCCCGTCGTCGTATTGGCTAGGAGTTTGTTTCCTCGCCGTTGATGCCCAGGCCGGGGAGGATGCCCGGGAGGAGGGGTGGGATGGTGACGTCCGGGTTGGTCGTGGGGGACTTGGTCTCGGACGGGGAGGCGCTGCCGCTGGACTTGGGCGGGTCGAGCAGGCCGCCCGTGTTGCCGCCGAGCAGGCCGTCGTTGCCGGTCGACGCGGACTTGCTGGGGCCGCTGGAGTGGCCGCTCTCGGAGGTGCCGTCGCCGCCCGTGCCGGGTGCCGTCGAGCCGTTGCCGGAGCCGGACGTGCCCGTGGACGCTGTACCCGAGCCGTGCCGACCGCTGTCGCCGCCCTGGGCCGGGGGCTGGGGGAGCAGCGACTGCAGCGGGGCGACCTCTTCGTCTATGGCGGCGAACACAGACGACACCTGCTCACTGACGTCCCCGAGCTGGACGGGGAGCTTGTCGCGCAGGGCGCCCCAGGCCTCGCGGTGGGAGCGGGAGAAGGCGGAGAGGGCCTGGATGGGGCCCAGCTGGTGCGGGTCGCGCTCGTACGCCTCGTGCAGCAGGCGGTGGCCCTCGCTCGCGTCGTGCGTCATGCCCGACAGGGTGCGCCGGATCTCGCCCAGGGACTCGTGGTCGAGATGGCCGCCGCGGCCGCGGTCGAGCAGCCGACGGGCCTCGTTGAGCCGGGTGGAGGCCAGGTCGAGATAGGCCTGGCCCTGCTCGTCGGCGCCGTCGGTGAGGTAGTTGAGCTTGAAGTCCTCGATGCCGCGCTTGAGGCCGTAGAGCGAGTCACCGGGCAGCGCGTCCGAGCTGGCGGCGGCGACCCCGCCGAAGGCTCCCACGGCGACACCGACACTGAGCCCGCCCGCGGCGAGCCCCTTGGTCAGCCGGGATCGCGGACGCAGCTTGCCCAGCCCACTCGCCCGGTGCGAGCCCCGGGCTCGGTGGGAGCGCTGCTCGGGCACCGCAGCATCCGCCGCCTCGCCACCCGCGCCCTCCTGCAGCATGGCCTCGAACGCGGCCACCAGCCGGGCCCGCTGGACGACCTTGACCTCGGGGTCCAGCTCCGGCTTGGGCAGCTCGCCGAGGTCGACCACCAGGGCCAACAGTTCAGCCTGCTCGGTCCGCTCCGCCACCAGTGGGGGCGGTTCGGACTGCTCGGCCGCCGTGTCCCGGTCGGGCTGCTCGTCCAGGGCCTGGGCGAAGGCGTTCGCCCGCCGGTGCGCCGATACGTTCGCGATCACTGGCGGCACCTCCTCTCGTCATGACGGTCGACTCCCCAGGGGGTCCTGAGGGTTGCACGCCCCGACGACATCCACACGATCGGGCGATCGGAGTCGGCCAGGGAGTGACCACAGGGAGCCTGCATCCCGCACAACGAGCGACGCGGCACTTGGGTTACGGACGGTGGATGAACGGATCGTGGAGTCAACGGACTTTCACTGTGGGCGAGTTGGGCGTCACTGAGGGTGCCGGTCCCGGTGCCGGCTCAGCGGGCGTCGTCCGGCAGAAGACGGGCGAGGGTGCGGACGGCCCGGTACTGCAGCGTCTTGATGGCGCCCTCGTTCTTGCCCATCACGCGCGCGGTCTCGGCGACGGACAGGCCCTGCAGGAAACGGAGCGTGACGCACTCCTGCTGCTGCGGGTTCAGCCGGCGCACGGCGTCCAGCAGCGCGGCGTTCGACAGGGACTCCAGGACGGAGTCCTCGGGCGAGCGCTCGACCTCGTTGGCGTCGAGCATCTCGCCGGTGGTGACCTCCAGCCGGAAGCGGCTGGACTTGAAGTGGTCGGCCACCAGGTTGCGGGCGATCGTGACCAGCCAGGCGCCGAAGTCGCGGCCCTGCCAGGTGAACGTACCGATGCGGCGCAGGGCGCGCAGGAACGTCTCGCTGGTGAGGTCCTCGGCGGTGGCCTTTCCGCCGACGCGGTAATAGATGTACCGGTAGACGGTGTCGCTGTACTGGTCGTAGAGGCGTCCGAAGGCGTCGGCCTCGCCGGCCTGGGCGCGCTCGACCAGGTCCATCATCCGCGCGCTGTCGCTGTCCGCGGCCGGACGGCGGACGGTGGTGGCACCGGCCGTACGACCGCGTCTGCCGACGGCGGCGCCGCCGTCGGCGAGCGCGTAGCACGGGCCGACGGGGGTGGTGGCTACGGCGAGAGCGGGGACGGCGTACGCGGTGGGGACGAAGTCGCGCAGCAGCCGTTGGACCGTTGCGCGCAGCGTAGCCAGGCCCGAGGCGTCAACCCCGACGTGTGAGGACACGGGACTCCCAGAGGCAGAGCTTCCATCACGTGCAGTGCGGGACCGTTCACCCGTCGTAGCGACGGAGGGGTACCGGTTTGCGTCTGAGGAGAATAACGCTTCGTGCAGGCGCTGCTACACCGAGTTGCTCAAATCATCGATTACGTCGCTTCTGTAACCGAATGACGTCCTGTCAAGTGCCGGAGAGTGACCGGTTGTTGATCGGAAAGGACCGGGTTGGGGGTGGGATCAGGGCGTGTTGTGGCTGTGCGCCGACAAGAGGACTGTCGGCACATGTAGGGGGGTACGCCTTGTGTTTTGGGTGCGCGTCCGTTGTGGTTGCTCGCGCCCACGCGGCGGAGCCGCACATCGATACAGACCCGCGCCCCTAATGGGGCGCGTTATCGCCGGCGTCGGCTGATGGCGATCGCGGCTGCAGTGCCGCCTGCCACCGCGCCCACTCCCGCCGCCGCGGGGATGCCGACCTTCGCCGCCTTACGGCCCGTCCTGTAGTCCCGTAGGCGCCAGTCGAGGTTTCGGGCGTGTTTGCGGAGCTTGGTGTCCGGGTTGATGGCGTAGGGGTGGCCCACCAGGGACAGCATGGGGATGTCGTTGTGGCTGTCGCTGTAGGCGGCGCAGCGGGAGAGGTCGAGGCCCTCCGCCGCGGCCAGGGCGCGGACCGCCTCCGCCTTCGCGGGGCCGTGCAGGGGCTCGCCGACCAGCTTGCCCGTGTAGACGCCGTCGACCGACTCGGCGACCGTGCCGAGGGCGCCGGTGAGACCGAGGCGGCGGGCGATCACCGTGGCGATCTCCACCGGTGCGGCTGTGACCAACCACACCTTCTGGCCGGCGTCCAGGTGGGCCTGGGCGAGGGCGCGGGTGCCCGGCCAGATGCGCTCGGCCATGTACTCGTCGTAGATCTCCTCGCCGATCGACTGCAGTTCGGCGACGCGGTGGCCCTTGACGATGGACAGCGCGGAGTCGCGGGCCTCCTGCATGTGCTCGGGGTCCTCCACGCCGGCGAGGCGGAACCACGCCTGCTGCCAGGCGAACCGGGCGAGGTCGCGGGTCTCGAAGAACTTCCGCTTGTACAGGCCGCGGCCGAAGTGGAAGAGGGCAGCACCTTGCATCACGGTGTTGTCCAGGTCGAAGAACGCCGCAGCCTTGTCGTCGCCGAGGACCGGGAACTCCGGTTCCTCCTGGGGGACGTCCTGCGAGGACTTGCGCGCGGCCTCCGCCGAGGCCTCGCCTGCCAACACGCTCCGCGCCGTGGCGGAGCGCCTACGGGGAGTGAGCCATCCGAGAGCGGCCATGCCCGTGAGCATAGCCAGTTCGTTCGGTGGTTCCGGAGTCGAGAGGTTTGGAGGCTGTGAACACTGCACGACCGTGTCGTTAAACAGGCGGGACAATGGCCGACATGGCTTCCATCTTCCGGCGTAAGCCCGCTCCGCATGAGCGGTTGGTCACTCTCATCGGCAAGCCCGACTGCCATCTGTGCGAGGACGCGCAGCTCGTCGTGGAGAAGGTGTGCGGCGAACTCGGCGTGTCCTGGGAGCAGAAGGACATCACGCAGGACCGGGCTCTGTACGACGAGTACTGGGAGCAGATTCCGGTCGTCCTCGTCGACGGCAAGCAGCACACGTTCTGGCGGGTGGACGAGGGCCGGCTGCGCCGGGAACTGACCGATTAGTACAAGGCGCCCCGGAAGTCGCTTAGGATCGACGGAGATCTGGTCTCGGGGGCGGGATTCGCGAGGAGAGTGGCGGTTTTGCCCCCTGGGATACGCCTGGGACGTGTGTGCGTGACCCCGGTCACGTTGCCCGGGCAAATCGGACACCATCTTTGTGCACGCGTTCACAAAGACATAGCCTGCATTCGACGGGGCGGTCCAGGAACGTGTGACCGCCTGCAGCCCCGCTCTACCCGCAGGAGCACCGTGGCAACTGGCCGAACTCACCGACCGGCGACCCGTAGCCGAGGGATTCCCGAGGCCACCGTCGCCAGGCTTCCGCTGTACCTCCGAGCCCTGACCGCACTGTCGGAGCGCTCGGTACCCACGGTCTCCTCCGAGGAGCTCGCGGCCGCGGCGGGGGTCAACTCCGCCAAGCTGCGCAAGGACTTCTCGTACCTGGGCTCGTACGGCACCCGCGGTGTCGGATATGACGTCGAGTATCTCGTCTACCAGATCTCCCGTGAGCTGGGGCTCACCCAGGACTGGCCGGTCGTCATCGTCGGTATCGGTAACCTCGGCGCCGCCCTGGCCAACTACGGCGGGTTCGCCTCCCGTGGCTTCCGGGTCGCCGCGCTGATCGACGCCGATCCGGCGATGGCCGGCAAGCCGGTCGCCGGGATCCCCGTGCAGCACACCGATGACCTGGAGAAGATCATCGAGGACAACGGCGTGTCGATCGGTGTGATCGCCACTCCCGCCGGTGCCGCCCAGCAGGTCTGCGACCGGCTCGTGGCCGCCGGGGTCACCTCCATCCTGAACTTCGCGCCGACCGTGCTGTCCGTGCCGGACGGCGTCGACGTGCGCAAGGTCGACCTCTCGATCGAGCTGCAGATCCTCGCCTTCCACGAGCAGCGCAAGGCCGTCGAGGAGGGCGCCGCGGCCGACGGTGCGCACCCGGCCGCCGCCCCGCGCGAGGAGTCCGCCGAGCAGGGACCCGACGGGGACGTACCCGCCGTGATGCCGGCATGAGTCTCCTCGTCGTCGGGCTGAGCCATCGCAGCGCCCCGGTCAGCGTGCTGGAGCGGGCCGCGATGGAGATGGACGCCCAGGTCAAGCTGTTGCAGGACACGGTCGCGGCGGAGCCGGCGAGCGAGGCGGCGGTGCTGGCCACGTGCAACCGGATCGAGTTGTACGCGGACGTGGACAAGTTCCACGCGGGGGTCGCCGAGCTGTCGACGCTGCTGGCGCAGCACAGCGGGGTGGGGCTCGACGAGCTGACGCCCTATCTGTACGTGCACTACGAGGACCGTGCCGTCCACCATCTGTTCTCCGTGGCCTGCGGGCTGGACTCGATGGTCGTCGGTGAGGGGCAGATCCTCGGGCAGATAAAGGACTCGCTGGCCAAGGCGCAGGATCTGCACACCGCCGGGCGACTGCTCAACGATCTGTTCCAGCAGGCGTTGCGGGTCGGGAAGCGGGCGCACTCCGAGACGGGGATCGACCGGGCCGGGCAGTCGCTCGTGACCTTCGGTCTGGAGCAGTTGGCCGCCGGTGCGGATGTGCAGGCGTGGGCCCGGGGGAAGAAGGCGCTGGTCATCGGGGCCGGGTCGATGTCGTCGTTGGCCGCGGCGACGTTGGCGCGGGCCGGGGTCGGTGAGGTGGTGATCGCGAACCGTACGGCTGATCGGGCCGAGCGGCTTGCGGAGATCCTCAACGACGGGGGTGACACCGGGGTTGCGGCTCGGGCGGTGTCGATGGAATCGGTGCCGGGTGAGCTGACACGTGCCGATGTTGTGGTGTCTTGTACCGGGGCTACTGGGCTGGTGCTGTCCGCCGAGGCGGTCGCTGAGGCTGTTGCTGGGCGGGTGCCGGATGCCGGTGCCGGCCGGGGGTTGGACGCGCGACTCGGCGCCGGCGAGGTGCCGCCCGTCTTTGGGTCGGGAGCCGCCCCAGCGGCACGACTGCCCGCAGGCTCCGCGGATGCAGAAGACAGCTGTCCGCTTGATCTGGCCCCCATACAGGCCGCCGCCGACTTCTCCGTGCTCGGGGAAGGGGCCGTGGCCGGGATGGCTGCTGCTGAGCTTGAGCAGCATGCCGCCTGGGTGGACAACGCGCCTCGGCCGCAGACGGGCGGGGCCGGCGCCTCGTTCGATCCCGCGCAGGACGCCGACGCCATCGTCGCGCTGGCCGCGCTCGCCGCCACCGTCGGACGGATCCCGGAGCGGCGTAAGCCCGAACCCGTGGTCGGCCCGCCGCGGCCCGCGCCCGTGCTGTTCCTGCTGGACCTGGCCATGCCCCGGGACATCGACGCGGCCGTGCACCGGCTGGGCGGGGTGCGGCTGGTGGACATCGAGTCGCTGGCCGAGGCGTCCGCGGACGCGCCGATGGCGGCCGACGTCGACCAGGTGCGGCGGATCGTCGCCGACGAGGTCGCCGCCTTCGGGGCGGCGCTCCGGGCGGCCCACATCACACCGACCGTGGTGGCGCTGCGGACCATGGCCGCCGATGTCGTGGCGAACGAGATCGCGCGGCTCGAGGGGCGGCTGCCGGAGCTGGACGACAAGCACCGCGCCGAGATCACGCAGACCGTGAAACGTGTCGTCGACAAGCTGCTGCACGCGCCGACCGTACGGGTCAAGCAACTCGCCGCTGAGCCGGGCGGAGCCGGGTACGCGGACGCGTTGCGCACCCTCTTCGACCTGGACCAGGAGACGGTCGCGGCCGTCTCCCGCGCCGAGCGCGCCGACGACGAACCCGAGAACAGCAAGGACCGAGGGCCGGCATGAGTGACAGGACACTGAGACTGGGGACCAGGCGGAGCAGACTCGCCATGGCCCAGTCCGGGCAGGTGGCGGAGGCCGTGAGCCGGGTGACCGGCCGGCCCGTCGAGCTGGTCGAGATCACCACGTACGGCGACACCTCCCGCGAGCACCTCGCGCAGATCGGCGGCACCGGCGTGTTCGTCACGGCGCTGCGCGACGCGCTGCTGCGGGGGGAGGTCGACTTCGCGGTTCATTCGCTGAAGGACCTGCCGACCGCGCAGCCCGAGGACCTGGTCCTGGCCGCCGTACCGGAGCGTGAGGACCCGAGGGACGTCATCGTCGCCCGGGACGCGCTGAAGTTCACCGACCTGCCCCGCGGGGCGCGGATCGGAACGGGTTCGCCGCGGCGGATGGCCCAGCTGAACGCGTACGCGCGCGGGCACGGGCTCGACATAGAGACCGTGCCGATCCGGGGGAACGTCGACACCCGGATCCGGTACGTGCACGACGGTGAGCTGGACG
The DNA here is from genome assembly GCF_040612015.1 of Streptomyces sp. NPDC006476. Classification (NCBI taxonomy): domain Bacteria; kingdom Bacillati; phylum Actinomycetota; class Actinomycetes; order Kitasatosporales; family Streptomycetaceae; genus Streptomyces; species Streptomyces sp. NPDC006476. Next base: position 16,836 of record NZ_JBEXPK010000088.1, on the reverse strand, counting down.
CCGTCGTCCTGGCCGCCGCCGGCCTGAGCCGGATAGGCCGGATCGACGAGGTCACCGACTTCCTGTCGATAGACACAGTTCTGCCCGCCCCCGGCCAGGGGGCACTGGCGATCGAATGCGCCGCGGACCACGCGGACCTGATCGCCGCGCTCGGCGAACTCGACGACCCGTTCACCCGGGCCGCCGTGACCGCCGAACGGTCACTGCTCGCCGCCCTGGAGGCCGGCTGCAGCGCCCCTGTGGGCGCGCTGGCCGACCTTCTGGCCGACGGGCAGATTGTCAAGGAAATGCGCCTGCGGGGCGTCGTCGGCACGACCGACGGCCTCCGTACGGTGCAGCTGTCCACCACCGGTCCCGTGCCCGAGACATACGACCAGGCAACGGCGCTCGGCCGTGAGCTCGCGGCCGAGATGCTTGCCCAGGGCGCGGCCGGTCTGATGGGGGAGCGAGCACAGTGAGCCCCACCACCCTTCCCACCGGCCTCGATCACGGGCACGTCACCTTCCTGGGTGCCGGACCCGGGGATCCGGGACTGCTGACTCTGCGCGCCGTGGAGGCGCTGGCGAACGCGGACGTCCTCGTCGCCGAGCACGACGTGCTCGACGTGGTGCGCCAGCACGCCAGGCAGGGCGTCGCCGAGGTGCACACGGACGGGGGTCCTTCGTCGGACCCTGTTCCGGGCACGGGCACACCTCAGCTGGCGGTCGTTGACGGCACGTCAACAACCGTTGGGGCCCCCGCGGTACGGGATGCCGCACATCTTGTCATGGAGGCCGCGCGGGGCGGCAGGCGGGTCGTCCGTGCGGTGTCCGGGGACCCCGGCCTGGACGCCTACGCCGCCGAGGAGATGCTGGCGTGCGTCCGTGAGGGCGTTCCGTTCGAGGTCGTCCCGGGTGTCGCCGCGGCCGTCGGCGTGCCCGCGTACGCCGGTGTCCCGTTGCGGGACGCCGAGGGCGCGGACGTGCGGTTCGTGGACGCCCGTACGGCCTCCGACCGGTGCTGGACGGAGGTGGGCGCCTCGGACGGCACGGTCGTCGTCTCCACGACGCTCGACTCGGTCGGCGCGGCGGCGGGCGAGCTGGTGTCGGCCGGCCGTAAGCCGGACACCCCGATGACCGTCACGGTCGCCGGTACGACCACCCGGCAGCGGACCTGGACGGCGACGCTCGGCACGGTCGCGCAGACGCTGAAGCAGGCGAAGGTGCTGCCCTCGCCGGACGGCGGCCGGCCGGTGATAGCCGTGGTCGGTGAGCGTTCCGCCGCCGCCCAGCGCGACCAGCTGTCCTGGTTCGAGAACAAGCCGCTGTTCGGCTGGAAGGTTCTCGTGCCGCGGACGAAGGAGCAGGCGGCGTCGCTCTCCGACCAGCTGCGGTCCTATGGGGCCGTGCCGCACGAGGTCCCGACGATCGCCGTCGAGCCGCCGCGCACGCCCCAGCAGATGGAGCGGGCCGTGAAGGGGCTCGTGACCGGGCGCTACGAGTGGATCGCGTTCACCTCGGTGAACGCCGTCCGGGCCGTGCGGGAGAAGTTCGAGGAGTACGGGCTCGACGCCCGGGCCTTCGCGGGGATCAAGGTCGCCGCGGTGGGCGAGCAGACGGCGAAGGCGCTGGTCGCCTTCGGTGTGAAGCCGGACCTGGTGCCGAGCGGGGAGCAGTCCGCGGCCGGTCTGCTGGAGGACTGGCCGCCCTACGACCCGGTCTTCGACCCGATCGACCGGGTGTTCCTGCCGCGCGCCGACATCGCCACCGAGACCCTGGTCGCCGGGCTGATCGAGCTGGGCTGGGAGGTCGACGACGTCACCGCGTACCGGACCGTGCGGGCCTCGCCGCCGCCGGCGGAGACGCGGGAGGCGATCAAGGGCGGCGGTTTCGACGCCGTTCTCTTCACGTCGTCCTCGACCGTGCGGAACCTGGTGGGCATCGCGGGCAAGCCGCACAACGTGACCGTGATCGCCTGTATCGGTCCGGCCACCGCGAAGACCGCCGAGGAGCACGGGCTGCGGGTGGACGTCATGGCCCCGGAGCCGTCCGTGCACAAGCTGGCGGAGGCACTCGCCGACTACGGTCTGCGCCGCCGTGCCGCCGCGCTGGAGGCCGGGGACCCGGTGACTCGGCCGAGCGAGCGACGGCCGGGGGCCCGGCGACGCCGGACGACCTGAGGAGACGACCTGAGGAGTGGGTGGAGCGTCCCGTGCGTCCCGTGCGGGACGCTCCACCTGTTTCCAGTGCCGCGGTATGCGCTCGACACGGCGTCGGCAAAGGGGCCCCCGGGGCGGGCGTAGCGTAGAGGGCATGTCGAAGTACGGATCGTTTCCCGGTACCCGACCCCGTCGGCTGCGGACCACTCCCGTGATGCGGCGCATGGTCGCCGAGACGCGGCTGCACCCGGCCGACTTCATCCTCCCCGCCTTCGTGCGGGAGGGCGTGAGCGAGCCCGTGCCGATCGCCGCGATGCCCGGTGTCGTCCAGCACACGCGGGACAGCCTGAAGAAGGCGGCCGCGGAGGCGGTGGAGGCCGGGATCTCCGGGATCATGCTGTTCGGGGTGCCGGAGGAGTCGAAGAAGGACGCCATCGGGACGCCGGGCACCGACCCGGACGGGATCCTGCAGGGCGCGATCCGCGATGTGCGGGCAGAGGTCGGCGACGAGCTGTTGGTCATGTCCGACCTGTGCCTCGACGAGACGACCGACCACGGGCACTGCGGTGTGCTCGACGAGCAGGGACGTGTCGACAACGACGCGACGCTGGAGCGGTACGCCGAGATGGCCCAGGTGCAGGCCGACGCCGGCGCCCATGTCGTCGGCCCCAGCGGCATGATGGACGGGCAGATCGGGGTCATCCGGGACGCGCTCGACCAGATCGGGCGGGAGGACGTGGCCGTCCTCGCCTACACCGTCAAGTACGCCTCCGCGTTCTACGGCCCCTTCCGCGAGGCCGTCGGCTCCTCGCTCCAGGGGGACCGCAAGACGTACCAGCAGGACCCGGCCAACGTGGGCGACGCGCTGCGGGAGCTGGCGCTGGACCTGGAGGAGGGAGCCGACATGGTGATGGTCAAGCCCGCCGGTCCCTACCTCGACATCGTCGCGCGGGTCGCCGACAGCGTGGACGTGCCGGTGGCCGCCTACCAGATCTCCGGCGAGTACTCGATGATCGAGGCCGCCGCCGAGAGGGGCTGGATCGACCGCGACCGGGCGATCCTGGAGGCCCTCACCGGCATCAAGCGGGCCGGCGCGCGGAACATCCTGACGTACTGGGCGACCGAGGTGGCGCGAAAGTTGCGCTGAACCGGCAACGGTACGGAACAGATCAGGCCTCGAATCGGCCACCGGCCTGCATCGGAACGCCTTCGGTTCGGCAACGGAAGCAACTCGATCACGTGAACTCGCGTTGCCCGGAGGGTGATTCGCAGTGGTCGATGATGGATCTTGGGTGGATCTGTCCGTATTTCCGCGAACCCGTGTGGGGGACATAGAGAATTGACGAGTTCTCGTCAGCGTCCCTACCTTCTGCGCTTGGCCTGATCCGTTCCGGATGGTCCGAACGTCGATCCCTGGGGGACGCACCATGAGCTGGTTTCTCGAAGTGCTGAAGAAGTACGCGGTGTTCAGCGGCCGCGCGCGCCGCAAGGAGTACTGGATGTACGCCTTGTTCGTCGGCATCATCTACGTGGTGCTGAGTGTGCTGACCGTCGCGACGAAGTCGTCCGCGTTCTCGATCCTCCTGGGCGTCTTCTGGCTCGCCATCCTGCTCCCCAGCCTGGCCGTCGGTGTCCGCCGGCTGCACGACACCGGCCGCTCCGGCTGGTGGCTGCTGTTCGGGATCGTCCCGCTCGTCGGCAGTATCACGCTGCTGGTGTTCTCCTGCCTGGACAGCGAGCCGGGTCAGAACAAGTACGGCCCGAACCCGAAGGAGGCGCCGGTCTACGCCGGCTGATCTCCTCAGCGACCTCCGAGGCCGCCCGGCTCCCCGCCGGGCGGCCTCTTCGTGTGCGGGGGACCGGGGGCGTGCAGGGACCGGGCGTGACTGGTCGCCGGGCCCTCGTCCTTGAGACCCGTGCCGTCCTGGCATCCCGTCAGGCCGAGCGCGACGAGCGCGGCGAGGAGCAGGGCGGTGAGCGAGCGGCGGATGGCGGGCATGGTCGTGGGGGCCTTCTGTGGGGTGGCGGGGGTGCGGGCCTCAGCCTGAGTGATGATCGCCTTCCGGCGCCACGGTCCGCGCGAGATTCGGGACGCCGAGGTGGCGGGATGATCTCTGACCTGCAGGAATGTCATTTCCCGCAGGGGGTTCGTGGGACGGATCGCGGGTGCCGGAACGGCGGGATCGACGGTCGGGCACCATCAAGTCTGGCCGGGAGTTAGGTTGTTGGCGACTGGTCGCGGTCGCCCGTACGACCGCCTCGACTCTCCAGGAGACACCCGTGTCCGGTGACGCACTGAGCCAGGACCCCGCCCTGCTGCGCGGCAGGATCGACACCACCAAGGCGCACCCGGCCCGGGTCTACGACGTCTTCCTCGGCGGCAAGGACAACTACCCGGTCGACCGCGCCACGGCCGCCGCCGGGCTCGCCGCCAACCCGCGCGGCTACCTCGACGTACGGCACAACCGCGACTTCCTGCGCCGCGCGGTGAACACGCTCGCCCAGGACGACGGCATCCGTCAGTTCCTCGACATCGGCACCGGCCTGCCCACCGCGGAGAACGTCCACCAGATCGCCCAGCGGATCATCCCCGACTCCCGGGTGGTGTACGTCGACAACGACCCGGTGGTGCTCACCCACGCCCGTGCCCTGCTCACCAGCGGGCCCGAGGGCCGTACGGACTACGTCGACGCCGACTTCAACAACCCGGCGCACATCCTCGAACAGGCCGCGAAGACGCTGGACTTCGACCAGCCGATCGCGCTCTGCCTGGTGGCGATCCTGCACTTCGTCAACGACGCGGAGGCCTACCCGATCGTGCGCGAGCTCATCGAGGCGCTGCCCTCCGGGAGCCGGCTGGTGCTCAGCCACCTCACCGAGGACCTCAACCCCGAGAACATCCGGGCGGTCCAGCGCACCTACACCGAGCGGGGGTTCACCTTCGTGCTGCGGACCCGGGCCGAGGTCGAGCGGTTCTTCACGGAGAACTCCCTCGAACTCGCCGAGCCCGGGGTCGTCCCCGTCCACCGCTGGCGGGCCGACAACGCCGCCCCGGTCCCGGAGCAGCCCGAGGCCTCCTACCTGGAGACCCTCGACGCCATCGAGAAGGTCCGGTACGCCGACATCAACGACGTGACGGACGCCGACATCAACGTGTACGCGGGGATCGGCCGCAAGGCCTGAGAGGCGGCTCAAGGCAGCTCTGTCTGCATCCCGGAAATCTCGTTGTAGACGGCACACACATCCCTAGGCTGCGGGCACGAACCGTCGTCCCGCAGCCTCCAGGAGCCGTGCCCATGGCCGTCGCGCCCGCCTTCGCCCCCGTCCCGCCGCTCGCCGCGCGGGCCCGGTCCGTCGGCGGTTCGCCGGTCCGGGACATCCTCGCCGTCACCGCCCGCCCCGAGGTGATCAACTTCGCGGGCGGGCTGCCGGCGCCGGAGCTGTTCGACGCGGAGGGGATCGCGGAGGCCTTCCGTGCGGTGCTCGCCGAGTCGCCCGCGCGGGCCCTGCAGTACTCGACGACGGAGGGCGAACCGGCCCTGCGGGAGGCGCTGGCCGCCCGTACGTCCGCGCGGGGACTGGCGACGGCGGCCGACGACGTCCTCGTCACCACCGGCTCCCAGCAGGCACTCTCCCTGCTCGCGACCGCCCTGCTGGAACCCGGCGACACGGTCCTCGTCGAAAGCCCCTGCTATCTGGCCGCGCTCCAGGCCTTCGCCTTCGCGGGAGCCCGGATCGTGCCCGTCCCGTGCGACGCGGACGGAGTGGACCCCGGGGCTCTGGAGGACCTGGTGGTCCGGGAGCGGCCGAAGCTCCTCTACACCGTGCCCACCTTCCAGAACCCGACCGGCCGCACCATGCCGGCCGCCCGCCGGGCCGCCGTCGCCGCGGTCGCGGCCCGGCGCGGGCTGTGGATCGTCGAGGACGACCCGTACGGCGAACTCCGCTTCGAGGGTGAGCGGGTCCCGTGGATCGCCGCCTGCGAGGGGGCCGGAGACCGGGTGGTCCTGCTCGGCTCCTTCTCCAAGGTCATGGCGCCGGGCCCGCGGCTGGGCTGGCTGCGGGCCCCCGCCGAACTGCGGCGGGCCTGCGCGGTCGCCAAGCAGGCGGCCGAGCTGCACACCCCGACGGTCAACCAGCTAGCCGCGGCCCGCTACCTGGCGGACCGGGACCTCGACGCGCACGTCGCCCGGGTCGCGGGCGCCTACCGCGAGCGACGGGACGCGATGCTGGCGGGACTGCCGGACGCCCTGCCGGAGGGCGCGGCCTGGGACCGCCCCGAGGGCGGCATGTTCCTCTGGGCCCGCCTCCCGGAGACGTACGACACCACGGCCCTGCTGCCGGAGGTGGTGCGCCACGACGTGGCCTACGTCCCCGGGGCACCCTTCTACGCCGGCGCCCCGGACCGCTCGACCCTGCGGCTGTGCTTCGTGACGCAGGCGCCGACGGAGATCGCGGAGGGGCTGCGGCGGCTGGGGGAGGGGCTGCGGAAGTAGGGCGAATGTCGGGGTCGGCTCCGACCCTGGGGGGACGGACCGGGTGGGCGGGTGTGCCTACGGTGAGGGCATGTCCGACACAGTGGAGTTCGTGGAGTCCGACCTTGACGTGTACCTCGGGCGGATCGGCTGGGAGGGGCCGCGGCGGGCTGACGCCGAAACCCTCCGGGGGGTGCATCTGGCGCATATGCGGGGCATCCCCTTCGAGAACCTGGACGCCCTGCGCCGTACGGCTCCCTCGCTGGCGCCCGCCGACTTGATGGCCAAGCTGGTGCGGGGGCGGCGCGGCGGCTACTGCTACGAGCACAACACGCTGCTCGCGGGCGTCCTGGAGGCCCTCGGGTTCCGGGTGAGGCGGCTGACGGCACGGGTCGTGGTGGGTGCCGACCGCATCGAGAGCCGCCCGCGCACCCATATGGCCCTGCTGGTCGAGGTACCGGGCGAGCCGCTGCCGTATCTCGCCGATGTCGGCTTCGGGGCGATCGGCGCGCTGCTGGAACCGGTGCCGCTGGTCGCCGGCACCGAGTTCCGGGACGCCGGGCGGCGGCACCGGCTGGTGACCGTGCCGCACCCGGGCCCGCTGGAGCTGTGGGTGCTGCAGGCCTACGGCGACGAGAAGGGCGGCGTCGCCTCGGACGGGCCCTGGCAGGCACAGTACGCGTTCACGCTGGAGCCGTTCGAGCGGGCCGACTACGAGGTCATCAACTGGCACGTCGCCACGAACCCGCGCTCGCCGTTCACCCAGCGGCTGTACGTGCAGAGCGTCGACGCCGAGCGGCACCTCCTGCTGCACGGAAGGGTGTTGACGGAAACACGGTCCGACGGGTCCGTACGGGAGCGGGAGTTGGCGGACGAGGACGAGGTCAGGCGGCTGCTGGAGGGGGAGTTCGGGGTCGTGGCGCCGGAGGGGATGGCCTTGTTGCCGTGACGCGCGGTCAGTCCCACCAGAAGTGCCACACCCGCTCGCCGAGCAGTGTCTGGGCGTACGAGGTGAGGGTGTCGCCGGTGTCCACCAGGACCGTGTACGGGCAGAAGGCGTAGTGCTCGGCGGCGACCGCCTCCGCCTCGGCGAGGTCGGCGGGCGGCGCCGCCACCGAGACGGCCAGGTGGTCGAAGCCCAACGCCACGACCCGTATGCCGAAGCGGTCCTCCCATGAGCGCAGCACCGCGCAGAGACGGGCGACGTCCTCCTCATAATTCACCGGCCCGCTCCAGCCGACGGCCACCGGGATGTCGGCGCTGCGACGGGCGGGCACCAGAGCCAGGCGCGGCTCCTTGAACCAGGGCCGCCCCTCGGTGAGGGAGTCGGCGACTTCGGCGGCTCGCTCGTCGGGGTCGGCGGCCGGCACCGGGGAGGGCGCCAGCCCCGGCCAGTCCTCGTCCTCCGGCGGGTCCTCGTCCCAGAGCTCCGCCAGGACTTCGTCGGCGTCGTGATCACCGGGATAGGAGGATTCCCCGGGCATCAACTCCCAGCCCTCCGGCCCGCCCTGGCCTCCGCCCACGTCCAAGAGAACCGGTAGCAGCCCGACTCGCGGCGCGGCACCCCCCAGACGTGCCCAGGCACCGGGCGTCGCCTGTTCCTCCGCCAGCCACAACAGGGGTTCGTGCCAGGGTCCTTCGGTCGTCTCGTCGACCAGTCGGCCCGCGGGCAGCTCCAAGCCGAGGGAGGTGAGCCTCGGAAGGGGATTCGGAAGTGTCGCCATGTCGGTGACTGTAGAGGGAGGCACTGACACCACACTCCCCGCCACTTTCAACCTATAGCTGATGGGGGGCCTTGCGGCAAGGCCCCCCTCGTGGCGCACAATCGCAGGCCGAAGCCGAGAAGCTGGGTAAATGGGGGATTCAGGAAGTGTCTGTGTCTTTGTCCGCGTTCGACCTTTCCGACAACCTCACCGCCAAAACCGACCCCGCGCTGATCGCCCGCGACGAGCAGCAGTTCGCGGACATCGCGGCGAGCCTGGAGCAGGCGATCGCCGAGGTGTCCGAACGCCTCGACGCCGAGCTCAAGGCGCCCGGCGGCATCGGCCAGGCCGCCATGGACCGGGACATCGAGGTGCACCGGCTGAACGGACGGCTGCGCACCCTCCGCCGCTTCGGTCTCGACCTGTGCCTCGGGCGCATGGTCGCGGCCGACAACCCCGAGCAGCCCGTCTACATCGGCCGTCTCGGGCTCACCGACAACGAGGGCCGCCGCCTGCTGACCGACTGGCGTTCCCCGGCCGCCGAACCCTTCTTCGCGGCGACCCACGCCAACCCGTTGGGCCTGGTCAGCCGCCGCCGCTACCGCTGGAGCGACGGGCGGATCAGCGACTACTGGGACGAGGTGTTCACCGCCGACCAGCTGGAGCACAACGTCGCGCTCGACGATCAGTCCGCCTTCATCGCCAGCCTCGGCACCAACCGCTCCGAGCGCATGCGGGACGTGCTGGCCACCATCCAGGCCGACCAGGACGCCATCATCCGCGCGGGCTCCCGGGGCGCGCTCGTCGTCGACGGCGGTCCCGGCACCGGCAAGACCGTCGTCGCCCTGCACCGCACCGCCCACCTCCTCTACTCCGACCCCCGCCTCGGTCACCGGCGCGGCGGCGTGCTGTTCGTCGGCCCGCACCGGCCGTATCTCGCGTACGTCTCCGACGTGCTGCCCAGCCTTGGCGAGGAGGGCGTGCAGACCTGCGTCCTGCGGGACCTCGTCACCGAGGGGGAGACGGCGGCCGTGGAGACCGATCCGGAGGTGGCCCGGCTGAAGGCCTCCGCGGACCTGGTGAAGGCGGTCGAGAAGGCCGTCCGGTTCTACGAGGAGCCGCCCACCGAGGGCATGACGGTCACCGTCGACTGGGTCGGCATCCCCCTCACCGCCGACGACTGGGCCGAGGCCTTCGACGCCCCGGAGCCCGGCACCCCCCACAACGAGGCCCGCGACCAGGTCTGGGAGAAGCTGGTCGAGATCCTGACGGACAAGTACGACGGCGACGTCTCCCCCGACCTGTTCCGCAGGGCGCTGCGCCGGAACGAGGAGCTGAACGCGGCACTCGGCCGCGCCTGGCCGTTGATCGAGGCGGCCGACCTGGTCGGGGACCTGTGGTCGGTGCCCGCCTACTTGCGGATGTGCGCTCCCTGGCTCGACCGGGACGACGTACGACGACTTCAGCGCGCCGAGCCGCAGGCCTGGACGGTGTCGGACCTGCCGATTCTGGACGCGGCACGGCAACGGCTCGGCGATCCCGAGGCGTCCCGCCGCAGGCGCCGGCACGAGGCCGAGGTCGCCGCCGAACGCGCGTACCGGGCCCAGGTCACGGAGGACCTGCTGCGGACCGACGACGACTGGCAGCGCATGCTGATGACCATGCTGAAGGGGCAGGACCTGCAGAACTCCCTGGTCCCCCTGGATGCGCCGCCCGCCGCCGAACCGGATCTGCTCGCGGGCCCGTTCGCGCACATCGTCGTCGACGAGGCGCAGGAACTCACCGACGCGGAGTGGCAGATGCTGCTCTCGCGCTGCCCGTCCCGCAGCTTCACCATCGTCGGCGACCGCGCCCAGGCCCGGCACGGCTTCACCGAGTCGTGGCGGGAGCGCCTCGAACGGGTCGGACTCGACCGCGTCGAACTGGCCTCCCTGACCGTCAACTACCGCACCCCGCAGGAGATCATGGCGGAGGCCGAGCCTGTCATCCGGGCCGCGCTCCCCGACGCCAACGTGCCGACCTCCATCCGCAGCGGCGGAGTCCCGGTCACGCACGGCCCGGCCACGGACCTGGACGCGGTCGTGGACGGCTGGCTCGCCGAGCACGCCGACGGCATCGCGTGTGTCATCGGCGCCCCCGCCTACCGCCCGACGACCCCCCGCGTCCGCTCACTCACCCCGGAACTGTCCAAGGGGCTCGAGTTCGACCTGGTCGTCCTCGTCGACCCGGAGAGCTTCGGGGACGGCATCGAGGGCGCGGTCGACCACTATGTGGCGATGACCCGGGCGACCCAACGGCTCGTGGTGCTCAGCAGCACCCGCTCGCGGTGAATGCGGCCCAGGCGGCCGGGGTGACCTGGATGGTGGGGCCGGTGTCTGCGGGGTTCTTGGAGTCGCGGATGTGGATCGTGTGGGGGGTGGTGGCTACCTCGACGCACTGTCCGCCTTCGCTACTGCTGTAGGTCGACTTGAACCACTGAAGTGCGGTGCTCATGGGTCTCCTAGCAGACGGTCCAGCAGGCATCGTGAGTCCTCGATGGTGAGGGCCTGCGTCCGCAGCATCGCATACCTGCGGGTGAGGATGGACACCTCATCCGCGTCGGAAACCCACTGGCTGCCGCGTTGGGACTCCGTGTAGGCGAGGTGCTGGTGGTCGGGCGTCTCGAGCAGGGTGAACGGGCCCGCGTCGCCTGCGTGAGACGTGCGGTTGAGCGGCAGGATTTGCAGTGACACGCAGGGGAGTTCGGAGCACTCGCGCAGGAAACCCAGCTGTTCGCGGCGGACTTCATGGCCTCCGGTCGGCATGAGCAGTGCCGGTTCCCAGACCACGAAGCTCAGGGTCGGCGGAACCCTGCGGTGCAAGATCTCCCGGCGATCGATACGAGCGGCGACCTTGGTCTCCAACTCGTCCGAGTCGTAGGGCGGAACCCGACCACTCAGGAGAGCGTGAGCGTACGCCTTGGTCTGAAGTAGGCCGGGGACGACGGCGTTGTCGTACCAGGACAACGCGATCGCCTCCCTCTCATGCTCCATGTACAGCTCCGCCCACATCGGAAACTGGTCGATGTCCGGGAGGTTGGCCACCCCCGCCGACAGCGTGCCCTTGGTCTGGAGGGTCTCGTCGAGCACCGCGGCCAGGTCCGGCTTCAGGGCCCGCCTGCCCTGCTCGATGGAGGCGATGGTCTCCTCGTCGACCCGGACGGCTGCGGCGAGGGAGTTCTGGGTGAGGCCCGCGGCGCGACGCGCGGCGCCGAGTTGCTTGCCCAGCATCTTCATGGACGTGAGGTTCTTCGGCCGCGGTGGCCTCCTGGCGCTCATGCAGGACTCCCTCCCCCTCGGGACGCGTACGTCACCGGGTGCGAGCCCGTACAAAAAATCTGTACGGGTTTACGGAGTGATCAACACTAGTCACTCTGCGCAACTCTCGTCCTGTGAATGACACGATCCAACTCCCCACCCTGCGCGAACGGTTCCTCCGTCGTGAGCGCCGATCCGTGCAGGCCGCGCGGAGGTTCACGGCGGAGACACTCACCGGCTGGGGCCTCGCCGGGACGGACCGCGCCGACGACGTACTGCTCTGCGTGAGCGAACTGGTCACCAACGCCCTGCTGCACGGCGTACCGCCCGGTCGCCACTCACGGCTGCTCCTGCGCTACGACGGACGGGTGCTGGGCGTCGAGGTGCACGACAGCGGCCCCGGCGAGCCCCGCGTCATGGAGAGCGGGGACACCGGGGCCGAAGGCGGGCGCGGACTGTTGCTGGTCGCGGCCCTGAGCGACCAGTGGGGCGTCCGGGACCGCGAGTTGGGCAAGGCCGTGTGGTGCGAGTTCGAGGTCAGAGACGCTCGGGCGTCCTGATGCCGAGCAGCGCCATCCCCTGGTGGAGGGTGCGGGCCGTCATGTCGCACAGGAACAGACGGTTCTCGACCTGCGCCGGGGTCTCGGCCTTGAGGACCGGGCACTTGTCGTAGAACGACGTGTACAGCGACGCCAGCTGGTACAGGTACGCCGCCAGCTTGTGCGGGGCGTACTCCGCGGCCGCCTCGAAGACCGTGTCGCCGAACGCGTCCAGGTGCAGGCCCAACGCCCGCTCCGCCGGGGCGAGTTCGAGCTCCGGGTGGGCGGCCGGCTTCGTGCCGCCCGCCTTGCGCAGGATCGACTGGATACGGGCGTACGCGTACTGGAGGTAGACGCTCGTGTCGCCGTTCAGCGACACCATCTGGTCCAGGTCGAACTTGTAGTCCCGGTTGGGGGACGTCGACAGGTCGGCGTACTTCACCGCGCCGATGCCGACCTGCGCGGCCCGCTCTTGGATCTCGTCCTCGGTGAGGTCCTGGGCCTTCTCCCGGACGACCTCCGCCGCCCGCTGGACCGCCTCGTCCAGCAGGTCCTCCAGCCGTACGGTCTCGCCCTCACGCGTCTTGAACGGCTTGCCGTCCGCGCCGAGCACCGTGCCGTAGCCCATGTTGTGCGCGGTCACGGAGTCGGTCAGCCAGCCCGCACGCCTCGCCGCCTCGAAGACCATCTTGAAGTGCAGCGACTGTCGTACGTCCACGACGTAGAGGAGCGAGGTGGCGTGCAGGTCGTTGACCCGGTTGCGGATCGCCGTCAGGTCGGAGGCGGCGTAACCGAAGCCGCCGTCCGCCTTCTGCACGATCAGCGGCACCGGCTGGTCGTCCTTGCCCCGGATGTCGTCGAAGAAGACGACGAGCGCGCCCTCGGAGCGCACCGCGACACCCATCTCCTCCAGGAGCCGGGCGGTCTCGGGCATGCCCTCGTTGTACGCGGACTCGCCGACGATCTCCTCGTCCCGGATCCGCATGTCCAGCTTCTCGAAGACCGAGTAGAAGTAGACCTTCGACTCGTCCACGAACTGCTGCCACAGCTCGAGGGTCTCCTTGTCGCCGGACTGCAGGGCGACGACCCGCTTCCGCGCCCGCTCCTTGAACTCCTCGTCGGAGTCGAAGACCGCGCGCGAGGCCTTGTAGACACGGTTGAGGTTCGACATGGCCTGCTCGCCGTCGACGTCGGCCGCGGGGGCCAACTCGCCGGGGTTCTCGAACAGGTACTGGATGAGCATGCCGAACTGGGTGCCCCAGTCGCCGATGTGGTGCCGGCCGATCGTCTTCTCGCCGGTGAAGTCGAGCATGCCCCGCAGGGCGTCGCCGATGACCGCGGAGCGGAGGTGACCGACGTGCATCTCCTTCGCCACGTTCGGCTGGGCGTAGTCGATGACCGTGATGCCCGCGTTCTCCTTGAGGGGCACCCCGAGGCGGTCGCCGTCCGCGTACCGGGCGGCGAGGTTCTCGGTGATCGCCCGGTCCGCGATGGTGACGTTCAGGAAGCCCGGCCCGGAGACCTCGACATCCTTGATCAGCTCGTCGCCGGTGACGATCCGTCCGACGACCTCGGTCGCCAGCTCCCGCGGGTTGGCCTTGGCCTTCTTGGCGAGGGCGAGAATGCCGTTCGCCTGGAAGTCCGCCCGGTCACTGCGTCGCAGCAGCGGGTCCGCGGAGACCTCCGGCAGGGTGGCCGAGAGGGCGGACGCGAGCTGCTGGTTGACGGAGTCGCTGAGGGACGTGACCGGGGCCATAGGAATGGGTGCCGTTCTCCTCGTGGGGATCGATAGACCCAACCAGTATCCCATGGGAGGTAAAGCGGTTTTCCCGGGCGCATGGGCGTCTGTGACAATGGAGCGTCACCCGTTCAGAAAGAAGGACGTGCCGATCGTGGCTCAGAGCACCGAGACCACCGACTGGGTCTCCCGTTTCGCGGATGAGGTCATCGAGGAGTCGGAGCGTCGAGCCCCCGGCAAACCGGTTGTCGTCGCCTCCGGGCTGTCGCCGTCCGGTCCGATCCACCTCGGCAACCTGCGCGAGGTCATGACCCCGCACCTCGTCGCCGACGAGATCCGGCGGCGCGGGCTCCAGGTGCGCCACCTCATCTCCTGGGACGACTACGACCGCTACCGCAAGGTGCCGGCCGGTGTCGCCGGGGTCGACGAGAAGACCTGGGCCGAGCACATCGGCAAGCCGCTGACGTCCGTCCCCGCGCCGAAGGGCTCCCCGTTCCCGAACTGGGCCGAGCACTTCAAGGCCGCGATGGTCGAGTCGCTGGCCCAGCTCGGCGTGGAGTTCGACGGGATCAGCCAGACCGCCCAGTACACCTCCGGCGTCTACCGGGACCAGATCCTGCACGCCGTGGCGCACCGGGCCGAGATCGACGCGATCCTCGACCAGTACCGCACCAAGAAGGCCCCGGCCAAGCAGTCCCAGAAGCCGGTCGACGAGGCGGAGCTGGAGGCCGCCGAGGGCTCCGGCGCGGCCGGCGAGGACGACGGCTCCGCCTCCGGTTCCGTCGGCTACTTCCCGTACAAGCCCTACTGCGGCAACTGCGAGAAGGACCTCACCACGGTCACCTCCTACGACGACGACACCACCGAGCTGACCTACTCCTGCACCTCCTGCGGCTTCTCCGAGACCGTCCGGCTGGAGGAGTTCAACCGCGGCAAGCTGGTCTGGAAGGTCGACTGGCCGATGCGCTGGGCCTACGAGGGCGTCGTCTTCGAGCCGTCCGGCGTGGACCACTCGTCCCCGGGGTCCTCCTTCCAGGTCGGCGGGCAGATCGTCGGGATCTTCGGCGGCGAGCAGCCCATCGGGCCCATGTACGCGTTCGTGGGCATCAGCGGCATGGCGAAGATGTCCTCGTCCCGGGGCGGTGTGCCGACGCCCGCCGACGCCCTGAAGATCATGGAGCCGCAGATCCTGCGCTGGCTCTACGCCCGCCGCCGGCCCAACCAGTCCTTCAAGATCGCCTTCGACCAGGAGATCCAGCGGCTCTACGACGAGTGGGACAAGCTCGACGCCAAGGTCGCCGACGGCTCCGCCCTGCCGGGGGACGTCGCCGCGCACGCCCGCGCGGTGGGCACGGCGGCCGGTGAGCTGCCGACGACGCCGCGACCGCTGCCGTACCGCACGCTCGCCTCGGTCGCCGACATCACCGCCGGGCACGAGGACCAGGCGCTCAGGATCCTCTCCGAGCTCGACCCGGAGAACCCGCTCGCCTCGCTGGACGAGGCACGGCCGCGGTACGACCGGGCCGAGGCCTGGATCAACACCCAGGTCCCCGCAGACCAGCGCACCATCGTGCGGGACGAGCCCGACGCCGAGCTGCTGAAGTCCCTCGACGAGGCCTCCCAGCAGTCGCTGCGGCTGCTGCTCGACGGACTGGAGTCGCACTGGTCGCTGGACGGCCTGACGCACCTCGTCTACGGCGTCCCCAAGGTGCAGGCCGGGTTCGCCGCCGACGCCACGCCCAAGGAGCTGCCGGCCGAGATCAAGACGGCCCAGCGGACGTTCTTCGCGCTGCTGTACCACCTGCTGGTCGGGCGCGACACCGGACCGCGCCTGCCCACGCTGCTGCTGGCGGTGGGACAGGACCGGGTACGGCGCCTGCTCGGCGAGTAGCGAGCAGCGAGTAACGGCAACGGAAAGGGGCCCTCTGCCGAGGGCCCCTTTTCCTGTGCCTGTGCCTGTGCCTGTGACCTGGTCAGGCGATGTGGTCTTCCTGCAGTTCCGCGGTGTGCCGGTTGGTGAAGCGGTTGACCATGCGCTCGGCATCGCGCTGCGGGAGCGTGGTGCCGTAGGTCGCCTCCACGTCGTCCCTGAACTGGCCCGAGGTGGGGTAGCTGCCGTCTATCGACTTCTTGAAGACCAGGTAGTAGTCCTCCTCGGTCGGCTCCGGCGGCCCGCCTCCCTCACCCAGCTCCCGGGTACGCCCGGGGCTCACCGGTATGGGAAAGCTCCCGGTCTCCTCCATCGAGGGCTCTTCCCGGTACTGCTGCTCTTGGTACTGCTGCTCCTGATACTGCTCTTGGTACTGCTCGGCCTGCTGCTGTTCCGCCATCCACTGCGCGTACTGCTCCGGGTCGTACGTCGGGTCGTAGTCGCCGTGGTACTCGATCTGCTGGGGGTGCCGGGCGTGCAGCCAGGGACTCACCTCCGGCTCGGGCGCCTCGGGCACGTAGTCGTACTGCTCCGTCGGCCGTGGTGCGGGCGCCGCCTCCACAGCGCGGTTCACCGGTGGCGCGGTGACCTCCTGGGCGGGCGCCGGGGGCAGGAGGACCGGCTCTATACCCGCCGCGGCCAGGCCCGCCGGGGCCGTGTCCGCCAGGGGGACGCCGTAGCGGGCCAGTCGCAGCGGCATCAGGGACTCCACCGGAGCCTTGCGGCGCCAGGCGCGGCCGAACCTCGAATGCAGCCGGGCCTGGTAGACGAGACGTTCCTGCTCCAGCTTGATGACCTGCTCGTACGACCGCAGCTCCCACAGCTTCATACGGCGCCACAGCAGGAACGTCGGCACCGGGGACAGCAGCCAGCGGGTGAGCCGCACGCCCTCCATGTGCTTGTCGGCCGTGATGTCCGCTATGCGGCCGATCGCGTGCCGGGCCGCCTCCACGGCGACGATGAACAGGACCGGGATCACACCGTGCATGCCCACGCCCAGCGGGTCCGGCCAGGCCGC
>NZ_JBEXPK010000087.1:0-32773 GCF_040612015.1 Streptomyces sp. NPDC006476 | reverse complement strand
GCCACCAGCGACAACGACTGAAACGACCAAGCCGAAGACACCCGGGTCAGATTTCAACCGACCAAAGTGGGTCCAGGTTCAGCCGACGCCGACACTCGCCGCCGGCCCAGCACGGCATCGTTCACGATGGGCGTCTGTCTGGCGCAGGTAAGAAGCTGACCGCAGGACGGGGAAGCCTGGAGCTGTTCAGATCGACCCTTTCGACGGTGGTCGAAGTATGTGACTGGTGCCCGCCGTCCGCTCCAAACTCGGGTGAGCAGAGTCAGCCAGTGCAACCGAGGGGAAGCACATGCGCAAGGAAAACCGGTCAGGCGGCGGCATGAACGTCAGGAAGGTCGGCGCGCTGCTGGCGGCCACGGCCCTCACCGTAGGTGTCGCGGTGGCGACCGCACCCTCCGCGGCTGCAGCCAATCCGTGCTGGTACGGCGGCAGCAACCGCTGGTGGTGCAACAACGTCTCCGGCGCACGGGTGTACGGCACGGTCGGCAACAATCACATCTACCCCGACCCCAACAACGTCGTCGGCTACATGTACTCCAACCCGAGCTGGTTCTGGTGCAAGGAGGACGACCAGGCCTGGGTGGGCGGGCCGCATTCCACCCGCTGGGAGATGACGGTCGCGGACAACGGCCAACTCGGCTTCATGAAGGACACGGCGATCTCGAGCGAGACCGACCCCCTCCCGGACTGCTACGCGTGACTGCCCCGGCAGGCCTGTGAGGTGCGTACCTCACATGCCTGCCTGAAGCGCTGGGGCCCCGGCATTACTCCGGGCCAGTTGACGATCCCTTCAGTGCGGCGGCGCGTGGGACCGTCGCAGGTGAGGGTGTCGCGGCGCCGGCCACAGCTGGCCGGCCGGCCCCGGACGCGTGAGTCAGCAGTTGCGGACAGATCAGACGGGGGCCCAGTTCTGGGTCCCCACCTGAGCGGGCTGAAGGCGTCGCGCACCACGTTGCCGTTGGCGTCGTAGAGGTAGGAAGTGACCGATCCTGTTTGCTTGTTGACGTAGTACCCGTCGCCGTACCAGTTGGACAGGTAGTAGCGGATGCAGTTTTGAAGCTCTCCCCTCCCTTCGCAAGCTCAGGAAGGGGATTCCCGTCTCGCGGCTTTGGCGTCCACGAACTGCCGTTCATGGGACTGTCCCTCAGCACGCTGTTCGGCCCCGGACTCCCAGCTCTGCCCCCAGGGGCAAAGTAACCGGCGGGTAGCTTTCAGATAGTCAGATGACCCGTTTCCTTGCCCTCGGGCGCCTCGTTGGGCCGCCGGGGGAAGCCCGGGGCAGGCGAGGGAAGGGGCGGGTGTGCGGCAAGAGTGGTCGCCGGAAGAGCTGTTGGCGAGCTGGACGCTGGTGGAGGGCGACTGGGACCTGGTGGCGAACAAGAGCGGATCGACACGGCTCGGCTTCGCACTGATGTTGAAGTTCTTCGAGTCGGAGGGCCGGTTTCCGGATCTGTTGGAGGAGGTTCCGCAGTCCGCAGTGGAGTACGTCGCCGGACCGGTGAAGGTGCCAGCCGCCGACTTCGCGAAGTACGACCTGACCAGCCGGTCGGCGAAGAACCACCGCAAGCAGATCCGCGAGGCTCAAAGTTCCGGCCCGCCACCCGGGCGGACGAGGAAAAGCTGATCGAGTGGCTCGCCGATGAGGTGTGCCCGGTCGAGCTGGTGGAGGACCGGCTGCGCGAGGCCCTACTGGTGGAGTGCCGGGAGAGGAGCATCGAGCCGCCGGGCCGCATCGACCGCATCGTCACCGCGGCCCAGACCCGGGCGGAGAAGGCGTTCTGCGCACGGACCCTCGAGCGCGTGGGCGGCGCGGGGGTGGCCCGGTTTCTGGCGCTGGTGCCCGAGGACAACGAGGACGGCGCGGCCCTGCTGGCCGCGCTCAAGCGCGACCCGGGTGCGGTCGGCCTGGATCCCTGCCGGCGGAGATCATCAAGCTGAACGACGTGCGGAAACTCGGCCTGCCTGACGGGCTGTTCGCGGACTGCTCGGAGAAGCTGCTGGCCGCGTGGCGGGCGCGGGCGATCAAGATGTACCCCTCGGACTTCCGGGACACCGCCGAGGACGTACGGATCACGCTGCTTGCGGCGCTGTCCTACTGGCACGTGGAGCGGAAGAACGTCTGCATCTACTCCCAGCTGAAGTCCTGTTCGTCGTCCGAGGTCGCGGCGATGATCGAGGGCCTGCTGCGGCACTGCACGGACGCCGAGATCGAGTCGAACTACGTCGACACCCACCGCGCCTCCGTGGTCGGGTTCGCCTTCACTGAGCTGCTGAACTTCCGCCTGCTGCCGGGGCTGAAGAACATCGGCAGCGTCCGCCTGTACCGGCCCCGCCCGGCTGGCCGGCGCTCGGCGGCTCCCTGACCCGCGATTCGCTGGGACCTGATCGCCCCGCAGTACGACCAGATGGTCAAGTACGCCACCGCCCTGCGCCTGGGTACGGCAGAGGCCGAGCAGGTGCTGCGGCGCTTCACTCGCGGTGGCCCCAAGGACCCCACCTACGCCGCGCTCGAAGAGCTCGACCCCGCGGTACGCACGATCTTCGCCGGCGACTACCTCGCCAGCCCCGGCCTGCGCCGCGAGATCCACGGTGGGCTCCAGGTCGTGGAGAACTGGAACAGCGCGAACACAGTGCTCCACTACGGCAAGGACGGCGCCCTGACCGGCCCGGACAAGGAGCACGCCGAGACCTCCATGCTCGCCCTGCACCTCTTTCAGTCGAGCCTCGTGCACATCAATACCCTGCTGGTCCAGCAGGTTCTCGCCGAGCCCGCCTGGGCGAAGAAGCTGAGTGCCGAGGACCGGCGTGGGCTGACCGCGCCGTTCTGGTCGATCATCAACCCGTACGGCACGTTCCGCCTCGACATGGACAAGCGGCTCGACTTGGGGCTATCGATCACAGTGCCCCGGCCGCGTTTCCCTGAGCCCACCGCGACGATGCCCAGCTGAGTGTTCGGCGCGCCGTCGAAGAGAGTGCCCGAAGCCAGCTCCAACGGCTTCGGGCACTCTCGCCGTGGCTGGCATTGCAAGGCTCCGGTGATCCGGGCCTTACCGGGCCCGTGTGCCGCCGTCGGTGTCCGAGTGCATCTGTCCCAGGGTGGGTCTCAGATCCAGGTGGGCACGTGCCCCTCGGTGTAGCGGGCGCCGAAGCCGCCCTGAGGCAGGATCTCGTCGATGGCCTTGAGGTCGGTGTCGGTGAGGGTGAGGTCGGCGGCGCCGACGTTTTCCTGGATGCGCTTCGGGCCGCGGGTGCCGGGGATCGGCACGAGGTGCTCGCCCCGGGTCAGGAGCCAGGCCAGGGCCAGCTGGGAGACGGTGGCACCCTTGGCCGCCGCGAGCTCGGCGAGCCGGTCGACGGCTTCGATGTTCTTCTCGAAGTTGCCCGGCTGCCAGCGCGGGTCGACGTTGCGGATGTCCGTGGCTTCGTACTGGCCGGCGGGCTTGGCGGTGCCGGTGATGAACCCGCGGCCGAGGGGGGAGTAGGCGACGAAGCCGATGCCGAGTTCGTCCAGGGTGGGGAAAAGCTGCTCGACGTCCCGTTCGAACAGGGAGTACTCGGTCTGCAGGACGGAGACCGGCTGCACGGCGTGCGCCCTGCGGATCGTCTCGGGCCCGGCCTCGCTGAGACCGAAGTACTTCACCCAGCCCGCGTCGATGAGTTCTTTGACGGTGCCTGCGACCTCCTCGATGGGCACCTCGGGGTCGACGCGGTGCTGATAGAAGACGTCGATGTGATCCACGCCGAGGTAGCGCAGGCTGTTGTCGGCGACCTTGCGGATGTTGTCGGGCCGGCTGTTGAGAGAGCCGCCGATCTGCTCGGGCGGTACCGACATGTCGACGCCGAACTTGGTGGCCAGGACCACGTCGTCGCGGAAGTCCCTGACTGCCTTTCCGACGAGGATCTCGTTGGATCCGGTGCCCCAGCCGTACATCTCGGCGGTGTCGAAGAAGGTGACGCCCAGGGCGCGTGCGCGGCGGAGGGCGGCGACGCCGGCCTCCTCGTCGGTGGGTCCGTAGGCCATCGTCAGGCCCATCGCGCCGTAGCCGATCGCCGAGACCTCAAGGCCCTGCCTTCCGAGTGTCCGGTGCTGCATGACTCACTCCTCGGAAAGAAACTAGAAGGCAATTTCTGGCGAACCGTTGTGTCAGTGCGCTGCGGCGGTCAGTCCGGCGCGGTGGATGCGGGTGTGCTCGGCGACGCGCCGGCCGAGGTGGCGGGCGGTGTTGAGGTCTGCGTCGTGGACGGCGGGGGTGTCGTTGAAGCTCTGTGCGCCGGCGCCGAGGTAGAAGCCGAGGCGGTTGTCGTCCTGGGGGCCGGAGGTGGTGGTGTTCCAGCCCGGCAGGAGGTTCAGGCTCACCCAGAGCATTCCGTGCTGGGCCGCCAGGAGCGCCAGGTACTGCAGGGTGTGCAGTTTGTCGCCGCTCATGGAGCCGGAGTTGGTGAATCCCGCCGCGAGCTTGTCGCTCCAGGCGCGGGTCATCCACCGCTTGCTGGTGGCCTCGGCGAAGGCGTGGAACGCCCCCGACGCGGTGCCCATGTAGGTGGGGGTACCGAAGATGATGGCGTCCGCGGCGTCCATCAGTTCCCAGTCAGCGTCGCTGAGGGAGGCGACGTCCACGTGGTGGACGTGCGACCCGGCGATGGAGCGCGCGCCGTCGGCGACGGCAGTGGCAATCTGCGCGGTGTGGCCGTAGCCGGAATGCGACGCGATGACGATCGAGATATCGGACACGGGTGTTCCTATCCTGCCGCGATGCGGCGTGTTCGGCGGTGTGCCGGCAGACGATGAGCTGCCCGGTGCGGCGGTCGGCCGCACTGCTCCACGAGTGGGGACCGACGTCCCGGGCCGGGGTGCGGGGCATGCCCAGGTGTCGCGGGCCGGCGCCGACCACCACCAGCATGGATCGTCGTTCCGCCTTAAACAGTAGCACCGATAAGGCGGCGATACGCAATATGGGATATCGTTGTTCCATGAACGAGGGACGACGCGCCGCGCGACGCCAGGTACTGCAGGTGGCCGCCAAGCTCTTGGAGGAGGGCGGCAGCGAAGCGGTCTCCACGCGCGCGGTCGCCGCAGCCGCGGGCATCACGGCCCCCGCGCTCTACCGGATGTTCGACGACAAGGACGGACTCCTGGCCGAGCTGGCCGCCTACGGGTTCGAGATGTACCTGGCCGAGAAACGGGAGGCACTGGCGCTGACCCCGGACGACCCGGTGGCCGACCTCTACCGCGGCTGGGACCTGCACGTCGACTTCGGACTGCGGCACCCCGCGTTTTACGTGCTCATGTATGGCACTGCGCGGCCCGGGCGCCGGCCCCCGGCCGCGGACGAGGCGCACGCCCTGCTGGTGAGACTGCTGGGCCGGGCGGCCGAGGCCGGGCGCCTCCGGGTTCCGGTGGAGCAGGCGACCCGCGTCATCCATGCGGCGACAACGGGTGCCACGCTGGCGCTGATCGGCGAAGAGCCCTCGCAGCGGGACCTGACCACTTCGGCGCGGCTGCGGGACACCGTCATGGCCTCGGTCACCACGGACTCGCCCGCCTCATCCGGGTCCGACCTGGCCTCGCACGCACTCGCCCTCGATGCCGCACTTGAAACCGCCCTCAGCACCGGGGTACCTCTGCGAGACACGGAGACGGCTCTGCTGCGCGAATGGCTGCAGCAGTTGGCAGACTGAAGGGGCCGCCTACTCCGCAGGCGGTGGGCGTAGTCGGTTACGCCACGGGCGCCGGTTTGCTGGTCGAGTCCCTACTGGTTCGCCGAGCCGAGCCCCCAGGACATGTGCGCGCGTGCCAGCTGGTCGATCATGTCTTCGCCTTGCAGGAGCAGAGTGCTCAGCGCCTCCGGGGCGGGGCTCTGTAGGGCGCTTTCCGGCTTGCCGGCTCGCTTGACCAATCCCATGCGGCGAAGTCTGTCAGGACGGTTCCGGGGCGGTGGCACCGACCTCCGCTCGGGCGCCGTGCACCACCTTGTCGGCATCCTCCACGGCTGCCTCAAAACCCGAACCACCTACGACGAAGCGACCGCCTGGTCGCACCACGCCCACACCCCTGCCGCTTGACCCCAAACGACATGGGGTGTCTGACCTGACGGAGTGACCGGCTCCGAGGCAGGGGAGCGCCTTCGGCGAGAGTTCCGCCAAGCGCGTAAGCCTGGCACCGGGAACCCGGTTCGTCACGGCTGCGTCTCTCGGTGCAGCACCACCGACTTGGCATCAATTCCTGTAGCGGCCACGGCAGATCACCCCATGGCCTTGAGATGGAGGAACCAACTTTGCGCCGTGGCTACAAGTGGGTGGATCGCGAGTTGGCCCGCATGGATCCGGACACCGAGTGGGAGAGGATGATCGCGCTCTACGTCAGCCACCGGGTACCCGAGTTCGCCCTGGCGATGATGATCTATCCGGGAACCATGCACATGATGCAACCGTCCCTCGGGGCAGCCACGTTGGACCACACGCGAAAACTGGAGACGAAGCCGTACCGGCGCTTCCAGGACGGCAACGACTTCCTGGTGGCCTGGATGGTGGACGGCGTGTCCAGCTCGGCGGGCCGCGCAGCCGCTGAGCGGCTGAATCGCATCCATCTGGCCGTGGCCCGAAAAACGCCGAACTTACCCGGCAACTTCGACGACATCGACGACTTCGTCTATCCGCTGGTCCTGCTGGCCACCTTTGCCCACCGACTCCAGGCCTCGCTGGGTCTGCCCGGTATCCCCGAACACATGCAACGTGCTTGGCACCACTGGGCGCAGGCCGTCTTCAGCATCCTGGAACGCGAATCCGGGCCCCTCGCCGAGGAGCCCTTCCCCGAGGACTGGCAGGCCATGGAGGAGTTCGCCCGGAAATTCGACTCCCGGCCCTACGAGCCGACCGATTCCGGGCACCGTGTCGCCACCGCGATGATGCACTTCTTCGCCGAGCGCTGGTTCCCGGCCCCACTGCATGCCTTCGGCCGTGATCTGACCCGCTACCTCGCTGGAGAACGAGTCTGCCAACTGCACCGGATCGGCTGGATCGGGCCGCGCCGCGAGCGAGTGATCCGCCTGTTCCTCAAGATGCTGTTCCTCGCCCACCGTGTGCTGCCTGACGCCCGCACACCGCTGCCCGACCGCCTCCGCCGGACCCGGCGCACCAACGCCCAGCTCAGGGAGCTTGAAACCTACTCCCGCTAAAGGCCCTTCAATACAAGGTAGTTGACTGCACAAGGCCATCTAAGCGCTCCGCTATGCTCGGCCCGTTCGAAGACAACGACGCCCGGCGGGCGCCCAAGCCGCCGGAAAGAGAAACGTGAGAGAGACCGTGATTTCCGGAGATAGCGATCACCAGGCGGCGAGTCGTTCCGAATCCGGCTCGGATCGAGTGATCGCCGGCCGGTATCAGCTCCACGAGGTCCTGGGCCGGGGTGGCATGGGCACGGTATGGCGGGCCCATGACCAACTCCTGGACCGCCCGGTCGCCGCGAAGGAACTGCACATCCTTCTGTACAGCGACGAGGAGCACCGCGTCCGGATCCGCCGCGCAATCCGTGAGGCGCGCGCGGTCGCCCGGGTGCCGCACCCGCACGTGGTCGGCATCCATGATCTCGTCGAGGGCGAGGACCGGTTGTGGATCGTCATGGAACTCGTCGACGGGCCATCGCTGGCGCATCACATCGCCGAGTCCGGACCGCTCGCACCGCAACACGCCGCCGCACTCGGGCTACAGCTACTCGAGGCCCTGGCGGCCGTCCACGCCGCCGGTACCCTGCACCGCGACGTCAAGCCCGCCAACGTCCTGCTGCGTCGCGACGGCAGCGCCGTCCTCACCGACTTCGGTATCGCGGCCCTGGACGACGGCGAGTTCCTGACAACCACCGGGGAACTGGTCGGCTCCCTTGAGTACATGGCGCCGGAGCGGGTGATGGGAGCGGAGGTCGGCCCGGCCTCCGACCTGTGGTCACTGGGCGCGACCCTCGCCACGGTCTGCGGTGGTCAATCTCCTTTCCGTCGGCCCGCGCGCCCCGCCACGCTGCACGCGGTGGCGTACGAGGAACCCGCCCTCTCGGATCAGCTGGGCCCGCTGCGCCCGGTGATCGAAGCGCTACTGCGCAAGTCCCCGGACGAGCGCCCCTCAGCAGCAAGTTCTCGTTCCGCCCTGCAGCGGGTCGCGGCGGGGGAGGCGAACGCGGGGCCGCTGCCGTCGGCGACTGTGCGGGTAGCGCGGCCGACGACTCAGCTGGCCGACGCGGACACCGTGACCAGCGGCCAAGAGCGGCTCGTACCGGCCGGGGAGACGGTGCCGACGGCCCTGCACACCACATCGCTCAAGCCCCCTCCCCAGCAGGCGTCCCGTTCGGCGGGTCCGAAACGGCTGATGTGGGCACTCGCCGGTACTGCCCTGCTCGCGACAGGCGTCGTGGGCGGTCTCTTCCTCACCGGGACCCTGCCGCCCAAGGATGGCCCGAGGACGACGACCGTCAGCCAGGTCGTCCAGGCGGCGAACAGCTGGCAGCCGGTGGCCGGAGTCTCCGTGCAGCGGGGGGACAAGATCACCGTGCGCTTCGTCAGGGGACAGTGGACCGCCGACTACCGGAACTGGCCCCTGACCGGGCCGAGCGGATACGACGCCGCCACCGACAAGGCGATGTCCGGTGCGAACAGCTGCAAGGTCAAGTCCGCGGCCCCGTTCGCCTCCCTGCTGGCGCGCCTCGTGGGTGAGAACAACTTCCCGGTTCACTCCGTCGGGCAGAGGCTGACCTTCCTGGCTGCCGGCAAGGGCACCCTGCAGCTGGGGATGAACGACACCGCCGGGTCGTGCTCCGAGGACAACAGGGGCTCGCTGACCGTGCGGGTCAGCGTCACCCACGGGTCCTGAGGGCGACGGTCAGCGACGCTCATGCCTCGCTGAGTGTGACGTCCTGCGGCCGGATCGCGTGGAAGCGGTGCAGGGGCATGCTGCCCTTGGGAAGGGCCGGCGATCGGTTGGGCGGCGCCTGCGCACCAGTGCGGTGGAACGTCGGCGGGAGCTCGCCGAACGGGCCGTGTTGCACCACCGCGCACCAGACCGATGCCGGCCCACAGATTGGGGTGGATCTCCAGAGCGTCCCGGCTTCCGCCGTGCAGGGCGAGCATCCGCCGCTGCCCTTCGGACTCGCTGCCCGTGAGCCCGGCCTGCACCGACCGCACGGTCTCCGGATCGAAGCCCGCCAGAAGACGGTCCGCTTCTGCCCAAGCCTGCTCGGAGGTATCGCGCGTGATGACATGGAGCCGGATACCGAAGCGCGGCGTCCGCCCTTCCTTCGCCGCGAGCCCGCGAATCCAGTCGATCTTCTTCGTGACCTGCGCGGGCGGTTCGCCCCAGGTGAGGTAGACGTCGATGTACTTGGCGGCGACCTCGCCGGCGATGGGGGAGGAGCCGCCGAAGTACACCTCCGGTACCGGATCGGGCACGCGGGCCAGCTCGAACTTCTGCTGCTCTGCGTCACCCTGACGTCGGATCACATTGACGTAGGCGAAGTGGCTCTGCGGGATCTGGGCCAGGCTCGCGTCGGCTGTGGCGAGCAGCCTGAAGATCTCGGCGAGGGTCAGCGCGCCGACGTCCGCTCCGCCGTGTTCGGCGGGCACGGTGACGGCGAGCAGCCCGGAGGCGGAGAGCTCGCCGTGGCCAGGACCGGTGTGGTGCGGCCGACGGCCGCCACGGTTTGTCGTCGCGGAGATCTTGTTCGTCATGGCATCAAACGCCGATCAATACGCCGCCGATATGTGCCGTGGGTGAGACTGCCCGTGACGACCGTATGGAAGCAGAGGGGTGGCAGGGTGCGTCTCGGAGGGTGGCACGGCTGGGTCGGTACGTTCACCGGGGTGGTGCTCCTCTCGGTGGCCGCGTTGCCGTTGGCGGCGCTGGCGGTCTGGGCTCTGGCCCGTTGGCGGAGGCTCGCCGGTGCCAGGGCGTCGAGGGCGTGGCGCATGTCGCTCGCCGGCGTCGGCATCGTCTACGGGACGGTGCCGCCGGTCTGGTTGATCCTGCTGCCGGGCGACGAGGACGGGGCGGTCGTGAACCTCGTGCCGCTGCGGGACCTGCTCACGATGGACACGGGCCAGATCGTCGGCAACCTGCTGGTGTTCGCGCCGCTGGGGTTCCTCGGCCCGCTGCGGTGCGCGGCGCTGGCATCGGTGTGGCGGGTTCTCGCGCTCGGGGCCGGCTGCTCGGTGCTGGTCGAGACAGCGCAGTACGTCCTGCAGCTGGACCGGGTGTCGTCCGTGGACGATGTACTGCTCAACACCGTCGGCGCCGGTCTGGCGGCACTGGCGTCACGCCGCTGGTGGCGCGCCGGCAGGAGCCCGCTCCCCGCGGGAGGAACGGGCCGGGAGAGCGGGGAGGTGAGCGGAGATCCGCATGAGGTGTGACGGCGACCGTCGACAAGCAGGCCTCCGGAAGTGAGCCCCTGCAGGTCGTCAACAGCGACTACGAACCGTGGAACCGGGAGCACATCGTCATTGACACCGCCGGACAAGACCGGCAGCAGTCATTGCCCTGCTCCTTCACCATCTTGATCACACCCGGCGGACCCCACCCCATCCCGAACCGGCCGCCCATCGGGCTGCGAAACGGAGCTAGGTCGACCCTGGAGGCCGTCCGTTACTCCAGCACTGCACGGAATGCGCGCTCGCCGATACGGTGCATCAGCGGGTTGTCCGCCGAGTGCGACAGGAAGACCAGGGACAGGGCGAGCGCCCACCCGCGGGCCCGCTCCCACGTCCCGTCGTCCGCGCGGCCGTACGCCTCTCGAAGGGCAGCGCGCTGCTGCGCGGTGAATAACATCCAGGCCACGGACAGGTCGGTGGCGGGATCGCCGGAGGTGATGTCACCGAAGTCGATCACGGCGCTGATCCGGCCGCGGTCGACCAGGATGTTGGCCGGGTGCAGGTCCCCGTGCAACCACACCGGCGGCCCGTCCCAGACGGGCGCCGCGGCGGCCGTCTCCCAGATCTGCAGTGCGGTTGCGTGCTCGGCCGGGTCAACATGGTTCAGCCCGGTCAGGACGCCCTCGGTGCGTGCGGCCAGCGGAATTCCGCGGGCCGGGCTGACGGGCGCCTCCGAAGAGGCCGGGGCGTGCAGCGCATCCAGAAAACCGCCGATCGTCGCCGCGGCCGACCAGGGGTCGTCCAGCTCAGCTCGCGCCGCGATCCGGCCCGCGAAGTACGGCACGATGCTCCAGGACCACGGGTACTGAGCCGTCGGCTGCCCGACACGCACCGGCGCCGGCACAGGCAACGGCAGGCGGTCGGCCAACTCCGGCAACCACCGCTGCTCGTGTTCGAGGAGTTCGGCGGCCATGGCACGCCGAGGCAACCGGACGAGGAATTCCTCGCCGAGCCGGCACACAAGGTTGTCCCAGCCGTTCGCCAGCACCTCGACCGGCAGATCCGCGAGGTCGGGGTGCTGTTCGTCGAGTAGACGGCGCACCAGACCGACGGAGAGTGATACCTCCGCGGCGGGCATGCGGTGAACTGTCACAGCGAGAACTCTAGGGCGGTGGCCCGGCGCGCGCTTGGCAACCACAGCAGGAAAGCCCACGACGACCACAACCACTGCGCCGTACCTGCCGGCGGGCTTTGTCCGCGGGGACGAGGGTGAGGTCGATGGTGTAGTTGATGGGGAAGTCGAGTATCTCCAGTTGGGCGAACAGGTCGGTGGCGTTGTGGCTGATGGTGGGTGGGCATTCGGCCAGCGCCAAGTGCGCCTGGTAGCAGACCCCGTTGTCGGATTCGATCTGCAGCCAGCGCCGTCCGAGTGGCGAGCCGGTGTTCGCTCGCCACCAGGCGGTGCGGCCGGAGCGGTGATGCGTCCCGTGCTGTCGAGTTCGCCGGGGTCGTCGAGGTGGGGGGTGATGCCGCCTTGCTGGAGGCGGGCTTGGCCGAGGTCGGCGTGGCTGGGGGAGCGCAGGACGCCGTCCCGGGCTGCCCTCCGTGCAGCTGGCTGGTCTCGGCCTCGGCCGGCAGGGGCTCGGCGAGGCCGCGGTGGAGGGCGTGCTGGATCATCCATACGATCTCCGCCGGGCGGGCGGGGCGGAAGGCGATGCCGCCGGCGAGCGCGGCCTGAATCCGCGAGGCCTGTTCGCGGTACGCGCTCACCTCGCGCCGGCACAAGCGGCCCAAGGGCCCGATCGAGAAGCCGGGCACACCCGCGAACGGCTGACGCGATGACCCTCCGCCACTGTCACAGGCCCCCGCTACTCTCACGGCGTTGAGATCAAGGAGGACTAGGTGCTTGAAGGCGTGCTGATCGCGGAAAGTCTGCGGCATGGAACGGAGTTGGCCGGAGTCCCGCTGCACATCACCAAGATCGCCAGAGTGGAGGTGAACAACGCGGCGGCCGAGCAGCCGCAGCTGTGGACTCTCCTGGACTTCGCCGCCGAGGAGGCCGACGCCGAGCGTCTGGCCGAGCAGCTGGCTGCCTGTCTCTCCCCGACCGGGGGCTGGTATGTCAACTACACCACCACCGCAGAGGCGTTCGTGATCTTCGCCGACAAGATCTTCCGCTATCCGCGCAAGCAGGCCGAAGGCCGTCGGCAGGCGCAGGACTACGCGCGCTCCATCGGTATCCCCGAGCCACAGCTGGATTGGCAGGACTGACCCGTCGGGTCGCGCCTCACCAGCGGGGCCCGACCGCTGCTACGGCCACCACCTGGGGACGTACAGGAACACGCGGGGTGGGGAATCGGCATGACCAGGCGCATCACCCGCCGAAGCTCCCTCGGGAACGGGCAGCCGGCACCCCGCGAACTGGTCCCGGACTGACCGGTTCCAAGGACAGCGTCCTCTCCTTGCTCCTGCCCCGGGGAAGACCACTGTCCCACCATCGGCCATGCCCAGTCAGCCGGTCGGGGGTGCCCCCTCACCGAGGAAGACCACGATCAACCGTCCCTGGGCGTCCATCCGCGGTTGTCCGCCCAGCCGCCCACTCACCTCGGCGATCTTGCCAACCGGCATACCCTGCGCGGACAGCAGCACCATCTGGGCCCGCCGCCAGGTCACCACCGACCCGGTGCCCCTGCGGACGGTCCGCGGCAGGCGCTGCCCCTCATCGTCATCGATCTCGCGGACGCGAACTCGTTCTGCCACCCGCACAGCCTGGCGACACCGCGCCGCCCGGACCAGCACCCGAACGGCGCGTCACATAACCCAGGGCTTCGGCGTAGTCGCGGGATGTCCGCTTCGTGATCGTGCGACGGCATCAAAGCCTTGCCGCGTGCGGGCCTGGGCCGGCTGCCATTGATGAGTGGCATCGGGACCGGTACAAGTGACGAGTGACAGAACCTCTTGCTCCTCTCCCGGATCGCCGCGTCGCCTCGAAGCCGGGAGGGTGGAC
This sequence comes from Streptomyces sp. NPDC006476, assembly GCF_040612015.1. NCBI lineage: Bacteria > Bacillati > Actinomycetota > Actinomycetes > Kitasatosporales > Streptomycetaceae > Streptomyces > Streptomyces sp. NPDC006476. Next base: position 19,420 of record NZ_JBEXPK010000087.1, on the reverse strand, counting down.
CCGACAGTCACCGGGTGCGATGTTCGCCGCCCTTGCAGCTTTTCTCGTTACTCGCGACGTCACGTTCGGGTTCTTCATGCGCACGCTGCCCGACTGGGCGTACCGGGTTACGTTCTTCACGGGACTTGCTGTGTCAGCTGTTGCTTACGGTCTTGCCGTGTTGTGGCTCAGGCGATTGCCCTAGCAGGGCGGCTCACGGCAGGCTTCAGCGTTGCTGCACGGGCGTCCGGTCCGTGACGATCCGCCGGCTTGGCGGTCATCCGGGAGTTGACAGGCACGGACTCCCAAGATCATGGAGTCCTACCTTTCAAGCGTGGGTTTCTGCTGGTCATTCGTAAGATCGGTGGGCCCAGGGGCTCCGGGTATGGCTGTCATGGAGGAGCCGATCGGATGGCTCAGAGAACATGGCCGCCCGGAGCCCCGCGACGACTCGACCGCCAATTGGGATGCGCGACTTGATCGCTCTGTAGGACTACGTCGGCGAGGTCGTCTGCGGGATGGACTGCCGACTTCGCGCCTGGTCAACCCTTCGCTCCGACGCTGCCGTACCGCTCTGGACGCCAGCGGATCCGGTTGCGATCGAGACCACAATTGAGACCACGCACGGTCAGCGCGACGGGTCCTGCGCACCAGGCATTGTCAGTGGCTTCCTGCGTCCGGCCGACAGCGAGATCCACAGCCGACCTTGCGATCAGGCACAACGCCGTAATCTGAGGCGGCATCCGCCACGGGACGCACCGGGCGGGGCGGGGCCGGCAGTGTGAACTCTCGTTGCCAGAAGCCGACGTCGTGCCACTCCCCGTGCTTGAAGCCGGCCGTCCGCAGGGTGCCGCAAGGGGTGAAGCCGAGCGCCTCGTGCAGGCGCACGCTGGGGTCGTTGGGCAGGTCGATGACAGCGATCACGCTCTTGAAGGCCCTGCGCCTCCAGCGTTTTCAGCAGATGCGTGCACAGGGCCAGGCCTCGGCGCTGGTGGCGGTGGGAGACGTAGACGCCGGCCTCGGCCGTCCAGTCGTGGGCGCGCCGGGCCTTTCAGGGGAAGGCGTACGCGATGCCGGCGATCTCGCCGTCCGCCTCGGCGACCAGCCGGGGGTAGCGGGCGCGCAGGCGGGTGAAGTCGTCCAACACTCCTGCGGAGTTTGCGGCTCCGTACGGAAGTTGATCCGTGCTGGTCGCGATGTTTGACGAGGTCGCAGACGGCGGACACGTCCGCCTCGGTGGCGGGACGGATGTCGACGGGGGGTGGTTCCGGACTAACGCGGTTCCTTCGTTCGGTTCCCTCTGCTCCGTACCAGATCCGTCCCCAGACCATAACGATCCTGGATGTCATGGGACTTGACGCCTATCGCCGACTATCTTCACATCATGTCCACGCCACCCGAGGCTTCGCAGCCATCTGATCAGCCAGGCACCCCGGAGACGCCGGAGACGCCGGCGACCCCGAGCGCGTATCCGCACCCCAATCCGCAGTCCCTGAATCCGCAGCCCGCGGCTCCGGGTGCGCCGGGATCAGACCCGCCGCCGGCTCCCGCGCCCACACCGGCCCAGCCGAACTTCTACGCCCAACCCACCCTGGTCGGCCAGCCTGCGCAGCCCCAGCCCCAGCCCCAGCCCCAGCCGGGCAACCCGTATGCCGCGCAGCCCTACTACGGCCCCGTGCCCGTCCCAGCGGCCCCGGGTGGCGGTGGCGGCGCCGGGCGGGCCGTGCTGTGGGCGGTCGTCGGCGCGGTGGTCGCCTCCGCCGCATGGGCGGGCGGCGTGTTCCTCCTCGGCCGGGGCGACAGCGCCGACTTGCGCGGCTACAGCACCCCCTCGAACCTGTGCACAGGCGCGGACTACTCATCGTTCAAGGACGAGTACCCGGATGACGACTCCTCGCCGCTCCGCAACTCCCTCAAGTCCGACGCGCTGGACGAGAGTTACTGCAGCCTGAGCCTGAAGAAGACCCCGTCCAGCTACGGGGACGCCTATCTCACCATGCAGATGGACCTGCACAAGAAGACCGATCCGGCGGCGGAGTTCACCGCTCTGTGGAAGAACTACCGCAAGAGCCACTCGGGTTACGACGTGGAGATCGTCAAGGGCATCGGTGACGAGGCGTATCTCGTCAGCAACGACACCACCAGCGGCACGACCAGCGGATCCATCTATGCCACTCTCGCCGTCCGGGACGGCTGGATGACGTACACCATGGAGTTCACCGAGTACCGCACGACGTACGACAGTGACACGAGCCCGCCGGATCTCAGCGAGGTCCGTGACTGGCTGAAGTCGGACACCAAGTCCACACTGGAGCAGACCAAGGACTGAGCGCCGGTGCGGTGGCCGGTCGGCGAGCACCACCTCGACGGCCGGCCTCGGGCACCGGACGCATGGAGCCCCGGTCCCTGGGTATTCGCGGATCTGCACGTGATCGCACCGTGACCCGTGATGAAGGAGGGCACTACATGCTCATGGCACACCCGGCGGTTCGCCCCGGCCGGTGACGCTCGGCGCCACCGGCCGGGAACGGACCGTCAGTAACCGCTGCCGAGGCTCTGCATGATGTAGGAGCACTCGGTGTAGATGTAGCCGGAGCTGATCTTGACGGTGTCCTTGGCGGGCGACGAGGTGGTGCGGTTGTTGGGCTTGTGGACGAAGTAGGTGGTGCCCGCTGGCAGGCTGATGGTGCGCTGGGGGTAGCTCTTGCCGCTGGAGCAGGGCTTGAAGCCGGGGGTGATGGTGTCGGCGAAGGAGTAGGCCTTGCAACTGCCGCAGGCCTTGAGGGTGAAACTGCCGGTGACGGGGCCGGTGTAGAGGACGGTGATGTCGTCGGGGCTGTCGTTCTTCACCGTCACCGAGATGCCGCCGCCGGAGGCGGTGGTGGGCAGCTTCTTGCCGGCGGCCGGGATGGTCTGGGCGATCTCGGCGGCTATGGCGATCTTCTGGGCGCGGGCCCGGTTCTTGTCGTGCTTGTGAGCGGAGGCGAAGTCGGTGAGGGTCTGCTGGGCCTCATCGAAGTCGCCGTGCTTGTACTGGTGGACGCCGCAGTCGTAGTCACCGGCGTCGGCCTTCGCGCCCGCCCGGTCGGCGTCCTTGTCGAGGTCGCTCGACTGCTCGCCCGCGCTGCCGGACAGGTCGCCGATCTGGGTCTTCAGCTCGCGCAGCTGGGAGACCGCGGTGCACGGGTCGTCGCCGTGTACCTCCTTGGCGGCGGCGTCGACGGCCGAACTCACCGCGGGGGCGACCTTCGCGGCCGGCTCGGAGTCGGGGAAGGTGTCCAGCAGGTTGCCGTACTGCGTGACCCAGTCCGAGTCGCCACCGGACATCCGCTGCGAACCGCACTCGTACAGCGAGGTGGCGAGCCGGTTGTCGGGCCATGTGCGCAGAGAGCCGATGGTGTCCTTGGGCATGGTGTCGGGCACCGTGCGCAGGTACTCGAGCGGTGCGACGGCGTCGCAGTAGTTCTTGTGGCCGTAGGCCGCGCCCACCGTCGCGTAGTAGGTCTTCATCCGGTCGGGGACCTCGGCCGCCGCGCGGGAGCCCGAGTGGTGGACCGCGAGGTTCCGGTAGGTCTCGAGCGCCGACCTGTAGTCGGACTTGCCGCTGCCGAACGAGTCCCGGCCGGCCGCCGTCACCAGGTCGTCGGCCTTCTGGAGCCGGTCGAGGAGGGCCTGCTCGATGGCCTCCTGGCGGGCGTTGTCGTACAGCACGGACCCGCCCACCGGTACGGCGAGCAGCGCCACGCCCAGCAGGATCGCGATCGGCGACCGTCCCGGCCAGGCCAGTCGCGTGCGCAGTGCGACGACGGCGCCGTGGACGGCGGCCAGCACCAGGAACACGACGTACAGGCCGAGCGCGAGCCCGGGCACGCCGTCGGCGTCCGCGGGCAGCGCCACCAGCAGCAGGACGACGGTCGCCGCCCAGCACACGGCGGCCAGGACCCAGCGGCGCAGCAGCGCGTAACCCAGGCCCAGACCGCTGAGGTTGAGCAGGGCGACGGCGACGGCCCGGCCTGCGTCCGGCGGCGCGGGCGGAGGACTCGACGGCATGGGCGGTACGAATCTGTTCTGGCCGTAGAAATCCCCAGTCATGGTGGGCTCCCCCCGTCAATACAGCCCGCTTGCTTATGAATTGGCAGTGTACGGCCAATGGTGAGGAGCCGACAGGGCGGCCGGTTCCGTTTGTGATCACATCGTGGTCAACCGGTGGCCCGGTCGCCGCCGCCCCGCAGGCTTTCGAGGTCCGCGGGGCGTACCTGGACGACCATGACGGCGATCAGGGCGGCGATCACGTGGAAGACGGCGGCCATCACGAACGCGGCCGAGACACCGGCGGTGAGATCTGGTCGGACCAGGGCGACGGCAGATGTCCGGTCCGCCCGATCGCAGCCGTTCGGCCGGGGTGGCCTGCGCCAGGAACGCGGGGACCTGGGTGTGCGCCGCGTCGCGGTGCAGGGTCACGGCCTGCGCGAACGCTCCGATCTGTGCCTTCCCACGTGCGATGCCGAACTTCGGGTAGAACATACGAGCATCTCCGTGAAGACGTCGATAACCGCAGGGTTGCCGGCGTCCGGCATGCGGAAGTAGTTGATAGCAGTCTCTTCGCGACGCTTCTGAATATCGCTGATGGCGTTCACTTTTCCTCCTGGTACGTGGTCTGTTGTGGTGCGCGCGGCTTGGCACCACCTGGTCTGACGACTCGGAGGCCTGTACCCGACCGGGGAGAGAGACCCGCCGACAGCTGCGGCCGTGTCTCGGCTGACCCTCTGCGCGCATGCCCGGCTGCCCCGGGCCGCAGGGGCCCTGAAGTGCCTCCGCTCAGCTGGCGTTGAACGCCTCGGCGACGGTCAGCGTGTCCTCGTACATTGTGCCGGAAGCGTCCGGCACATGGTCGGGGAGCCGTTCCGGGAGCGGGGCATCACCCAGTCCAGCGCGGTGCGGGCGAACGTTTGCCTGTGGGGGAGTACACGCTCGTGCCCGAGCGCTTCCGGGCCGAGCAGGTGTATCCCGTGCCGACGGAGTGCGCGACGGTGGGCAACGTCGGCCGCGGGGTCGGACTGATCGGCGCCCCCGAGTGGCCGACGTGTCCTTGAGCTGCAGCCGCCGTTCGACCTGTCGGTGAGTCTCTTCGACACCTGCGTCGACGCGGCCGGGGCGCAGGAACTTGGAGCCGTCTCAGTCCCGTTGCGCGAGCTAGCGACGGGCTCGTACTGGCGCCCCTTCTTCTACCTGCTGGAGGCCCGCGGCCTGGCCTGCTGGCTGGTCAACGCCCGTGACGTGAAGAACGTCCCCGGGCGCCCGAAGACGGACAAGCTGGACGCGGTCTGGCTGGCCAAGCTCGCCGAACGCGGCATGGTCCGGGCCTCGTTCGTCCCACCGAAGCCGGTGCGGCAGCTTCGGGACTACACCCGCACCCGCACCGTGTTCGTCCAGGAACGCACCCGGTACAAGTACCGCGTGGACAAGGCTCTGCAGGACGCGCAGATCAAACTGTCCGGCGTCGTCTCGGACCTGTTCGGCATGTCCGGACGGGCCATGCTCGATGCCCTGGTCGCCGGAGAACGCAACGCGCGCACCCTGGCCGACCTCGCCGAAGGCAACTTGGTCAAGAAGAAGCCGGCCCTCATCGAGGCCCTGACCGGGCAGTTCGAAGACCACCACGCCCGGCTTCTGCGGGTGCTGCTGGGCACCGTCGACCACCGCACCGCGCAGATCGACGAACTCGACCGGCTGATCGCCCGGACGCTGGAGAAGATCACCACCCCGCCAGACTCCTCGGGCACCGGCAGCGAGCCCGCCAAGTCGGTCAGCGCACGGGCTCTGGCCGAGAAGCTCGACGCCGTCCCCGGGATCGGGCCGGCCACCGCGCAGATCATCCTCGCCGAGATCGGCGCGGACATGAGCCGGTTCCCCACGCCCGAACACCTCGTCTCCTGGGCGAAGTTGTGCCCCCGCACGATCCAGTCCGGCGCGAAGAACAGCACGGGTCCGGCCGGGCAGGGCAACCCCTGGCTCAAGGGCGCCCTCGGCGAGGCCGCCAACGCCGCCGCCCGCACCGACACCTTCCTCGGCGCCCGCTACCGCCGTATCGTCAAACGCCGCGGCCACGCCAAAGCCCTGGTCGCCGTCGCCCGCTCGATACTTGCCATCACCTGGCACCTGATCAACGTCCAGACGCCTCCTACCAGGAGCTCGGCGTCGACTGGCACCGCCGCCACCTCGACCCCGCCCGCAAAACCCGCGATCTCGTCCGCCAGCTCCAGGCCCTCGGCCACCAAGTCGCCCTCACACCGGCATCAGCCTGACCGGCCCGCCTCACCGTCATCCGGTCCGCACGCGGCCCGGATGCTGCTGCCCTCCCGGACGTCGATTTTCCGATCAGCTTCAGAGAGAAGCCAAGACATCAGTGTGCGCGCCATCTTCGCCTTTGTGAGCCTGGCCTGCACCGTCGCCGACCTACGTCAAATCCCTCTGCCGGCCACGCCTTCCGGCTGACTCCGAGCTACCGGGAGCACTCCGCCTGCGGCATGGTATCGGCTTCGGCCGGGCGTCCATGGCGGTGTAAGGGAGGCTCACCCTCCTCTTCTCAGCCCCTGTGCGCAGCCTGCCGGGGGAGCCAGATCTGGCCCTTGACGCGATCTGGGTGCCAGGAGCCGACCGGGCCGTAGGTCACGTACTGACGCACGGGGTCGTGGAGCCGGTACAGCCGCTGGCCGTCGGGGGGCGCTGTGACCGGATACGCCAGGTGGCGGTCGACCAGTTCATCGAGGAGATCCGCGGCCATTCCCGATGACGGAGTCACCTCGGTCACCATGTCGTCGGCACTGAAGTCGCCGTTCACGTTCCTCAGCCGGAGCAATGAGGCCCGGAGCGGAGTCGGCAGCGAGCTGTAGTAGGCCGCCACACTGGCTTCCAGCGACAGATCGCCGATGCGCAGGAAGCGAAGCCGGTCCTGCTCGTTGGTCAACCGGTCCGCCAGATCACGCAGCGACCGGTGCGGTCGCCCTGATAGCCACAGCCCGGCGATGTGGAGAGCCAGAGGCAGACCGCCGCAGAACCGCAACACCCTGGACGCGGCCGATCGCTCTGCAGCTGTGCGGGCGGTGCCGAGCAGGTCCTGCAGCACCCGAAGGGCGTCCGTGTCGCTGAGGGCATCGATACTCTGACGGAATTGCCCGGTAAGAGCGGGCAGTTCACGGCGCGCGGCCACCAGCACGGCGTGGCACGAACCGTCCACCAGCAGTGGTCGCACCTGTGCCTCGCTGTCGACGTTGTCCAGGACGACGAGAACGCACTTTCTGCTCAGCGCGTCCCGTAACCGGGCAGCTGCCTCCTCCGGATGATCGGCCACCGGGCCGGCGCCGAGGGAGCGCAGGACGCGGGGAACGATCTCGTCCGGCGTCAGTGGTGTGGTGGACATGTTCGGGTGGAGGTCTACGAAGACCTGACCATCCGGGAACCGGTCACGCGCACCGTGTGCCGCTTTGATGACCAGTGCAGTCTTCCCTGCACCGGGCGGCCCGACGACGATCACGGGCCGGCCTGTGTGGCCGTCTTTTGCGGCTGAGAGGTGAGCCCGCAGGGAAGCAAGGTGCGTCGCACGACCGACGAGGCTGTGGCGAGGAACAGGGGGGAGTTCGAAGGGTACGGGACCAGGCGCTGACAGGTGGTGGTCTCCGGCGCTCGGTCGGCGCATCAGTCGGCCGATGTCCTCCGAGGGCAGTCCGAGGGCCTTGGCGATCAGAAGGAGCGACTGCTTGCGGGGACGGGAGGTGTGTCCGGTCTCGAGGTTGCGGATGGCCCGCACGCTCACCCCGGATCGCTCCGCGAGGTCTTGCTGGGTCAGACAGGCTGCCTCGCGTGCGGTGATCAGCGTTTCCGCCAGGGTTGGTGACAACGATGTCCGGGATGTGGGAACGGAAGTCTCCAGGGCAGGGGACAGCGAGCGGCCTGACACCCGAAGGCGGTCTGCGCCTTCATCAGTCTCGGCGGTCGTTGGTCGGCCGGCTTCGGGCGGCGTCGGGACGGCTTCGGTTCGGTTGGTGAGAACACCCTGTCGTGTCACGGATTTCCCAGGATTGGCGGGGCGGGACTGATCCTCAATGGGTTCGGCCGTGAGGCCGGCTTCGAGGGACCAGTTCTTGACGTGCGATCGGGGCGCTCACAGTGAGGTGAAGGCCGCCTCCGAGCGTTGGGGGCGCGATCAGCTGGCTGCAGCGCGGTCGTAGGGCTGGCCATGAGCATGGAGTGCCCGAGAAGAGGGACGAACGGCCATGGTGGGACGGCGAATCAATCCAAGGCCCGGTCCGCGGTGGGCAGCAAGGTCACCACGAACTTGTAGCGGGAGCCGCGGTACACCGAACGGACCCACTCCACCGGTCTGCCTTCCGTGTCGTGGGAGTGTCGGGACAGCAGCATCATGGGAAGGCCCACGATGGTCGAGAGCAGCCCGGCCTCGTACGGGTTCGCGAGCGTGGTCTCGATGCCCTCCTCGGCTTTTAGGAGGTGAACTCCATACACCTCGGCGAGTGCCGTGTACAAAGAGCTGTACCTGGTCAGCGTTTCGCGCAGGCCGGGGAAGCGCCGTGCGGGCAGGTGGGTCGACTCGATGGCCATGGGCTCGCCGTCGGCCAGCCGAAGTCGTTCGAGGAGCACTACCTCCTCGCCGATGTCGATGGCGAGCAGGCGTGCCAGTTCCTCGTCAGCCTTGATGTGACGCAAATCGAGGATCCGTGAGGCAGGTTTGAGTCCCTGGGCCAGCATGTCCTCGGTGTAGGAGGTGAGCTGAAGGGCGCGGTAGAGCTTCGGCCGTGCAATGAACGTGCCCTTCCCGTGGATCCGGTCCAACTTGCCTTCACTGACGAGCTCTTGCAGGGCCCGCCGGACCGTGGTGCGCGAGGTGTCGAGGCTGACGGCGAGTAATCGCTCGGCGGGCACGCGTTCTCCCGGCCCCAGCGACTCCGCCATCTCGAGGATGTGCTGCTTGACTCGGTAGTACTTCGGCACCCGTGTAACGGCACCAGGCATTCCGGTGCCGTCTTGGACGACGCTCACTCTGGTGGTCATGATCCGCCTTCCGGGCGCACTGCAGGTAATTCGTTATAGCCCGCCCACTCGTCGTTGGTCTAGTCCAACCAAGAAGTGTGTGGCAACACGGACGGGAGGCCCGCGGCCGACCAGGTACGTCGCGATGAACGTCCGGGCGGACCTGAACCCGAGAACGGTCCAGGTCATGCACCGCAGGCCGGCACCCTCGTCATCAACGGGGCCCCTGGCCGCCGGCCGGCCACAGTCATGGTGCTCGTACCCGCAAGTCGAGCAGCCCGCACCCCAGTCGGCACCTGGAGTCCCCGTTCATCACGCCGCACCACGCACAGGAGCGGGTTCGGCCGGTAACAGGCAGCTGACAGGCAAATGGCGGCAACTTCCCCCGCTGACGATTGACATCACCAATTGGTCCAGTCCACTTTGGCTGCAACCTCAGTTCGATCAGTAACGGCCATGAGTTCCTCTCGACCACTGAGGAATCGCGCCTTGGAGTGATCGCATGCCGACGCCCGACCCGTATCTGTACCGCGCCCCGACACGGCGCCCCTATTTCAGCGCTGACGGTGAGACCTACCTCGCGCAGACGCAACTGAGAGACATAAAGCTCGAGGAGCCACAGTCGCTGCGCGTACTGTCGGAACAGGATTTCGCCTTCTGGCAGACGTATGGCTATGTGGTCGTGCGCAACGCCGTCTCTCCAGGCGCGGCAAAGAGCCTGTACGAGTTCGCCTGGGAGTTCGCGGGGCTTGACCCCGACCGGCCCGAAACCTGGTACCAAGAACGTGAGTTCCGCTCGGACCTCGACCGTGACCTGCACGTCTACGGCTTCGTAGAGGCGTACCACCATCAGCTGATGTGGGACAACCGGCAGACCCAGCGGGTCTACGACGCCTTCGTCGACGTGTGGGACTGCGAGGAGCTGTGGGTCACCCTCGATCGGCTGAACCTCAACCCGCCCAACCGGGGCAGCCGTTCACGCTCCCTCATCGCGCCGACCGACGAGGGATTCGACATCGAGCTGCACTGGGACGTGGACACCACCCTCGGCGTGCTGCCACAGCGGGTGCAGGGCATCCTGGCCCTCAACGACACTCAGCCCGAACTCGGCGGATTCCAGTGCGCACCAGAGCTGTTCCGCCAGTTCGATGAGTGGCGGATCGCGCAGCCGGCCGATCGGGACCCGATCAGGCCCGCGATCGACCGCGCCGAGTTCTCCGTGGTACGTCCCGACCTGCAAGCCGGCGATCTGCTGATCTTCAACGGACTGCTGGCGCACGGCGTCGCGCCCAACGTCTCCGACAACGGCGTGCGGGCCGTGCAGTACCTGTCGATGATGCCGGCACTGGAGGAGCACGAAGCGCTGCGCCGCTCCCGTGTCCATTCCTGGCGGACTCTCAGCACACCCGACTGGAACGCGACGTTGCTCGGAGACGTCGATCGGCACGAATCGCTTCGCTACGGTGCCGCGACGCTCAACGACCTCGGTAGGAAACTCCTGGGGCTCGACTCCTGGAGCGAACGAGAGAGCGGCAAGTCAACTGCCCGGGCCCTGAAGGGCCGGGCTTGCAGGCAGAGTGAGACGTGATGCTGGTGTCCCACTGTGGGGTCCTGCGTCCGGAGCGCCTATGGCGTTCTGGGGCGGTTGACTGCGCCCCGCTGCCACGCAGCATCGGCCCGGTGGGCGATGTTGCGGGAGCCGTTGTGGTCCGCGTGCAGGATGGTCCCACAGGACTTGCACGCAAACCTCGCCTGGGTCACCCGGTTCGATCGGTGGGTGTGCCAGCACTCCGAGCACTGGCGGGAGGTGTTGCGCGGGTCCACATGGACCACGGGCACACCGGCCCGCCTGGCTTTGTACTCGACGAACGCGCCGAGCTGGGCGAAGGCCCACGAGTGCAGTCGTGCCCGCTGGTCTTTCCTGGCCGTAACCCTCTGCCGGATACCGGTCAGGTCTTCCAGACCGATACCCCGCGAGGTGCGTTCAGCGGTGGCGACGAGCTTCTTGGCGATGATGTGATTGCGCTGGGTGGCGTAGCGGGCCTCACGGCGCCGGTTGCGCTTCATCACCCGGGCCGCGGACTTGGTCCGCTTCTTCTGCACCTTCGAGCGCAGCTCACGCCTGCGCCGGCGGTAGCGGTTCACCTGACGGCCGGACATGATCCGGCCGTCCGAGGTCGTGGCGATGTTGACGATCCCGAGATCCACACCCAGGAAGCCCTTGGGCTCGTACACCTCGGGCTCGGGGATGTCGATGGTGGCGATCAGGAAGAACATGCCGTCCCGCATCACCAGGTCGGATTCGCCCTTGCGCTGCTGGAGCAGCTTGAGCGCCTGCGGGGAGCCGACGAACGGGATGCCCTTCAACCGTCCGGACACCGTCCAGATGCTGACGGTCCGGGCGTCGAGGTTCCAGGTCAGCATCCGGTCGTCGTACGGCTGCGCCGACGTCTGCCGGAACCTGATCGGCTTCGACTCGGCTTTGGCCCGGCGCTTGGAGCCTTCCGGCCCGCAGTTGCCTGCGCGGATGTTGGCCTTGAGCGTGGCATACGCATCGCACACCTTCTTCACCGTGCGCACCGCGGCCTGCGCCCCGAGATCGAAATCAGCCTTCATCCGGTGGTACACCGCGTCCTGCAACACGTTGCGCCGCTTCAGATCCTTCGCGAACGCCACCTCAGAGGCCGCGTTCGCGGCCCGGTTACAGGCACGCAGGGTCGCCGCCAGAGCGCCCGCGTCATACGCGGACGCCGGCAACAACTTCACCTGCGCGACGATCTTCACGCAAGTGACACTAGTAAGCCCTTGATCAACGAGTCAACTCGGTGCCGCCTGCGGCAAGTCCGGGCCAGACGAAGAACCGCCCTGGCGGCGGTTCTTCTTTCCCTGCCCTGCACCGCAGGAGCTTCGATTCCACCCCGCCCTAAAGGACGGGGCATCCTCGAAGGAGACAGGTGAAGCACACCACCAGCACCGACCGGATCTGCCTGGCTCTGCCGACCAACAGGGCGTGTGAGGAGGCCATCGTCGGCATCGCCGAGGAGGCCGCGTACGCCGCCCGCACTTTTGGTATCGAGGTGCACCTGCTCATCCTCGACTCCTGCGACCAGGCCACATGGACGGAACACACCCGCGTGGTGGCCGACTTGCCGGCCATCCCCGACGTGATCGTCCACCACCTCGACGAAGCACGCCAACGGGATTTCCTGCGGCGCACGATCCAGCGCTCCGACCTCGCCGCACCCGACCGGCTGCTCACCCTGATGCTGCCTGCCGACCTCTCCTACGGTGCTTGTACCAACCGTGCCTTCCTCATCGCCAGCGCACTTGGCTGCCGGTCGGTGCACCGCAGGGACTCGGACTCCAGCTATCAGGTGTTGGATGGCGAAAAGGTCTTTCCCATCCATCATGAGCTGGCCTCACTCGGGAAGACCGCGTCCAAGGCGTCGGCGGCCGTGACGGAGACCGTCCTCGCCCCGCACCACGGCCAGCGCCGGGTGTCGATGGTCGGAGCGTCCTTCGTCGGTGAACCGTCCGTGGACATCGCGGAGATCGAGCGTCTCGACGCGGGCGTCTACCACGACGTCGTCAGCCTGTGGGCCCCCGCCCACTGGTCGGACGAGCAGAAGGGACAACTCGTCGAGGAGTCCTTCAAGGGCGCCGGAACCACCCCCTTCACCGAGGACCACTCCACCCTGACACTCGTCGACCCCATGAGGGTCGACATGTGCAACATTGCCTTCCACCACGAGGTATACGAGCGGGTGCCGCTGCCCCCGGCGACCGACACCATAGGCAGCGACTACTTCCTCATCCACCTCGTCCACGACGCCGCACTGCCCGGCGTACTGCACAACCGCCATATCCAGAACTTCTACACGCCCTTCCGACGCACCGACGCCGGCTTCCGCGCCTACCAGCTGAGGTTTGTGAAGTTCCTGCTGTCGATGCTCTACCTCAACGACGTCTACGACCGGATGAGCGCGGCCCCCGACACCGCACTGCTGGACGAACAGGAGCGGGTCCGCGCAGACGTCATCTCCGGCTTCCTGCGCCAGAGCGCCGGTCGGGACCAGACGGAGAACGTCTGGCGACTGGACCGGGTCAGTACGGCGTACCGGAAACTGGGCGGCCGCTACGCCGAGTTCGCCGACCTGATGGACGCGCGCCGGAAGCAGCTGCTGGACGAGGCGCAACAGGACACGGAGGACTTCGCGTACCTGATCGATGCCTGGCCCGTGCTCGTGGGCGTCGCCCGGGACACCGGCCTCGGGAGTGCGGGCGCGTGAGCTGGAACCTGGACACGCGACTGGCTTCCGCGCTGGCTGCCGCTTCAACGGATCGGGTCGTTTTCGATCTCACCGGGATCGAGGGCCAGTACGACCGCCTGGTGCGCGAACTGCCGGTGACCGTACGGTTCGCGATGAAGGCATGTCCGGTCGACGAGGTGCTGACCTGCCTCGCTGACCGAGGCGCCGGATTCGACGCGGCGAGCCCTGGCGAGATCGAGCAGGCGCTACGACTGGGTGTGCCCGCGGACCGCATCCACTACGGCAACACCGTGAAGTCCGACGCGAGCATTGCCGAGGCCCACCGGCTCGGTGTGCGGACGTTCGCCACGGACAGCGTTCAGGACGTGGCGGCCATCGCCGCCAACGCCCCCGGCGCCCGTGTGTACTGCCGCCTCGCTACAAGCGGCGAAGGCGCCCTGTGGGGACTCAGCCGCAAGTTCGGCTGCTCCCGGGACGACGCCGTTCGCGTGCTGACCGTGGCCCGTGCCGCCGGCCTGACCCCGGCCGGGCTGTCGGTACACGTGGGATCACAGCAGATGACGTACGACGCGTGGCGTCAGGCCGTCGACCAGCTGGCGGAGGTCCTGGTGGCGTTGCGTCACCGGGCCATCGTGCCGGACCACGTCAACCTCGGCGGCGGCTTGCCCGCCCTCGGATACCTGGACCGGCACGGCCGCCCGCTGGAGCCGCCGCTGGACAAGATGTTTGCTGTTCTGCGCGAAGGCATCGAGGAATTGCGGCGCCTGAACGCAGCGCCTCTCGACATCGTCATGGAGCCCGGTCGCCACCTGGTCGCCGATCACGGCGCGATCCGCGCACACGTCTACCGGCTCACCGAGCGGCGGCAGGCCGACGGAGAACTGGTGCACTGGCTCTACCTCAGCTGCGGAAAATTCAACGGCCTCTACGAGATGGACGAACTCTGCCACAGGCTCGTCTTTCCAGGACACGCCGATGGCGAGTACGTCGCGGCCGTCGTGGCCGGCCCCACATGCGACAGCGACGACGCCTACCGGACCGCACACCTACGCGTGCCCAAGGCGCTGACGTCCGGCGACCCGGTGTGGATCCTGTCCGCCGGCGCCTACGCCACCAGCTACATGACGCAAGCCTTCAACGGCTTTGGACCGCTGCCGCACATGGTGACACCTGCCGAACTCGGCCACGCGGAGGCGGCGTGAGCGAGGAGCGGGTCGGCCACGACGAGCGCATCCGTCCCGTGCGGGACAATGACTGGCCGGGCATAGCCGCGGTGGAGGCAGCGGCTTATGCAGGAAGTTCACTCACCGAGGGCCTGGCAGCGCTGGAATCGAAGGGGCGCGCCTCACCGGACACCTGCTTCGTGCTGGACCTCGACGGAGAAATAGAAGGCTACCTGCTCGCGCTGCCCTACCCGAGGTTCCAGTACCCACCGCTGGCCCGGGTCGACGAGCCCGCACGCGACTCACGCAACCTCCATCTTCACGACATGGTCGTCGCCCACGAGCAGCGGGGCAACGGGTGGGGGCGGGGCCTGCTGACCCGGTTGACGGCCGCCGCGCGACCGAGGTTCGAGCACATCTCGCTCGTCGCCGTCGACGGCATGGCCCCCTTCTGGGCCGCTCACGGTTACCGGGCCCACCCACGGGTCCGGCTCCCGGAGAGCTACGGCGAAAACGCCGTGTACATGTCCATCGCGGTATCCGGCAGAGATACCAGCCCTTCGGAGGAGGCGGCCCGATTTCCATGCCCCGTGTCCTAGACGATTTCAGGCGTACGCAGTTGGCCATCGCGGCGCTGTTCTGCTTCCTGGGGTTCCAGTACGCCACCTGGGCCTCCCGCATCCCCGCCCTCAAGGAACGCCTCGATCTGAGTGCCGGCGAGGTGGGCCTGCTGCTCGTGGTCACCGGGGCGGGCGCGGTGGCTTCCTTTCCGCTCATCACGTTCCTGATGCAGCGCCTCGGGGCGCGCAGCGTCGCCCTGCTGTCCGGGCTCAGCCTGGTGGCGATCCTCCTTGTGCTGGCCGTGGCCCCGAACTACCCGACGGCGCTGGTGATTCTCTGTGCGGACGGCGTGGCCGTGGGCTGTCTGAATGTGGCGATGAACGCGCAGGGCGCCGCTTTGGAGAAGGTGCACGGACGTACGGCGATGACACAGCTGCACGCCACCTTCAGTGCGGGTTCGTTCCTTGCCGCTCTGTTGTCGTCAGGGGTCACGGCACTGACTCCGGACATCGCCCCCCATTTCGCCGTCGCCTCGGTGATCCTCCTCGTGCTCCTCGCGTATGCACGTCCGCGTCTGCTCGCGGAAGAGGTTTCCGCGGCTTCCTCGGGCGAGCCGGTAGCCGAGCAGGAGGAGGGCAAGCGCCGTCGCAGGTTCACCCGGCTGACACAGGCAGTGCTCTGGCTCGGCTGCGCCATGGTGTTCGCCGAGGTGGTCGAAGGGTCCATGAATGACTGGTCCGCGCTGTATCTGAAGGACATCGCCCACGCGTCACCCCAGGTCGCGCCGTTGGGCATCGCCGTCATCTCGAGCGTGATGGTCGTCGCACGCCTCTTCGGTGACGGCTGGCGCAGCCGCTGGGGTGACGCCAGGGTCGTCCGCGTCGGCAGCACGGTGGCCGGCGCCGGACTGGGCCTCGCTCTGCTGACCGGAGGTGTTGTTCCCGCGCTCATCGGTTTCGCGTGCGTGGGGCTGGGTGTGGCCGCCGTGGCACCATGCCTCTACGTCGCCGCCGCGGCCGAAGGGCCGCAAGCCCTCTCTGTCGTCGCCGCCACGGGCACCATCGGTCTGCTCGTCGGACCAGCGGTGATCGGATTCGTCGCCGAAGTGAGCGATCTGGCCTGGGGCATGGCCGTCGTGGCAGCCTCGGCCGTCGTCGTCTCCCTGTGCACGACGCGCCTCCGCTTCGTCTCCACGAAAGCCTCGTCTGAGGTGAGCGAGACAGACATGGCCGAGAAGGGGATGACGTGATCCTTCCGCCGGGGCGGACGCTTATCCGCGGCCGTCGGCTGCGGCCGATAGCGCGGACTGCTCCTGACGCCACACACAGCACCAGCGCATGCTCGGGCGGGGCGAGATGCAGGCCCACCACATCGCGGGACCTTCTCGATGAACTCAGGATCCTTCGAGAGCTTGAAAGTGTCCATCAGGTGCGGCTTGGGGCTGAGGTATACCAGATGCGCGTGATGGCCGGCTGGGAGAGGCCTACCTCCTTGGCCAGCGACCGCGTCGACCAGTGCGTGGCGTCTTTCGGCGTGGTCTCCAGTCCTGACGACCACTTCTTCCACCTGGGCATCGGTGATCTTCCGGGGCCCGCCCGGGCGAGGCTGGTCGACCAGGTCCTCCAGCCGGTCCCGCGCAAAGCGGGCCCGTCACTTGCTCAGTCAATCCCCTCCGAACGTGGAGGCCTTCCTATGCAGCCAACTCCTCCGTTGCTGCCGTCCATCAGTTCCAGCAGTTGGGGCACCAGGTCCTGCATGCGGGGCGCCTGCAGGTGGCGTTCGAGGGCCTCGCGGCTCTCCCAGCGCTCGAAGATGACGAACGCGCCCGGTTGTCCCTGGACCTGGTGGGCCTCGTAGTCGATGTTGCCCGCGTCGTAGCGGGATGCGGTGACAGCGGCTGTCATGAACGCCTTCATCGCGGCTCCCTTCCCGGATTTGGCCCGGGCTTCCCACAGCACGGTGACGTAGTGGTTCGACGTCGTGGTCATACTTGCTCCTCCTGACTCCGAACAGCATCGTTGTGCGCCGTTCACGACTCGACACTGAGCCCTCGGGGAGCGTCGGCGGGAGCCACGGAACTTCGTGGTACAGCGCGTACCACCCAGCGGGGCGGGGTGTGCGGGAGGATGGTGTGCATGGATCAACTCGGTGCCGCGCTCCGGGCGTGGCGGGACCGGCTGGATCCCGCGACGGTGGGCTTCGCACACGGCTCACCTCGTCGGGTCCCCGGTCTGCGACGCGCGGAGCTGGCAACGCTGGCCGGCATCTCGGTCGAGTACGTGGTCCGGCTGGAGCAGGGACGGGTGGCGACACCCTCGGCGCAGGTCTGCTCGGCCCTGGCCCGCGCCCTGCACCTGTCCGACGACGAGCACGCTCACCTTTTGCGCATGGCCGGTCATGCAGCGGATCCGAGCCGGGTTCCAGGAATGATCCCAGGGAGCCTGTACCGGATCGTGGACCAGCTCGCTGGCAACCCGTTGGCGATCTACGACGCCACCTGGCAGTTGCTGCACTGGAATCCACTGTTCGCGGCCACGTTCGGCGATCCCACGGTCCGCGGTGTGGGAGATCGCAACGTCCTGGTCTGGCAGTTCCTGGGTGAGCTGCCCCGGGTCCGGCAGACGGCGGCCGAGCGGGCGGCGTTCGAGGAGTCCCTCGTCGCCGACCTGCGCGCGACGACGAGCCGGTACCCCGACGATCCCGACCTCGCGGCGTTGGTATCGAGGCTGAACCTCAGCCCACGGTTCTGCGAGTTGTGGAGCCGCCGAGCGGTGGGCGGTCACCAGAGTGCGCACAAACTCGTCCAGCACCCGGATGTCGGAGACATCGCCATGAACTCCGACATCCTCAACACCCAGGACACGAACCTCCGCCTCGTGGTGTACACGCCTCAGCCAGGCACCGACGCCCGCAGCAAACTCGAATTCCTTGCGGCCATCGGGGTCCAGAGGATGTCTCCTCAGAAATGAAGGCCCGCGTTCCGCCTCGTCCGGTGGACCAGGCTGCTGGGTGGTACGCGCGGTACCAGGAAGTCCCGTAGCTCCCGCCAACCCTCCCGGGGACCCAGCATGGAGTGCGTGAACAGCGCACGACCGTGCTGTTCGGACCAGGAGGAGCCAGCATGACCACCACATTCATCACCGGGGCCAACAAGTCTCTCGGTTTTGAAACCGCTCGTCGCCTCGTCGAGGCGGGACACACCGTCCTCCTCGGTGCCCGCCACCGTGAGCGCGGTCGGGCCGCGGCCGAGTCGCTCGGCGCCCGATTCGTTCAGATCGACGTGACCGACGACGCCTCGGTCCAGGCCGCGGCTGCGGATGTCTCCGCGCATGAGGGAACGATCGACGTCCTGGTCAACAACGCCGGCGTCCTTGGCAAGGTCGGCCCCGTCGAGGAGTACACCGCGACCGACGTGAGCGCCGTGCTCGACGTGAACGTCGTCGGGATCGTGCGCGTCACGCACGCCTTCCTCCCGCTGCTGCGCAAGTCGCCGAACCCCGTCATCGTCAACGTGTCCAGCGGTATGGGCTCCTTCAGCATGACCCAGGACCCGGCGCGGATCGAGTCGCAGTATGCCCTGCCCCTCTACTGCGCCTCGAAGGCCGCGGTCACGATGCTCACGACGCAGTACGCCAAGGAACTGAAGGACGTGAAGGTCAACGCAGCAGACCCCGGGCAGACCGCGACCGACTTCACCGGCGGCCTCGGACACAGCGTCGCCGACGGCGCAGAGTCCATCGTGACCCTCGCGACGATCGGCCCGGATGGGCCGACGGGACAGTTCATCGACCGATCCGGGAACCTCCCGTGGTGACCTACCCTGAGCTCAGGGTCGGTCGACCCGCCGCCCTGCGCGTACCTCATGCTCGTAATCTCTACGCTCAGTGATCACGAAGGACGGCCGTGCCCGCGCTGCCAGCTTGCCTGCTCGAACCCCTGTGGGACCAGTTCGCCGCGCTCCTCCCCGTCCGGGAGGAGTTCGTCGTCGGCCGCCCGCTGGGCTGTCACCGCCGCCGGATCCCCGACCGAACCGTCTTCGAGCACGTCGTGCTCGCGCTGGTCCATGGTTCCGGCTACGAGCGGATCTCCACGCCCGGATGCTCGGACCGCACCATCCGCCGACTCCTCAAAGAGTGGTCCCGGCAGGGGATTTCCAAAGTGCTGCACGCTCTCGCCCTGGACGCCTGCGACCGGATGATCGGCCTCGACCTTGGCGAGATCTCGGTGGACGGCTGCATCACCAAGGCCCCGTCCGGCGGGGAGAAGGCCGGCCGCTCCGCCGGTAGACCGGGGCAAGCAGGGGCTAAGACGTCATCTCATTTGGCGTGTTCGATACCCTGTTGACGTGGGAATCGTTGAGCGGCTGGTGCCGGACGAGTTGTGGGAACTGTTCCAGCGGGT
>NZ_JBEXPK010000086.1:0-33004 GCF_040612015.1 Streptomyces sp. NPDC006476 | reverse complement strand
GCACTGGCTGCACACCTACAATCACCACCGCGGACACACCGCACTGAAAGGGCAACCACCCGCCAGCCGCGTCCCCAACCTCACGGGTCAGTACAACTAGCCCACGGGCGAGGCCGTACGGACGGGGCGCAGGAGGCCGCGTGGCCTGCGTCCGCGCCGGCAAGGTTCCGGCAAGGTTCCGACAAGGCTCGCTGCCCATTGTCGTCCTGTGCACCGAGGCGACCACGCCGGCCACAGGAGCGGAAGGTCCCGCCGGCGCACGGCCCTGGCGCATCTGCGCGAGGGGCGTGGGACAAAGGGAGAGGGAATCAGTGCGGACGACACGACGGGCGAGGCTGGCTTCGTTGACGGCGGTGGCGGCACTCGCCGTCCCGGCGCTGGTGGCGGGTGGCACAGGAACGGCGTCGGCGCAGGTCGCGTCGAAGACGGCCGCCGCCGAGGTCGAGTGCACCGGCTTCACCAACGTGAGTGTCGGTGGCGGTTGGTACCTCCATGTGCCGTCGGTGGGCTCGGGCAACTACAACTGCGTCGTGGCCCGGGGGATGAACGGCATCCCCGTACTGGTCGTGCAGGAGAGCCTCAACACCTGCTTCGGCCAGCACATCGCGGAGGACCGGGACTTCGGCGGCAACACTGAGCAAGCAGTGAAGAACGCCCAGACGAAGATCAACCAGAGCTGGAGCGACGCCAAGCTGAAGGTGGACGGCCGTTTCGGCCCCAAGACCAGCTCCTGGTTCGTCTTTGAGGCATACGACTACAGCAACGGCGAAAATGGCAGCCACACGGGCTTCTGCTACAGGCGTCCTTGACGTGTCCACACGGCGGCTCAGCGGACGCTGAGCAGTACCTTCTCAGAGTTCTGCCGGCAGGCCGAGGCGGCGCAGCCGCGCGCGGACGCCGTCCGAGTCCGGCACGCCGAGTTCGTCCAGGATGTCCGTCGCGCGGCGCGCGGCACGCTGGGCCGCCCGGGCGTCGCCGGCGGCCCGGTGGCTCTCGCTGAGGTGGGCCAGCACGTCGGCCTCGAAGTAGCGGTCCCCGAGACCGTGGAACAGCGCGACGGCGTTGTCGTAGCAGGCCGCGGCCCGGCGGTGGTCGCCCAGGTGCTGGTGGGCGTAGCCGAGGCTGTCCCAGGTGTCCGCCTGCCCGTCGCGGACGCCGAGTTCGGTGAAGAGCTCCAGCGCCTGCCCGCAGTACGCGAGGCACGTGTGGTGGTCGCCGAGCTGCGCGTGGTACCAGCCCACCGAGTTCAGGGCCCGGGCCTGTCCGGTCCTGTGGCCCAAGGAGGTGTACTGGTCAAGGGCCTCCCGGGCACAGGCCAGCGCCTCGGGGTAGGCGTCCCGCCGGGCGTGCAGGCGCGCCAGGTCGAGATGGGTGTGGGCCAGCTCGGTTCGGTCGCCGAGGGCTTTATGGAGATCCAGGGCGCGGGCGAGATGGCTGAGCGCGTCGTCCAGCTGCGTCAGGCGCGTGCAGGCGCGGCCGAGACCCCTGTGGGCGTCGGCCTGCCCGGCGGCAGAGGCCGAACGGAGTGCGGAGTCCAGCGCGGCCTCCTGGGCCGTGGCCCAGTCGGCCCAGTGGCCGCGTCGCTGCAGGAACGTCGTCAGGGCGCGGGTCAGCTGCCAGGTCGGGGCACCCGGTGCCCGGGTGGCGGTCCCCGACCGGTGCACCACCGTCAGGAGCACGGGGTGCTCGGCTGTGAACCAGGCAAGAGCCTCTCCGTGGTCCGCGGCATGTTCGGGGGAGACGCCGGGGACCACGGGCGGCAGCGCGATCGGATCGCGGTGCGGATCCAGCATGCGGTCCGCGGAGTGGGCGGAGTGCAGATAGTGGCCGAACAAGCGGTCTTCGGCCGCTTGTGTCTCGCCGGCGGCGTTCACGGTCTCGGCGAGTTCGGCGGCGTACATCCGCAGCAGGTCGTGGAGTACGTATCTGCCGGGTGAGTGCTCTGTGACCAGGCAACTGTCGGCCAGCGCGGTCAGTAGTCGGCCCGCGTCCCGGACGGGGATCCCGGCCAGGCTCGCGGCGGCGGGCACGCTGATGTCCGGGCCGGGGTGTACGCCGAGCAGCCGGAACATCCGGGCGGCCTGAGGGCTCAGGGTGCCGTACGACCAGGAGAACACAGCCCGTATGTCCGCCCGCGTGTCCTCGTTGCCGAAGCTGTCCAGCCCGGCGGGGGAGTCCTGGGCATCGCGGAGTTCGGCTGCGAGCCGTGCCAGGCCGAGCCCCGGCTCGGTGGCCGCGCGGGCCGCCACGATCACCAGGGCCAGCGGCAGCCGCGCGCAGCGGCTCACGATCTCGTCGACCGCCAGCGGTTCGGACATCACGCGCTCGGCCCCCATCCGGCGGGCGAGCAGCCGCCGGCACTCCGCCGCGGGCAGCACATCCAGGACAAGACTCCGGGCGCCTTCCAGGGCGATCAGGCCGGAGAGCCGGTTTCGGCTGGTCACCAGGGTGAAGCACCCTGGACTGCCGGGCAGGAACGCCCGTACCTGTTCGGCGTCCCGTGCGTTGTCGAGTATCACCAGCATCCGGCGTCCCGCCAGCATGCTCCGGTACAGCCCGGCCTGGGCCTCCGGGCTGACCGGCATGTGCTGGGGAAGCACGCCCAATGCCTCCAGCAGCCGGGGCAACGCCTCGGCCGGGGTCACGGGTGGCCGCGAAGGCTCGAAACCATGGAGGTTCACGTAGATCTGGCCGTCCTCGAACCAGTCGGCCACCCGGTGCCCCCAGTGGACGGCCACGGCCGTCTTCCCAACGCCCGCGGTCCCGGAGAGGGTCGAGATCACCGCCACCGTGGGGCTGCCGATGTCGCCCGCGAGGATCTTGTCGAGCTGGGCCAGCTCCTCCTGCCGACCGGTGAAAGACGGTACGTCCAGGGGCAGATGCGCCAGAATCGGCGCGGACCGCGGACGTACCGAAGGCGGCGGATCCGTGGCCTCGGCCGGCCGGGCCGCGTCCTGCAGGATCGCCTGGTGGAGATGCCGGAGCTCGGTCCCCGGATCGGCGCCCAGTTCGTCGGCCAGCCGTTTCCGGCTCGCGGCGAAGCACTCCAGAGCCTCGGAACCGCGCCCCGCCTCATACAGCGCCCGCATCAGCACGGCAACCAGCGGCTCCACGAGCGGGTGTTGGTCGACCAGTTCGGGCACCCGGTCGATCACCACCGCGTGGTTGCCCACCGCTGTCTCCGCGTTGGCCCACGCGGTGACCGCGTCCAGCCGCTGCCGTTGCCAGGTGTTGCGCATCCGCGTCGCCCACTCCCCGGACAGTCCGGCGAGGGGTTCCCCGCGCCACAGGTCCAGGGCCTCGCGGAGTATCGTCACCTGCTCGGCGTCGCTCCGGCCGGCTCTGCGGGCGTCGGCGACCAAACGATGAAACCGGTGGAGGTCCACGTCTTCGGAGTCGGCGTCCAGCACGTAACCGCCGCTACGCCGAAGCAGGCCCGGCGTGCGAACGGCCCCGGCGGCTGCCAACCCCCGCCGAAGGCGGGCCACATGCGCGTACAGCGCCTGACGTGCCTCGTCCGGCGGATCCGCACCCCACACCCGCCTCATCAACGTCTCGATCGGCACTGCCCGGCCGGCGTCCACCGCGAGGGCCGCCAGCACGCTCCGCCGCTGTGGAGGACCTATGTCGATCGGGCCTTGGCCCCATAACTCGACGGGCCCGAGAAGTCTGAACGTCACCACGACAACCCCCGGCGATCAGACGCGCGCACGCTCCGCACCTTCCCCTGGCCGGTCATCCCCTCCACCGGCATCGCCCTGGCGACACCCCCCAGGCACCAGATCAGGACACACGCTACGCGTGCGTAAGACAGCCCCACAAGGCTCAGCCCAGCCAGGTCTTCTCCGGCAGTCGACCCGCAGACGCTGCTGTTCACCTCCGCGGTGGCGGAGGACCCCCTCGGCTCCGCCACACCACATTTCCTGGAGAACGAGTTGCGCCGCACTCGCAGTCAACGCGAGTCAGGTCAGAGATCCGGCCGAAGCTGTGAGCGTTCTGGTCCATGGGGGCGGATGCGGCTTGAAGGCCACCCTTCATCGCTGAAGTGGCCGCTTCCACCGGGTTGGGGTGCTTCCGTCGAGTGAAGTGCACGACGGCGACGTCCCTGAAGTGATCCTCGCAGAGCGTGCGAAGCGTCCCGGTGGGCCGTTGTTCCTCTCCTGCGCAGCGGACGCACGGTTCACCGCGTATGAACATAACCTCGGTCATGATCGTTCCGATCCGCCGTTCCGTACGGTCAGTGAAAATCACTAAAAGTTACTGGCGAAAACCGCCACACCTCCATGCTGCGCCCGTAGGTGTCACTCGGCTACCCCCGGGGCCGCTACAGGGATGCGGACCAGCGAGGTGAGGTGTCAGCCCAGGCCGTGTCCCATGCGGCGAGGTTGTGGCGGTGAATGACGCGGCCGGCGACGCCGGGCTCAGGGCGAGTCGGTGATCTTTCCGTGGGTGTCGACCCAGACGCGGACGGTGGCCCTCTTGGGAAGGGCGGGCTGGACATCGGTTCTCGCGGTGTGCGGGTGACCGCTGTGGCCGGTGAAGCGGATCTTGAGCGGATAGAGGGTCTTTCTCGCTTCGGCGGAGCCGGGTTCGGGATGGCACTGGGTGCCTTCGAGGAGGACCGCGGTGATCGGGTGGCGCCGCGCACGGCCGCGGTGTGAGGGGCCGGAACCACGTGCAGTGGCGCGGGTAATGCTCCGGTGAGGCGACGGGTGATCTCCGGCCGCAGGGCGCCTCCGCCAGCTATGAGATGCCGCCGCAGGAGCGGGTGATCGCGCACCGGGGGTGGCCTCCACCAGAGCTGTTCCGCGCGGATGATCAGAGCCTCCACGGAAGGGGGCTGCCACGGTGATGCGGCCATGCCCACACCTCACCCAGCAAGAGCGCGCAAAAACCGTTTGGTGGACGACCGCGACCGCTGCTACGTTTCCGACGGCCGTGCGAGTGATCGAGGAGGTGGTACCCGTGAACGCAGTATCGACATGGGTGCTCCCCTCCGGGGTCACGGTCGGGCGATAGGTCGTCCGGGAGCGCCGTTGTGCGCACTCCCGAAAGGCACGACCATGCACTTCACTTCTGAACGGCGCCTCGACGACGGCGTCCTCGAGCGCGAATTCACCCTCGGCGAGATCCCCGGCATCCTGTGGACACCCGGATCCGCTTCCGCACCGGTGCCGCTGATCCTGCTCGGCCACCCCGGCGGACTGCCGAAGATGTACCCCCGGCTGGCAGGGCGGGCCCAGCACTCCGCGGCGGAGGGTTTCGCAACGGCCACCATCGAACTCCCCGGCAGCGGTGACCGGCCCCGTTTGGCCGACACCGAGCAGGCCCGAGCCGACCTGCGCCGGGCGCTGGAGGCCGGTGAGCCGGTCGGCGACGAGATCATCGACGCCCTCATCCTCCCGCTGGTTGAGAAAGCGGTCCCGGAATGGCAGGCCGCCCTGGACGCGATCCTCGCGCTGCCCGAGATCGGCGGCCCGGTCGGGTACTCGGGGGGAGTGATCTCCATCGGCGTCCGGCTGGCGCTGGTCGAGCCGCGCATCGTGGCCGCCGGTCTGTTCGCCGGGAGTTTCATCCCTCGCGTCATGTTCGAGCAGGCCCGCCAGGTCACCATTCCGCTGCACGTCCTGCTCCAGTGGGACGACGAAGGCAACGATCGGCATGCAGCCCTGAACCTGTTCGACGCCTTTGGCTCCAAGGAGAAGTCCCTGAACGCCAATATGGGTGGCCACACCGGTGTCCCGCAGTTCGCAGGGGACGCCGCGGCCCGGTTCTTCACCCGGCACCTGAAGTGAGGCCGGCCCGTCAGGCCACCACCACACCGTAAGCCGCGCTGACCGGAATGCTGCTGTGGGCCTCTGCCAGTCGGGCAGGGGCCCGCGGTGCCCGTGTGCGGCGGCTTCGAGCCTGCATTCCTCACCGGACCGATCTCCCAGCACCTGCTGGACCAGACGAGACATTCCGATGTGATCAGATGTCGCTGGGAGAAAGGGCATGCAATGGACGAAGACGAGTGCCTTGACCGCTACGGTCTGCACCCGGCCGGCGTAGGCCTCGACGAGGTTCGCGGGCTGCTCGGAGAACAGATCCGGATGGAGCGCCAAGCTCAAGGCCGCGGCGACACCGAGCTGATGAAGTTGTGCTGCGTGCAGTTGTTCAATGCAGGCAGTCTCGACGACGTCCTGCTCATCTGGGAGGCCAAGTCCGCCAGCATGGACGCCGCCTGCTCGATCGACATCCAGTTGATGTGCGGAGGCGGACTGGCCAGAACCAAGGCACACCTGTTGTCGCAGCCTCTACCAGAAGCCGAAGCGGCGCTTCAGCGATTGCTCGACTGCGAGAAGGCAGGCGACTTCGAGGACTTCTCCGTCGAGGGACAATCCGCCCAGTACGCCGCCTACTACACGCCGTGAAGCGGCTGCTCAGCACTCTCTAAACGGCTGTGGCCGGCCATGCCTCGCGGTCCAACAGATCGAGGACGAGTGCGGCGATGTTCCAAGCGTCGTCCTCGCCGCGGTGATGGCGTCCTTCGAGCGGCAGTCCGGCGATCTGCAGGGCGTGGTCCATGCCGGGCTTCTTGCGCAGCCCGTAAGCCGTCGTGAATACAGCCTTGGCGTTGGTGTGGGTGCGCTCGGTCGGATGGCCGAAGGGGTAGGCCACTGCGTCGGCCTGACTCTGCCGAGCGAACTGCCGACGGTCGTACTCGCCCCAACTCGTCCAGGGGCGCTCCCCGGCCCCGTACTCCTCGACGAGGATCCGGCAGGCCTCGGCGAAGGTGACGCCCCGTTCCACATCGGCTTGAGCCAGTCCCGTCAGCTCGGTGCAGAAGTCGCTCACCGTCGACCGGGTGGGGCGGACCAGAACACGGTGCCGGGATACCCGGCGCCGTGCCGCCACGTCCACGACGGTGAGCCCGATCTCGATGATCTCGCTCACAGAGCCGGGCGGCGGCTGCCCATCCCAACAGGTGGCTTCCACATCGATGACGTTGAGCAGGGCGGGTTGGTGATGCATGGGACCGAGGGTAGGGACGCGAGCCCGGATCCGGCACCCGAATTCATGCCCTGGTCTGAATCAGCAACACAGCCTTGGGGGATGCATGCTGGACGGTGGGGCACGTGACCTGGCGCCACTCGTGCCAGAAGGAGCGCCGGGCGTTCTCCGCCGGCGGGCGGACCATCACGTCACGGTCCCGCCAGCATCGCCACGAGCATCCCCGGCACCGGCCAAGGCCCGCACCACGTGATCCGTACGTTTCAACGCGATCCGTGTGGTTCCCCACTGGACTGTGTGAGGCGTTGCAGGATCTGTCGTTCCGAGGGCTGCAGCGGGGGTTCGTCTGTCCGGGGCAGCGGTGGTCCGTTGAGGGTGGCGAACAGGGCTGCTGGGCGCAGTAGCCGCGATGCGGGGGCTTTCAGGCTGGTCACGTCCCACAGGGCCGCCGCGGCGTTGAAGGATCCGGTCGCGGCGCGGGTCAGCCGGCGTGCGTAACCGGCGGCGAGCCGGTCGGCGATCGTTGCCTTCTCACCTCTGACGTCCGGGTACAGGACGTCCATGGCCACGGCGGTGGACCATGCGGTGTCGACGTGGCGGGCGGCGCTCACCAGAACGCGGCGGGAAAGGCCGGAGTCGAAGACCTCGCTTCGGAGCAGTTCCTGGAACAGGTCATGCGCTCCCAGCGCGGCGACGGACATTCCCTGCCCGTATGCCGGGTTGAAGGTGGCCAACGCGTCACCGAGCACAAGGAATCGCTCTGGCCACACCGGGGATTTCTCGAAGTAGCGCCGGACGTTGCTGGTGCTGCGGCTGACCGCCACGTCGGTGAGGGGCTCGGCGCCGGAGATCAGCTGGCTGACAATCGGATGCGGAAGGCCTGCGATGTAGTCGAGGAAGCCCTGTGGGTCGTTTGGGGGCTCGCCTCCTCGGGTGCCGCCTGCACTGACCATCCACCGGTTGCCCTCGATCGGCAGAACCATGGCGCTTCTGCCGGGCCGGCCGCTGTAGGGGTTTGCCTGGATCATGGTCAGGGGGAAGGACTCGGCACCCGGTGGTGTGCGGTAGATGCGGGTGGCATTGGTGAGGCCGGAGTCGATCTTCCTCTGTTGCACACCACTGACGCCGATGGCTGTGAGCCACTCGATGTTGCGGGAACCGCGTCCGCTCGCGTCGATGACGAGGTCTGCCTCCACCTCGCTGCCCAGGGCCGGGTCCGCCCCGCTGATGCGGACACCGCGAATGCGCCGCGTGTCGCCCAGCAGCCCCTCCACCACCGCCTGATGGATGGAGACCTTGGTCGTCTGCTGCAGCAGCGTTTCGCGGACCACCCAGTCCAGCAGGCCCCGTGTACAGGTGATCATGCGGGAGGCGTTCCACCGGTACCGGCGGAACCAGCCGGCGTCGGGGGAGAAGGCCAGCATGCCGTTGGCCAGCGAGATCTCGTGTGCGCCTGCCTCGAAGAGGCGCTTGCGCACGTCTTCCCTGAACAGACTCTCCATGGCCATCCACCCGCCGGCCATGAGCAGGTGGGCATGCTGTCCCTGGGGAACCCCTCGGCGGTTTGCGGGACCGGAAGGAAGCTCATCCCTGTCGAGGAGCACGATTTCCGCCTCGGGGACCGCACGGGACACGGCTGCTGCGGCGAGCAGCCCGGCTATGCCCGCTCCGATCACGACAGCTCTTTGCGACACAGGTTCTCCTTGTTGCGGTCGTACGTGTTCACTGTGCCCGTACGTGATCCGGTGCCGCATGCTGCGTCCCGCTCACGGCGTTTGCGAGTTCGACCAGATCTATGGTGAGGCGGAGTTTTTCCGGCGGATCGGCAGGGCCGCCGATCCGCCCCGATGCCCGGAGTATGCCATCCGTGATCATCGCTTTCTCCGCGGCGATGCGGGCCCTGTCGGGACTTTCGCCACGACCCACTGCGGCTGCATAAGCGGTCTCGCCGACGCGCTGGTCGACCTGAGCCGCCAACTGCAGCAGGGCGTCGCGGATGCGCGCTTCGAGCAGATAAAGGCGGCGGCTGGGCAGTTGCCACCAGAACTGCCACCATCGGGGGGTGGCCTGGGGGGTAGTGGTGACATCTTTGACTGCGGTCCACAGGGGCAGCAGCGCCCGGTAGTTGACCAGGCTCTGCTTCTCCGATGCCGCCGCCGAAAGACGCGGAAGGACGAACCCGGCGGAGTAGATGAGCGCGCCGAGGGAAGCGGCGGGCGGCGCCACCGTCGTCGACAGGAAATCGAGGTTGTATCCGCACCACCGGGCCACAACCGCCGTGACTTTGGTCAGCTCGAATCCGAGGACGTCCAGGAGCAGGCCCGCCAGGATCAGCCGGAGTCCGACGCGGAGTAGACCGGTGACTTCATCGCGCGCCCACTTCAGACACACCACGCTCAGAACTATGGTGCTGGCCAGGTGCCCCAGGAGGTAGAGGACGATCATCTCCCGCATGTACGGGGTGTTGGCGTAGTAGGTGTCCAGGTCGGTGAGGCGCTCGGTGTCCGCGTCCGCGAGACTGAACAACACGATGATGGCGAGGATGAGCATGGCGTAGACCGCGATGCTGATCCGCACCATCCGCCGTATCTGCCGGGCGGGTCCGCCCCTCCAGTGGATCAGCAGGATGATCAGTGAGCAGCTGAAGGCCGAGATGGAGCTGTAGGTCAGCGGTGCACCGACGTTCGGGATCCCGGTGACGCGGTTGACGGCGGCCAGCGTCGCCGGAGCCGCGCAGATGAAGCAGATGGCGCCGAGAAACGCGGTCGCCCGGGTAGGAACCGTCAGCGAGGTGAGAGCGGTCGTACGGGATCGGCGGATCACCATCGCGGCCACCACTAACAGCAACGCCGCCAGATATACGACAAGGCTCATACCGGGGGCTCCGTTCCGCCGACTGTGGGGTACAGGAGGTGGCGCGCGTCATGCCGATCCGGCCCGGGCGGGGTCGGTCGCGGCGTAGTGAGACTCACGCTCGGATCTCCTTATGGCGTCGGCGATCAGGACCAGCATCCTTGGATTGCGCGGCAGTGCCAACGGGGCCGGTTCACCGGATGGCTCCGAGGGCCGGATGCTCTGCTGTGCCGCCGCGGCGATGGTGGCCGCCCATGCGGCGGAAGTGGCCAGTTCGTGAGCGGTCACTGAGCGGCCGCGTCGGCGACCCCGCTCCTGCAGCCTCCTGAACTCGGTTTCCACGACGTGGTCGTAGAGCCCTCTGTCGAAAAGCGTCTCGATCTCGTGGAGGCCGTTGAGGATGGTGCTACGGCGCCAGGTAGCCCACAAGAAGGGGGAGCGAGGGCGCTCCAGTCGCAGGGCGCGATCCGTCAGCACCGGATCGAGCACGGCATCGAGCGGGGCGAGACGAACGAAGTCGCCCCAGGACGAAAAGTGATGCCCGGCCAGCGGCAGCAAGACACCGGTCACCGTCAACAACGCACCCAACCCCGCGAACAGCGGAGGAATGGAGATTCCCAACTGAGGCCAGTCCCGGCCGGACCAACGTGCCCCGACGGCAGCCAGTTTGGAGATGCTGTAGCCGGCGCTGAGCACGGTGCCAGTACCGATCGTCAAGAGGCTGGCCCGAAGCCAAGGACGCTGGCGAACCTCCTTCTCGCGGGCCCAGCGCAGCGCCCATGTGGCGCTGACCGTCACGGCCGTCAGGTGCGCCAGCAGATACAGCACGATCATCTCGGCGACCCAGGGAGTCGTCGCGAAATAGGTGTCGAAGTCGGTACGCCGTTCCTCGGCCGGGCTGCCTGCGGCGAAGAGGACCGCGATGCCCGCAAGCACAACCGCGTAACCGTAGATCCATTTTCGGGTCGTACGACGCATGGACGGGCCGTCCCGCCAGCAAGCGATCAGGATCAGCAAAGCCGCGCTGTACGCGGTGATCGCCGCGTAGGTGAGCGGCGCGGCGATATTGGGTACACCGGTCAGCCGGTTGATGAGCGCAACTGTCGGAGGAGCCCCGAACAGGAAGCACAGCGAGGCAAATCCCAGCACGGCGACGATGGCACGCAAGGACGGATCGATCCGGCGTCGGGCCAGATCGGGCAGTCGGAACAGGAGCGCGATCCACAGCAGAGCACAACTGATGTAGTTGATCGCCCCACTCATCTGCGGTTCCTCTGGTAACCGAGGGAATCGGCGATCCGGCGCGCCGTGTCGCCGGCGATCACGTCGCGATCCATCAGGGACCGCATCTGCTGCCCCACGAGAATCCCGAACAACTCGGCTTCTTTCTCGGGATCTTCGTCGAAGCGGGACCGCGCAGCCGCCGGCTGGGCGGCGTGCAGATGCCCCGACCCCGTTGTGGAGCAGGCTTCGGCCGCCAACTGTTCGGGCGTCAGCCCGTCCTTCTGCCTCATGTGCCAGAGTTCGTGGCCGAGGATCTGCGCCTGGTGCCACACTTCGGCATCCGCCTCAATGATCACGTCGTCCTGATCCTGCCGCTCCACCCACATGCCAGTAGCGCCGAACTTGCGCGGAATGCGGACTCGGTGCACCTCAAGCGGACGATCACCGCGCCATTGCCTCGCGGACTCGACAAGGGCCTGGAACAGGGCTTCCGGGTCAGGCGGACGCGGCCCGCCCGACGCGTCGGCCTGCTCCCCGGCCAGACGCTCGCGGATGGGACCGATGAGTACGTCGGCGAACTGCTGCATGTCCCTGTCGCGGCGCCGCATCTGTCGCCACTCGCGCAACCCGGTCAGAGGATTCATCTCAGCTCTTACGGTTCGAGGGGAGGGCGACGACGCACGTCACGGCGTCCGGAAGGGTGATGTGCGAGTGAGGGGACAGCGCGGCTCGAGCTGGCTCAAAGGCCTCACCAAACAAGGAATTTGCCCTCCCTGGTCACGTCGTCCTGACCTTACCGGAGCGTTTACCGGCGTGGGACGGCAAGAAGGCCACCGCACGAAACCACCGCCCACTTCTTCCAAGGATGCGAGTGTTGTGCGGTGCCGAGCAGGGGCAGAGCGGGAGATTCGCAGTGCGCGGCCCCATAGGCTGAGCCCCCGTCCGTACTGTCTGGGGGAGAAATGACCAGTAGGTTCACCGAGTTGGTCGTCGACTGCCATGATCCGGAGCGGCTGGCGGCCTTCTGGTGCGCCGTCCTGGGTTTCCAGGTGATCGACCGGAGCGAGGGCAAGGTCGAGGTCGGCTCCTGGGAGCCGACCGTCGAGGAGGTCCGGGCCCGCCAGATGCCGCCCACTTTGGTGTTCATCCGGGTGCCCGAGCGCAAGGCTGTGAAGAACCGGCTCCACATCGACGTCAGCCCGATCGACGGCAGTACGGACGACGAGGTGGCCAGGCTGCTCGACCTCGGCGCAGCCAAGGTGGACGTGGGGCAGGGCCCCGACCGGAGCTGGGTGGTCATGGCCGACCCCGAGGGCAACGAGTTCGACGTCCTGCGCACCCTGGCACCGTCCGATTCGTGAGTCAGCTCGAGACTCTCCGGGCTGCGAGCCTCATGGTCGCCCTAGCGCTGAGGGCGCGGCTTGGCCTTGGTGGGGAGTCTTCGCCTCCGGCAAGCAGATGTCGACGTTCTCACCCGACACCATCGGACAGGCCGCCCAGCGCACCCATCTGCAGGCGATCCGGGAACTGGTGGCCCGCGACAAGAACCACCCCAGTGTGGTCCTGTGGTCCATCGCCAATGAACCCGACAACGTCCAGCCCGAAGCCCGCGACTACTTCACACCACTGGCGGCCGAAGCCCGCCGCCTGGACTCCACCCGACCGATCGCCTACGTCAACGCGCTGATGGGATCACCGGACCAGTGCGCGGTCACCGACCTCTTCGACGTCGTCCTTCTCAACCGTTACTACGGCTGGTACTTCGGCCCCGACGACCTGGCGACGGCCGAGACGCAACTGGAAGCCGAACTGCGCCAGTGGGCCGAGCGGCACGACAAGCCCATCGTCATCACCGAGTACGGCGCCGACACCTACCCCGGCCTGCGCAGCACCGTACCGAGCCCGTGGACGGAGGAGTACCAGACCGAGCTGCTCGACGTGTACCACCGCGTCTTCGACCGGGTCGACGCCGTGGTCGGCGAACAGGTCTGGCACTTCGCCGACTTCGCCACCGCACCCGGCGTCTTCCGCGTCGACGGCAACAAGAAGGGCGTCTTCACCCGCGAACGCCGCCCGAAGAGCGCCGCGTTCAGCCTGCGGACACGCTGGTGCAAGGGCGACTGGGAGCGGCGGCGCCCACCAGCGCCGCCGCCGATGGGTGCGCTACCTCCGTGTGCCGCAGCCGGGGCAGAACGCCGCGCCGTCCGGTACGACAGCCGAGCAGGAGGAGCAGTGGTCGGACTGGGCCAGGTGATAGCCGCAGCCGGAGCAGTACGCGGCTCCGTGGGTCTCGGTACGGCACTGGGGGCAGACCAGTTGCCGGGGCGTGGTGGGGTCGTAGTTCTGTCCCACCTGCTGCCCGGCGGCGTAGGCCCGTTGTGAGGCCATGTCGTTCAGGCCACGCTGCTGGGCCGCCATGGCCTCGGCCGCGGTGTCGGGGGCGCAGTTCAGACACAGCCCCTGCGCCGCGTTCCAGCAGCGACCGCAGACGTAGTTGGTGCAGCGGGCGCAGCGGTTGAAGTGCACCTGCGCGTTGCCGATCGCCCGCTGGAACGCGTGGTCGCGGGCCTGTCCCCAGCCGGCCCCCGCGAGCCCGTCCGCCGCCGACGTCACACCCCGCCCCGTGTTGCCGAGGAGGCTCCAGGCCAGGTCCGTCCCCTTCCTGAGCCAACTGGCCGCGCGCTCACCCGTGTACGCCTCGAAGGGCGACCGCCAGGTGTCATAGCAGCGCGAGCAGGAGAACTCGAACTGGAAACCCGCTCCGGTGCCGGTGCGCTCGCACAGGTCCCGGTAGTTGTTGCTGAAGTAGATCTCGCTGCTCACGTGGTCCCCCCACAGGCCAAGCCGTCGGCACACTGCCCTACGACGCAAGCGGAAGAGTACTGGTTCTGTGTGGCTGAAAAGCCACGGCTCCGGTCCTGTGCGCGGCCTCAGGCCGCGTCGTGCTCGGCTGCGGTGGGCGTGGCCGAAAGAGGGCCGGTCGTGAGGGTGGCCGCGGCGTCGGTCAGGTGGAGGACGAGGTTGGCCTGGGCGGTCAGGCGGAGGTCGTGGGTGATGAGAAGGGTCGTGCGGCCTGCCGTCAGGCGTCGTAGCGGCGCCATGATGCGGGCCGCCGACGCGTCGTCGAGTCCGGCCGTCGGCTCGTCGAGGATCAGGACGGGTGCGGTCCGCAGCATGGCCCGGGCCAGGGCGATTCTGCGGCACTGGCCGCCGGAGAGGTGGCTGCCGCGTTTGCCGACGGGGGTGTCGTAGCCGGAGGGCAGGGCGTCGACGAAGTCGTGGGCGTCGGCGGCCATGGCGGCGGCGACCACTTCCTCGTCGGTCGCGTCGGGGCGGCCGTAGACGATGTTCTCCTTGACGGTGCCGTCGAAGAGCATGCTGTCCTGGAGCAGCAGGGTGATGTGCCGGCGCACCTCGTCGACGGGCAGGTGGGCGATGTCCCGGCCATCCAGCAGGATGCGCCCTTCGGAGGGTTCGTACACGCGCAGGAGCAGTTTGCCGAGGGTGGACTTCCCGGCGCCGCTGGGGCCGGTGACGGCGAGCAGTGTGCCAGGGGCGATGTCGAGGCGGACACGGTGCAGGACGGGGTGGGCGGCGCCGGGGTAGGCGAAGCCGACGTCGTGGAAGGCGATGGCGCCGCGCACCGGTTCGGCGAGCGGCGGGAGGTCCGGCGCTGGGGTGCTTTCCGCGACCGGTCCGTGCGCAGCACCTCGACGAGGCGTTCGCACGCGGCTGTCGCGGAGGAGGCGCTGACTGCGAGTTCACCGACCAGTGTGCTGAGGTGCGCGGCGCCGCAGGCGTCGGCGAGTTGTTTGGCCCGGCCGGTCACGGCTGCCGCGACATCGAGGCGGCGGGCCGCGGTGAGGGTGCGGCCGAGGCGGAGGCGACCCCCATGACGTCGACACTTAGACAATGGATC
Source organism: Streptomyces sp. NPDC006476 (assembly GCF_040612015.1). Lineage (NCBI taxonomy): Bacteria > Bacillati > Actinomycetota > Actinomycetes > Kitasatosporales > Streptomycetaceae > Streptomyces > Streptomyces sp. NPDC006476. The sequence goes on along the minus strand of NZ_JBEXPK010000086.1, from coordinate 18,015 downwards.
TTGCAGATCCAAGGGAAGCGTCGGCGGCAAAGGGCAGGCGTACGGCGACTGGTCGGGGCGGGAACAGGCCGCGTGGCCGCAGGTCGCGGTCGCCTTGCACGGGTCGGCCGAACCGTCGTACCAGGGAGCGTCGGTCGTCGCCCGCGAGCAGGGACAACGGTTGTTGCTGACCGCTTCCGGTGCGGGTCCAGTTCTGGACCTCACGGCCACGACGACGGGCACGGAGGTGTCGTCCCACATGCGCCACCGGCTGTCCACTGACGGAAGCAGGACCCGCGCCGTGGGCTTCCCGCTCGGCGTTCCTGCCGGGACGGGAAGGCACCTGCATCCGGGCCCTGGTGGCGGCGTACACAGGCGCACCCCTGGTCGGCACAGAACTGCCGTGGACGACAAAGGACTGGCCGCCGGCGGGGACACGGACGCGGTTCGGGACGGAGCCGGATCGGTGTGTACCGGCTGCTCCCGTCGCCGGGTCCCGCACAGTGCGCCACGGCCAGGTGGTCGCCCACCGCCGGCCCCTCACCCAGAGGGTCGACGGCCTGGGACATCTGCCGTCCGCGACGGATGTGGCCGGTCGACGCTCCCCAGCAGCGGAACCAGCGTGTGGGCCGACTGAGTCCATGCAATGGCGGATGTATGAAGATATGGCCTGTTGCGTTCGCTGGGGATGGGAGGCCCGCTGGTGCCAGGGTTGGACGAGACGGCGACGACGCTGGTCGGCAGAGCCGAGGAACTCGAGCGACTCGGCTCGGTGCTCAGCCGTCTGGGGCAGGACGGCGTTCCCGCTGTCGTCGATGTCGTCGGCGACGCTGGCATGGGCAAGAGCCGGCTGCTGAGCGAGGTCTGTGCGCGGGCGCGGCGGCTCGGGCTGGCTGTGGTACGCGGCAGGGCCACGGAGTACGAGCGGCACACTCCGTTCCAGACCTTCACAGACGCGTTCGCCGACGTCGATCGTGCCTTTCTCGACTCGCACGCCGTGCCCGATGCGGCGGCGCCCGCGCTGCGGGGCGCCGACGGTGCGCAGGGCACGGGCAGCCGCGACCGGTTCGGCCTCTACCGTGCCGTGGCCGAGGTACTGACCGGGCTCGGGGAGCGCGGCGGGCTGGTGATGGCCCTGGACGACCTGCACTGGGCCGATCCCGCCTCCCTGGAGCTGCTGGACCACCTGGTGCGGCACCCGGTGAGCGGCCGGGTCCTCCTGGTCGTCGCTCGCCGGCAACGTCAGACACCGCACTCCCTCGCCGCTGCCCTCACACGCGGCTGCGACACCGGAGCCGTACTGCCGATGGTTCTGCGCCCACTGCCCGAGCAGGAATCGATCGTGGCGCTCGCCCCTGACCTGCCGGCGGCCGACGCGAAGCAGATCTACGAATCCAGCGAGGGCAACCCGCTCTATCTCCGCTCCCTGCTGCACGCCTACCGGCGCGGTGCGTTGTCGCCCGGTGCCACCGCCCGGGCCCACGACGGCATCGCGTCCGGCGTGCCGAGCGGCCTTGCATCTCTGCTTTTGGACGAGCTGAGCGCGCTGACCGAGGCACAGCGCTGCGCCGTCGAAGCGGTGGCGGTCCTCGGCGACCACGCCACCCCCGCCATGCTGAGCCTGACGACTCCGCACATCACGGTGGACGAACTCGACGACTGCCTCGACGCACTGGCCCGGCGCGATCTGCTGCGCATGGGATCCGACGGCCGCTGGACGCTGCGCCACCCGCTGCTGCGGGCGCTGGTCTACGAGAACGCCGCCGCAGCGCGCCGCGCCGCGATCCACCGTGGCGCGGCGGACGCACTGGCGAGGGCCGGAGCGTCGGCCGCCGAGCGCGCTCATCACGTCGAGCGGTCGCTGGCCGGCTGGGATCCCGCGGCGGCTGCCGTACTGGCCGAGGCGGCCGCCCAGTTCGCCCATACGGCGCCCGCGACCGCCGCCCATCTGCTGGACGTCGTACTCCGGCTCATGCCGCTCATACCCGTATACGCACAGCACCGTGGGGAGTTGACGCTGGCCCGCGCCCGCGCCCTAGCTGTGGGCGGGAGTCTGCGGGAGAGTCGCGACCTGCTGTACACACTGATCAGTGGATCCGGGCAGCACGACACATCGCTGCGCGGGGATGCGATAGCGCTGTGCGCGGCGTTGGAACGGCACCTCGGTCACTCCCCGGAGGCGATCGCCATGCTGCAACGGGAGTTGGCCCGTAGCCCCCGTCCCGGGCCCCGCCAGGTGGTCTCCCTGGGACTCGCGCTCGGCATGGCCGCCCTGAACACCGTCTCTTATGCCGACGTACGCCACGACATGGAGCGGACGCTCGCGGTGGCTCGCTCCCACGGCGACCTCATGGGAGAGCTGGGGGCTCTGGCCCTGGGGGCGTTGGGAGAGGCCTATGAAGGGGAGACGACGGCCGCCCGAGTGTTCGCCGATGCCGCCGCCGGGATCGCGGACTGTCTGACCGGCCCCAACCTCACGGAACTGGGCGAAGCGCTGGTGTGGCTGGCCTGGGCGGAAGCCCTGCTGGAGCGCTACGCCGACGCCGAACGCCATGCCGACCGCGGTCTGGACATCGCCCGTCGCGGCGGCCAAGTCCACGTTCTGCCCCACCTGTTGAGCAGCAAGGCCTTCGTGCACCTCAACACCTGCCGGCTGTCGTCCGCCCTGGAGTCGGCCGAGGAGGCGGAGTCCGTCGCACGCGCGATCGGCAGCAGCGACCTCCTGGCCTTCACCCTGTGCTTCAAAGCACTGATCCTGCTTGTGCACTGTCCCCTGGGTGACACCAGGGCGCTGGAGACCGCAGAGGAGGCCGTGGCCACGGTCGGCCGAAGCAGCCACTGGTGGGCTTCGCTGGCCAGGTGCGTGCTCGGCCACACGGCGCTCGTGAACGGCGATCCGCACCGCGCGCAGGAGTCGATCCTGAAGGCCGGCGGCCCCGAACTCCTCCGGCTGCAGCCCTCGATACGCCCCGGCCAGCTGGACACCCTCGTCAGTACGGCGCTCGCCACTGGCGACTCGGAGCAGGCCGCGCGCTGGGCCGCACTGGCCGTCGAGGAGGCCGACCGGATGGGACTTGGCGGCCAGCACGGGGCGGCGCTGCGCGCCGAGGCCGCGCTCGCCCAGTACCACGGCGACAACCGCGCGGCCGCGGACCTCTTCGAGCGCGCCGGGCAGACGTACGTACCCTCCGGCGCGACGCTCTGGGAGGCGTACTCCCTGCTGTTGGCGGCCGCGCAGGCGCAGGCCGCGGGCGACGGTCCGCGCGCCCTCGTGATGTGGGAGCGGGCCCGCCGCATCGCCGACGAAGGCGGCGCACGCCTGCTGTCCGACCTGGCCGCGCTCGTCCGTCCCCAACCCGAGAAACTCCGGCCCACGTCCACACCCACACCCACACCCACGGAACTCGACCAACTGACCGCACGGGAACGGGAGATAGCCGAACTCGTCGCCGAAGGACTGAGCAACCAGGCCATCGCGACGAAGCTGTACCTCAGCCGCCGTACGGTAGAGACCCACCTCTCGGCCATCTACCGGAAGACCTCCGTGCCGTCCCGCTCGGCGCTGGCAGGCCTCATGACGCGTGCAGCCCTCGACCGACGCGTATGAACAAACGCGTCACGGGCCGCGTCCACTTGCGCCGTCGGGATCCCCTGCACCATCCCGGACAAGGCTGACCAGGCACGTAACCGGTAAGAAGCTCGGCCTCCGCGGCGGGCGGTGGCCGGGTGACGGCGGTGCCTGCGGGACCAGCTCGGTGCGTGGCCCGTATGCGGCAGAAGCGTCAGGTAGAGATGGCGGCAAACTGCTTGGACCGCCGGATTTCCGTCGCGCGCAGGAGAGTGAGCCCCTCACCGGGCACACCGGCCAGGTGTGGGACGTCGCCACCACCGGGTGGACGGACGTCACCTCCCCGTCACCGCAGGGGAGGATCACACGGTGCGCACCAGGACCTCACCGCTCCCCGAGGGGACGGCGGCCGGCTGCGTGCCGGATGCACCGAACCTGCCTGGCGGTCGCCACAGCGGTCTCTGACGGCGTCCCCATGGTCGTCACCGAGGGCGCCGACCACACCGTGCGCACCTGGGACCTGACTACCGGCTTGCCAGCCTCCGACCCCCTGAGCGCATGGGTCTCGGCCATGGCGACGGCGGTGGTGCGTGGACACACGGTCGTCGTCACGGCCACTCTCGACGCATGAAAGGACCCGACATAGGCACTCCCCCTACAACGATGGCCCAGGGAAGCGTCAATCGAACCACTCAGGGTCCCCAGCCTCGAGGAATTCTTTGAGTACCGATCGGCTGCGAAACGCCTCACGAAGGAGCATCCCCAGCCTCCGGAGAGCCTCCGTATCCTCGCCATTCACGACGAACATTCCCGCCTCGGAGTCGTAGCTGAACCGCTCAGCCAAATCGGGCGCGCGTGCTCTCACCGCGGACCTGGCAACACCTTCCCAGCCATAGCCGTTGCCGGCCGGGCTGGTGTTCGGCGCGATCACCGTGGGGGCGCTGGTGCCGGCCGCGGTGATGTCGATCGCCGCGGCCACCAGCTTCGTGCGCAACGTGTACGTCGAGTACGTGCACCCGACGGCCACGCCCAAGGTGCAGGTGCGCATCGCCAAGGCGGTGTCGCTGACGGCGAAGGTGGGCGCGGTGGCGTTCGTGTTCGGGCTGCGCGACCAGGACGCCTTCAACCTCCAGCTCCTCGGCGGGGTCTGGATCCTGCAATCGCAGTCATCAACCAGTGGCTGTGACGATGGCGGCGCGGACATTGCGTGAGGGCACCCGGTTCATCGCACTGGTTCCCCAGAAGGCAATGGAGCCCAGGGAAGTGCTTCACGCCAGCCCGGCCGGCCGCGGGCCCAGCCCTGTAGCACTTCGGCAACGGGCTCCACGGCGAACGCTTCGTGCGTGCGCGGCACATGGGCATGGAAGTGCATGTCCGGGCCACCGTCGCGGTACTCAACCTGGTAACTGAGGTCGTCGTTGAGATAGACCTGCATGTAGTGCTGACCTGCGGGTTCGCGGTCGAGTCGCTCGACCACGACAAACCGCCAGGTCAAGCTCATATCGGCCAGGAGATCGTGCAGCTGGTCGTCGGACGGGTCGTCCCATGACGTCCCGTCCCACTCGATCGCCCGCAGTATCGGTGTCGGCATGTGGGCGACTGTACTGGCTGATCGCGCTGCCGACATCGGCAGGCCGCCGCCTATAAAACAGGTGAGGTTCCCCCGAGATGCGGAGTGTGTTGACAGAGGGTCAGATGGGACTCGTGAGAGAAACATCGACCATGGCCGCCCCCAGGAAGTACTCGCTGGAGTTGCGTGAGCGTGCGGTACGGATGTATCGCACTGCCGATCCGAAGCCCCAGATCAAAAAGCTTGCCGTCGATCTCGGTGTGCATCCGGAGGCCCTACGCGGCTGGATCCGGCAGGCCGAGGCCGATGCCGGCGAGCGCGACGACCGGCTCACCACCGGCGAGCGCGCCGAACTCACCGCGCTGCGCAAAAAGAACGCCCAGCTCAAGCGGGCGAACGAGGTCCTGCGGACGGCCTCGGCTTTTTTCGCGGCGCAGCTCGACCCGACCCGGCCCAGGTGACCGCGCTCCTTGCCGAGCACCCCAACCTGGGGGTCGAGCCCGTACTCCGGGAACTGCACATCGCCTCCTCCACCTACTACCGCTGGCGACAGGCTGAGCGTGCGCCGTGCGAACGCGTGCGCCGTGACGTCGAGCTGACCGAGCGGATCAAGGAGATCCACGCCGACTCCGGTGGGATCTACGGCTCGCCGCGCGTGCACGCCATGCTCAAGCGCGAGGGCGTCCACGTGGGGCGCAAGCGGGTCGAGCGGTTGATGCGCGAGGCCGAGATCGCGGGGATCAGTCCGCGCCGGGGCGGCTTCACACGCCGCGACCCCAAGGCCACACTCGCCCCGGACCTGGTCGAACGGGACTTCACCGCACCGGCGCCGAACCGGCTGTGGGTCACCGACCTCACCATGATCACCACCGCAGAGGGGGCCCTGTGGCTCTCGGCGATCCGGGACGCGTTCTCCCGCCGGGTGGTGGCCTGGGAGACCTCCGCCCGCGCGGACGCCGACCCGGTCCTGACCACCCTCGAGTACGCGCTCACGAGCCGGGAAGTCGAACCGGGCAAGCTGGTCCACCATGCGGATCACGGCTGCCAATACACATCCGTGAAGCTCACAACTCGACTGCTGAGAGCGGGAGTTGACGCATCCATGGGCTCGGTCGGGGACAGTTACGATAACGCTCTCACGGAGAACCTGTGGATGATCCTCCAAACGGAGTGCATCCGCGGCCGCGTCTTCGCCACCCGGGCCGAGGCGAATCTCGCGCTGTTCGAGTACATCGACGGCCTTCTACAACTCCCGGCGCATCCAGAAGCGGCTCGGTTACCTCAGCCCGATCGAGTTCGAGGAGAAGCACTACGCCGACCAGGCAACGGCCGAACGAACGAAGCTGAAACCCCGTCAACCCGCCCTGACCAGCTGATCAGCACCTCCCGCACGCCGGGGGAACCTCAACCCGGTACGTGGAGAGTTCCGTGTTTTCCACGATACGGCTGGCGTATGCGGCTTGAAATCGTCGGTATCCCGGGCGACCCGCACCTCTAAGACCGACCGGCAAATGGTGTGAAGTCTCGCCGTCAAGATGGAGCACGAGTGGGTGATCAGTATGGACGGACGACGTTGGTCGGCAAGCCGGCAACCGGAGGCAGACGTCAATGCCGGGCAAGTTCTCTGGCCCGCGTCACTGACGGGAGGCTCCAGGGCCCGTGTGTCTGCCAACGGACTGGTGGTGCTCGTCTTCGAGTTCGCCTTGGTGCTGGCGTACAAGGCGTTCTTCGCCGGTGGGCTGAGCGATCCCCTGCGCCCCACCGGGCACTGGTTCGACATCGAGGCCGGAGCCGGCTGGACGGCGCTGTTTTTGTTCGTGTCCCTGCTGATGATGTGCGGCGCCTTCATCAGTGCCGTCAGGCAAGAGGCGCACGGGGTGCTGGCCGGCTTCGCCTGGACGAGCGTGGCGGTCGCGAACCTGCTGCTCGTTGTGGTTCTCACCACCGGAGCAGAGCAATTGGCAGCAGAGCCCTGCAGTCTGTCCTCTCGCCCCCTCCCCGGGCACATGAGCCTGATGACGGCGGCGATGCTCTGTCTCGTGGCCGCGTCGGGTGTCGCGGCCCTCGTCAGCAGAGCGGCGTGGGCGATTGCGCGTCGCCGTGGCGGCCAGATCGACGGCGTGGCCCTGTACGTAGTGTGGTTGGTGTCCGCCGCGCCGACCGCCTTCTTTCTCCTGGCAGCCGTTTTCAGTCATTCCGCCCCTCATCCCACCGGCAGCGCCTGCGCATGAGCGCGGTCAGGTGCCGCCGGGCCCGGTCACGAACGACACGTACACCGCGAGGCGGGCCGGTGGGCCGGGTGACTGCCTCGTCGTGGCTGTCACCCGGCCCACCCCCTGGTAGTGGTCCAGGCCATGAGTGCGGCGTCGGTTCCTCCGGCAGCCTGAGTGCCTCGCGGCAGAGCGCGAAGCGGTCCTCGATCCCACACACTCGCAGCCGGCCGCCACGCTCGGTGAGCCAGAGAACCGGACAGGCCGGGAAGCCGTACGAGGCCGGATGTTGACGGCGCAGTCCTCCAGGGACTCCACCGCCCACGGCATGATGCTGGCCACTTTGCGACGGCGCGGCCCCGAACCCTTCGTGCCCTTGGCCTTGCGGACGTGGACCATGCAAGTCGGCCGCCCCGGTCGCCAGGTGCAACCACCTCCCGCATCCAGTAACAGCCACCCGTCCACAACACGGTCACACCGCGAGACCTCCAACTGCCTCTATCCGCAGTCGTTCTTAGTAGCTTTGAGGGCCGCGAGGTAGCCGGCCCAGCTGTCCTGGGCCAGAGCCGCCCACTGCGCGGCGGTGTTTCTGTGGATCCCGAACGACTCTGCGGGGGGCGGGCGTCGCGGCGCTGCCGGCCGCCCGGCCCGTCTTGGCGGGCTCAGAGGAGAGCGTGCATGCTGGCCAGTGTCATGATCGCGCCCCAGACGATCGTCACGACGATCCACGCGATCACCGGGAGGTGAGGATCGGGGTCGTAGGGTGGGAAGGCAAACGTCGCGGGGTCCTCGGGGCTGTAGCGGACGGACAGGCGGGTCCCGAGGGGGACATCGTCGTGATGTTTCAGGCCGGTGGGGCCGATACCGACGACCGTCAGACCCTCGTGCGTGGTGAAGGTGACGACGGCGGTGTAGGTGTATGTGGTGGTGATCGTGCCGTTGTCGTCGTTGAGATGGGCCTCGCGCATGAGGGAGACGACCTCGGCGGGAACGGTCGGTGCACCGTCGAGCGGAGCCGGGCCACGCCGTCGCAGCCGGATGGCACAGACGCAGTTGTATGCGAGGAGGACGGTCAGGCCATCGCCGAGACCGAGCAGGGCCCAGCCGTAACTGTGGTGCTGGACGGTCGTGAAACGCAGGAGCAGGACGGCCGCGCAGAGCACCGCGGCCCAGAACGCGCCGGCCAGCTCCTGCCCCCGGCTGACCGGCCATCTCTGCACGCGGAACGCGGAGGGTTCTCCCGACGGGAAACGCACCCAGACCGGCATGCCCTCCCAGGCGACGTACAGCGCGCCGTTCTTCCCGCCGGACGTTCGCAGAGTCAGCTCCTGCCCGGTCGACGGGTCCTGGAAGGCCACGGCCACCGGCAGGCCGTGCGTTTGATCCGTCTCGGGCGGCGGTACATCGACCCGCACGACCCGGGAGGCGACGGAGTGCGCCACCGGGTCCGAGGTGAACCTTGTCGCGTACCAGACTGCCTCCACCAGCGCCCACCCTCCGAAGCCGGCGGCCAACAGCAGCAACAACGCGTTTCCTGACATTCGTCAATCCCCCGCCTCGCCACACGTGAGGTCGAACACTGTCCACAACGGCGAAAGCCTTCCAGTTGCTTGACTGGAAGTCCTCAGTGGAATTACCCACCTTTCCCTGTCAGGTCGGCCATCTCCGTAGTTCCACGGATGACAGGGGGCCGCGTGACGGGAACACTCGGCATCGGAGAGCTACGGATGTTCATCCAGGGTGCGGCATGCGAGAACGTGAACAAGTGGGGGAGATGGCCACCGCCAATGGCTGTGGCCGCCACGTGGCATTCGCGTGCCCCGACGAGTCGCCCAACGGGGCAGCGTGGGTATGGTTCGTTCCTCATGCAGGCTGGACCGGCTGGGAGGCCTCGATCCGTCTTGTGAACGTCGCCGGAGGGAGTTCCTGGTGGTCGCAGTTGCCGGTTGCCGTCTTCTTCCTCACGGCTGCCGTGGCCTCGGTCGCAGTCCTGGCGCTGCCCCGATACCAACGACGGGCGGGCGGCCCCGCGCCTCGTCTCTACTGCTTCGAGGACGGCGTCGTGGTGGCCACCGGCCGCGTGCTGCGACCCTTCGGCCGGCAGGAGATCTCGATCGGCAGAGTGACGTGGCGGGGCCATGAGGACGTCGGGACGCGTAGGACTCTGAAGGGACCTGACGGCAGCGTCCTCGTCCTGTTCACCGGGCGTCGGCGGGGATTGGCGCATCGAGAGGCTCCACAAGGCTGCCGTCGAGGGCGGTGGTGCAGACGGCGGCGGCCACCTGACCGTGCGCCATATGGCCTGCCCCGATGGGCTCTTGCCATCGGGGGCCGTACGGCATCGCTCGCACAGACGGTGAGCGGATCTCCGCCGCGATCCAGCTGAGCGGGCGCAGTGTCGCCATCCTGCGCACCAATGGGAACAACATCTCGACCAGGTCACTGGCAGGACTCCGTCAGATCGGGGTTTGCTGCCACTCTCGCGCACCGGCAACAACGGCCGGAGTGAATGGGCGCGTCGCCAGGGGCCAGCTTCACCAAGGGAGTACCAGGCATGCCAGAGGGGTTGGCCCAGTGGGGGCATGAGCTTTTCATGAGGCGGGAACGGGAGCGACGTCGCGGCCTGGCACCGAAGAGCGACGCCGGAAGGAACATCGTGCAAAGCGGGTTCGAGCCCTGTCTGCTGGCCATTCTCCGGCTGTCGGTGGGCAGGCCCCCAGGCACCGACCTCGCCGGCGGGTGGTTGCCGAGTGCGCTCGCCCGCACCGGCCACCTCGTCCGCGCGGCTGAGCTGGCGTACACGATCAGTGACGAGCTCGAGCAGGGCAGGGAGCTTCTGGAGCTGGTGAAAGCCGCGGCCGGCGCGGGAGACCTGTGCGGCGCCCAGGCATTGGCCGAGTCGATTCCGCTAGGGCAGCAGCGAGACCAGGCACTGGTCGCTCTCGTGCCGGCATGGGTCCGTGCCGGTGAGCGCGCCAGGGCTGTCGCTCTGGCGGAGAGGATCCGCTACCCCCACAACTGGGGTTGGGCCTGGGCCCTGCTGGCGAAGGCGGTGGCGGACAGCGGCGACATCGATGAGGCGCTCAGGTTCGCCGCTCGTGCCGACGACGAGGTGAGTTCTTACCCCGTCGACGGGACGGAAAACGTGCTCGCCCTCCTCGTGGAGGTGGCCGTCGCCACCGGCGACCATGATCGGGCCGCCGCACTCGCCGACCGTGTGGAGGACCGCTTCCGGTCCCGCAACCCGGCAGGGTGGTCCAAACCACGGCCCCTGGCGGTAGTGTTGGCCCGCGAGGCGCTCGCGGGAGACCTTGACCGGCTCGACGCCCTCATGAGCACCGAACCCGAACCCGCCGTCGGAGCTGATGGCACGCTGTGTGGGTGGGCGCTCGGCGAAGCCGCCGACCAGGACATGGTCCAGGAAGGAGATCTGGACGAGGTTGACGCTCTCCCGCCCTCACCCAGATCCCCGCTCGATGCCTGGGACATGGCATGTGTGCTGGACGCGGTCGCCGAAACCGCCGACCAGGACGTGGCCCTGGCCCTGGCCGACCGGGCCGAGACACTGCTCGAGACCGGCGACGGCCGTGATCACGACATTCTGCTGAGGTCCGTGACACTCCTGCTGGCCCGGCACGGGCAGGTCGAGCGGGCCATGGCCCTCGCCGACCTGCTCGAGCCCGATCTGCGCGTCGGGCGGCAGGCGGAGATCGTCGGGGAGCTGGCCCGCTACGGCGACACGGGAGGGGCTGAGGCTCTCGCCCACGCGATCCCCGACCGCCGGGCACAGTCCAGTGCGCTGATCGAAGTGGTCCGGGAGCTGGCCCGGCGCGGCGATCCGGACCGGGCCGAGGCCCTCGTCCACTCGATCACCGACCGCTGGGCACAAGGCGAGGCACTGATCGCGGTCGCTCGGGAGCTGGCCCGGCGCGGCGATCCGGGCCGGGCCGAGGCCCTCACCCGCTCGATCGCCTACCGTGCGACACGAGCCCGCGCACTGGCCGCACTCGTGGAACTGTCCGAGCCGTCCCAGGCTTGCAGGCTTGCCGCACAGGTCGTGGTTCTCGACGGCTGGAACCCTGTCCTGCCGGTACTGGAGCGGATCGTGCCCCGTTCCGTGTCAGTTGTCGTCGATCAGATGACGAGCTGATCCGCCGCGAGGTACGACACCCTTCCGAGCCGCACGGCACCTCGTCTGCCAGGCCACAGCATCTCAACGCGGCGCCGGCCTGGGAGCAGCAGGCCCCCTCACTTGTCACCGACGATTGCGAGACTCACTCCATGATTCCGAAGCTGCCCCTGCACGACCCCAGTTGGCGTGATCTTGAGGGTGTGACGGCCGACGAGGTGAGAGCACTCCTGGAGCAGATGGCCTCGACAGCCGTCACCGGGACCGGTGACGAATGGAGGCAGACCTGGACGCAGCTGACCGGCGGCCTGATGGACGACGGAATCGTCTCCAGCGGAGCTTATGCGGCTCTGCCGCACCTCGTCGAAGCGGCTGCAGCCCTGCCTCCGGGACAGACCGTGGACTTCTGGGTGGACCTGGGATTCATCATGACCGCCGATTACCGGCCCCCCATCCGGGCCGACCTCGACGCCGGGTTCAGCGCCGCAGTGCGTCTGGCCGAGCGGGCGGCCACCCGAAGCCTCCTTGCCGCCGGCACACCCGCGCAGATGTACGCCCACCTCGCCCTGTCCTGTGTGGCCTTCGCCGGCCACCACACGGGCGAGGCTCTGCAGCAGCTTCCCGATACCCAGGAAAGTGAGCTGCTGATGTTGTGTCCCGGGTGCGGGAGCGATACCGAGATCCCCGGGTTCTTCGTGGACCCGGTGCGTCCGCCTGTCGAGGCTCCGGGGCTGCCTGATCCCGCCCATGTCCGCCAAGGAGGGCATCCCTGGGGCGAGGTCGCCGCAGCCTTGCGGGAGGAGGCGCTGGGGGAGGGGTGGGAGCCCTTCCTGCGGGTGGCACGCGAAGTCGCGGCGGCAGGCGTACCCCCCGAGACACCGGGGCAGGCCGTCCTGTGCCTGGTCGCCGGCCTGGTCGCGTGCAAGGGCGCTCCGCAACGGGCCGGGAGGGAATGGGCCCGCAAACTGATGTCGCTCACCGGACACTTCCGCTGCTGGGACTGCGAGCAGACATGGGCGATCGCTGACGGTCTGGCGGAGAATCCGAACGGTGCGCGCCCTCAAAGCCATCTGACGGAGGCGTGGACGGACTCCGGCTGGTCGGCTGCCACGGGAGAGTCAGCGGCGGCGGGCGGAACAGATGAAGCAGCGACCAGGTTCCGGCGGGAGGGGAACGCTCTGCTTGCGGCCGACGGCACATCCTGGGGCCGTATATCGGTGTTCTCCGATTCCGCGCCCGGTTCATTCGGGGGTGTCGACTCACTGGCAGTGATATCCCGCTCCGGTCAGCCGACGCTCGTGGCCGGCGCCGGGGACAGGGGCGTGGTGTGCCTGTGGGACGTGGCCGACGGCCGACTCGTCCATGACCCGCTGCCAGGACATCCTGACCGTATCTGCACGATGACGGCCCTGCCCCTGCCCGACGGCCGCATCCTCCTGGCAAGCGGAGGCGACACCGGGACGATCGCCGTATGGGACCCCGTCATCGGGCGACCGGTTCGCGAACCGGCCGGCAACTGGCCCGGCGGGGTGACCGGAATGTGTACCGCGACCGTCCCCGACGGCCGCACCCTGCTCGTCACCGCCACCCCCCGAGGCGCTGTCCGGTTGTGGGATCCAGTCACTGGTGAGTCTGTCGGGCGCCTCAACCCCTATGGCAGTCCGATCCAGTCGATCGCCGCCATCCCGATCTCTGTCCGCCATACGCTGATCGCGGCCTCGGACACCGGGGGCCGCCTTCACGTGTGGGATCCGGCCGTCGACGACCCCTGGGCACGAGGCGCGGCCGTGCAGCTGAGCGCACGTGCGCTCGCCGATGCCGACCACCGAGTGGCAGCCGTGGCGGCGGTGCCCACGCACGACCGAACCGTGCTGGCTACGGGAGACAACCGCGGCGTGGTCATGCTGTGGGACCTAGCCACCGGCGCCCCGATCGGCGACGGTCTGCCCGTCTCAACAAGCACCGCCGGTCTGCCGGTCATCACTGGCACCACCCTGCCCGACGGGCGCACTGTCCTGGTCACCGGCAGAAAACACGGTCACAGACTGCGGGTATGGGAACCGGAGAGCGGCACGGTGCAGCACATCGCCTTGGATGTGGCGGTCACCTGCCTGGCCACCGCAGGCCCCGATGTGATCGTCGGACACGACCGCGGAGTCCTCCGACTCCCCCTCATACGGCAGTGAACTGTGCGCGCACCGTCCATGTGCCGCAGGGCGCGCCATGTGCTCCTGCAGCACGGACGCCAGGAAGGCCTGGTCACGTACCTGGAACTACGGGGTTTCACGGATGCGCTCCAAGCGCACGACATGCCAGGGTCCTGTCTGTCCCGTCCTGCGGGGCGCGCCTCCCGCGGGACGCCGGCGAGAGCGCGGACCGGCGAGCGGTACGCGCCGAGGGGGAAGCGATGGACGGCCTGGCCGTTGGAAAGAGCTCTGTCTCTCATCCAGCCCGGCCCGATCCCTCGACAGCCTTCTTCACCACGGTCGACGGCGTGCGCATCGTTACCTTGCGCGGTGATCTGGACAAGGATGCGCGCGAGCCGCTGCAGTAGACGCGTTGAGCGCAGCGGGCCGGGCCTCTGCCCAGGCTGGGCCTGCTGGTCCCGCCCGGCTGTCGGTGGAGGCCGTGGCGAACTCGGTGGCGGGCTCTCAGCCGACGACGACCTCCTCTTCGGAGATGATGCTTCCAAAGCTGTTCAGGTCGATGAAGTTTTTGTGGTCCGGGTCAACGGTCTTCAGCCAGTTCTCGCAGAAGAAGAGCGCGTTGAGGTCGTCCATCGTGTCGAACCATGTCTCGACCACCGAGTCGTAGTCCGGTTAGGGATAGTTCGGCGCGGGGACGGGATACGACACCACGAAGCGGCGGATGTACTGCTTCGCCTCCGGGATGGACATGAGGAGCGGCCTGTGGATGTTCCGCTGGTAGTGGGCGAACTCGTCATGAGTCATGCCCTCGCGACGCTTGCACGTGATGACCATTTTGATCATGATGCCTGTCCGTTTCTGTTCGACGAGTGATGATTCGCCGGCCCGGTATCACCAGCCAGGGAATGCGCCGATACGCGCGCCGGGACCGGTCGGGTGCACACCACCGTTGACGGCAGGCCCTCGGCGGCGGGGACTGCGGTATCGGTGATCTGCGCGTTGTCCATGGCAGCAAGCCTGTACCGGGGACGGTGCGAAACCCTGTCCACCGGTCAGCAGGCGGTGAACCGGTCCCACGCCAGAATCCGCGCCCTCGTCGAACAGGCCATGGCCACCCTCAAGTCCTGGCGACTTCTCCGCAAGCTCCGGTGCTCGACCACGCGGATCACCCGCCCCATCCAGGCTGTCCTCACCCTGCATCTGGCCAGCTAAGACCGATAATGAAAAAGCCTCACTGAATGCATGTGTCGGAATTCGAGGAGCTCCGGCGTCATGACGTTTTCCACTGGTCAGGGCCGCCACCGCGCCATTCGATGAGGGCGGACCCCGCGACGTCCATCTCGTCCCAGTCCTGCAGACCGGCCTCCTGAAGGAGAACGGCTACGTCCAGGAGCCCATAGGCGATCCCGACGAAGTGATCGCCGATGCGGACACGCCGGCCGCCGTCTTCCGTCGGCGGATAGATGATGACGCTCTGGTCAGTGGGCATGTTTCCAGCGTGCGGGGTGTGCCGGTTTCGCGCATATGGGGCTGGTGCCGGTAGTGCGCGGGGTGCCGGGATTGCCGAGTATCCGGCCCGGGGAGCAC
Source organism: Streptomyces sp. NPDC006476 (assembly GCF_040612015.1). Taxonomy (NCBI): domain Bacteria; kingdom Bacillati; phylum Actinomycetota; class Actinomycetes; order Kitasatosporales; family Streptomycetaceae; genus Streptomyces; species Streptomyces sp. NPDC006476. The sequence goes on along the minus strand of NZ_JBEXPK010000086.1, from coordinate 2,825 downwards.
CCGTCGGCGTGGTGATCCGTCAGGTGAAGGCGGCCGTGCCGAACGCTCCGGCGGGGTGCTGCGCCATGAGGGTGACGCCCCAGGTGCCCCAGGTGGACGGGTGTGGCGGGGATCAGGCCGGTCTTATGCCGGCACGGCACTGCCCGGCGTGCTGGCACTCGGGGCGGCTGTGAGCCGGAATCTCATTTGGCTCGATAGGCTCCGGTCGTGGTCTCGATCGTTGAGCGGCTGGTGCCGGACGAGTTGTGGCAAGTGTTCCAGCGGGTGGTTCCCGAGCCCCGTCGCGACCTCAAGGCGGCGGCCGACGGCGGCACGGTGACCGGGAAGTGCTGGCCGCGATCGTCTTCGTGGCGACGTCGGGCTGTACGTGGCAACAGTTGCCGTCCGCTTCGTTCGGCCCTTCGGGGGCCACCGTTCACCGTCGCTTCACCGAGTGGACGAAGGCCGGGGTGTGGACCGAGCTCCGTCGCCTGCTCCAACTCGGCGTCCGTGGCGAGCAGGAGTGGTCCCGTTGCGCGATCGACTCGGTGAACGCACGAGCCCTCAACACGGGGCGCCGCCATCGCTGACCTGTCGAGCGCCTCACCGCCGTCGCCTGCGCCCTGCTCCGCTGCGGCGGACCCACCAAATGAGATGCGATCTGGTAGTGCGGCCCCTCATCGCCGCACTCGTGGAACTTGCGGTTCAACCTCTTGACGCGGATGAGGTGTTCGCCGATAGTCATGGCTTGATCCGGCCGACCAAGTGGCGGTCTGATTGCTCCTCAAATTGTGAGCGCTAACAATCCGGGGCCACCCGCGTTTGGGCCCGCTCACCATACACGTCCACCCACCTCACAGGATCGACCGAGAACCCAGCCCGACCAAAATTGTTAGCGCTAACAATTCCAGTGCGTGTTCCGATGCCTGTCCCCGGTCGCCGGACACGTTCACCCACCTCAGCCCGCCATCAGCCCGCTCCCCAGAGCCCACCGCGATGCCGGTTGGGGGCGCGGCCTGCCCGCTCCGTACCGATGAACAAGGGAGTTCAAGGTGCCTGCCCTGTTCCATTTCCGCCGACTGCGCCGCAGAGTGTCCGTCTCCCTGGCCTCGATCGCGCTCGCCTGCGTCGGCCTGGTCGCCTTCAGCGGCACATCGCACGCCACCACGCAGGAGCCCTGCGACATCTACGCGGCGGGGGGCACCCCGTGCGTCGCCGCGCACAGCACCACGCGCGCGCTCTTCGCCGCCTACGACGGCCCCCTCTACCAGGTGCAACGAGCATCGGACAGCGCGTTGCAGAACATCGGGGTACTGTCCGCCGGAGGAGTCGCCGACGCCGCGGCACAGGACTCCTTCTGCGCCGGCACCACCTGCACCATCACCCGCCTCTACGACCAGACCGGCGGCGGCAACACCCTGGTCTACCAGGGACCCGGCGGAACCGGCGGCGCCGACGCGGCGGCCACCGCGAACACCGAGGCGGTGAGCGTGGGCGGCCAGAAGGCGTACGCGCTCTACATCAACCCCGGCAACAGCTACTTCGCCTACAACTCCGCCGGGGGCGTGCCGACCGGCAGCTCACCCGAGGGCGAGTACATGATCACCAGCGGCACCCACGTCAACAACGGCTGCTGCTTCGACTACGGCAACACCGAGACCGACCATCACGCCGACGGCAACGGCGCCATGGACGCGATCAACTTCGGCACGGAATGCTGGTTCGGCGGCTGCAGCGGAACCGGTCCGTGGGTGCAGGCGGACATCGAAAACGGCCTGTTCAGCGGCGGCAGCAAGGCGTGGAACCCCAACCAGGTCTCCGAGACCAGCCGCTTCGTCACCGCGATGTTCAAGAACAACGGCACCACCCAGATGGCGCTGAAGGGTGCCAACGCCCAGTCCGGGAGCCTGACGCAGCTCTACAGCGGCGCGCTGCCCAGCGGATGGAGCCCGATGCACAAGCAGGGCGCGATCATCCTCGGCAGCGGCGGTGACTGCTGCCAGACCAACCGCAACGCGAGCGCGGGCACCTTCTACGAGGGTGCCATGGTCCAGGGCTACCCCTCCGACGCCACCGACGCCGCGGTCCAGGCCAACATCACCGCGGCCGGCTACAGCACCACCACCCCCTTCACCCCGGGCGCGAAGGTGTCGCTGCAGGCCACCACCTCCTGCTGCACCGGCGACTACCTGCAGCACGACACCAGCGACGACAAGGTCGTGATCGCGCCGGTGACCTCCACCAGCTCGACCACCGTAAAGGGCGACGCCACCTGGATCGTCCGCGCCGGCCTGGCCAACAGCAACTGCGTCTCCTTCGAGTCGGCCAACACCCCCGGCAGTTTCATCAGGCACTACGCCTTCCAGCTCCACCTCCAGCCCAACGACGGCACCAGCCAGTTCGCCGCCGACGCCACCTTCTGCTCCAAGCCGGGAAACAGCGGCACGGGCTACTCCCTGCAGTCCTACAACTACCCGGCCAAGTACATCCGCCACTACAGCTTCAGCGGCTACGTCGCAAGCGACGGCGGTACCAACACCTGGGACACCACCTCGAACTGGGCCCAGGACACCAGCTGGCTCGCCGCCTCCCCCTGGAGCTGACGGGCGACCAGCCCCGGGTCCGGTGCCGAGAGGGACGAATCCGCACCGGACCCGGCGGCGTCAACCAAACTCGCGCCGTCCGCACAGCCGGACACCGGGGGTTCGTCGACGCTCACATCACATCCCGCCCTGTGAAGGAGTTCCTTCGTGATCAAGCCACCGTGGATACGCGGCGTCAGACGCGCGCTGCTGGCGGCCGGTGCCACTGCCGCGCTCGCCGCCGGACTGCTCACCGCCACGGCG